>NZ_JBRIQN010000053.1:0-38296 GCF_052981855.1 Micromonospora sp. LZ34
CCCGCCCACCGATTCCGCCACCAGCGTGGCCCCGACCACGCCACAACCACGCCTCAACCCGACACCCTGGCACAGCCCGTGACACCGTGAACCGGACACCCGGCCGGAGACAGGACGCCCGGCCAGCCACCAGACGGCCCCGCCGCCACCGGACGCCCGGCCGCCACCGGGCCGGCGGGGGGCCGGCGGGCGGACAAGGGCCTGCCGGCACCCTGTGGAGCTGATGTCGTAAACGACTCAACGGCGCCGCCCGCGGAACCCGCCGCCGACGGAGAGAGGTGGACGGCCCCGGGCCGGGCAGCGGAGCCCCGCCTCCCGGCCGCGCGGGAGGAACGAACCCGCCAGCGACAGACGGGCCGGAACCCACCCGGGATGTGGCCCGCCGTGCCCGGCGCAGGGACGCCTGACCGCCCGGAGCCGGGCACGGCCGGCCACACCCCCATCCCTGAGGACACCCGAGAGCGCCAGGCACCGACCGGGCCGAATCGTCTACGACATCAGCTCCACAGGACCGACAGGACAGTCGGCGCCGGCTTGCGGCTGCCTGACCGGGGCCGCGCCGGGCCGGCGGCACCCGGGGTGGAGCCACCCCGGCGGGTGGCTGGCACGATGGCGCGCATGGAGATCTGGAACAACCCCACCTGCTCCAAGTGCGCCGGCGCCCGCTCGGCGCTGGACGACGCCGGCGTCGGCTATCAGGTCCGTCCGTACCTGGACCGGCCGCCGACCGCCGAGGAACTGGTCGAGGTGCTGCGCCGGCTCGACGCACGGCCCTGGGACGTCTGCCGGCTCCAGGAGCCGGCGGCGGTCGCCCGGGGGATGGCGGACTGGCCGCGCGACCCGGCGGCGGAGCCCCGCTGGATCGCGGCGATGGTCGCCGCACCGGAGCTGATCCAACGCCCGATCCTGCTGCTCGACGACGGCGGCGCGCTCGTCGGCCGTACCCCCGAGGCGCTGGACGAGGCCGTGCGCCGCGCCGGCGGCACCGACCGCACGGGCTGACCGGCCCGGCGGCGACGCCGGCCCGCGCGGCTCCCGGCGCCGATCAGGCGAGCGGGGCGAGGAACTCCAGGCGGTTGCCGTGCACGTCCTCGGTGTGGAAGCGGCGCATCCCGGGCAGCTCGCCATCGCCCCAGGTGACCGGGTGACCGGCGGCGGCGAGCCGGGCGGCGAGCGCGTCCAGGTCCGGCCGAAGCAGGGCCGGGTGCGCCTTGCGGGCGGGCCGGAAGTCGTCCTCCACGCCGAGGTGCAGTTCGGCGCCGTACCCGGTGAACCAGCAGCCACCGCGGGCCACGAGCACCGGCGGCTTGGGCTTCTCGGTCATGCCGAGCAGGCCGACGTAGAAGGCCCGGGACGCCTCCTCGGAACCGCGTGGGCAGGCCAGCTGAACGTGATGGATCATGGTGGTACCTCCTCGTCCCGAACCATGGCACGAGGTTGCGGAGTTAGCAAGACGGACGTACGGTTTTGTTGAAAGCGAGAATCGGCGGTAAGTGTCCCCTAACCACGGCGGCACTCCGACCGGTGCGACAGACTGCTCAGGACTACTCACGGTCGCTGGTGTGAAGGAGTACGACGTGGCGAGCCTCGACACCTTCGGTGCGAAGACCCAGCTACGCGTCGGAGACGCGAGCTACGAGATTTTCAAGATCAGCAAGGTGGACGGCCACGAGCGGCTGCCCTACAGCTTGAAGATCCTGCTGGAGAACCTGCTGCGGACCGAGGACGGCGCGAACATCACCGCCGACCACATCCGGCAGCTCGGCGCGTGGGACGCCACCGCGGACCCGAGCGTGGAGATCCAGTTCACCCCGGCGCGGGTGCTCATGCAGGACTTCACCGGCGTGCCCTGCGTGGTCGACCTGGCCACCATGCGCGAGGCCGTACGCGACCTCGGCGGCGACCCGGCCAAGGTCAACCCGCTCGCCCCGGCCGAGCTGGTCATCGACCACTCGGTCATCGCCGACCTGTTCGGCCGCGAGGACGCCTTCGAGCGCAACGTCGAGCTGGAGTACCAGCGCAACAGGGAGCGCTACCAGTTCCTGCGCTGGGGCCAGACCGCGTTCAACGAGTTCAAGGTGGTCCCGCCGGGCACCGGCATCGTGCACCAGGTCAACATCGAGTACCTGGCCCGTACGGTGATGGAGCGCAACGGGCAGGCCTACCCGGACACCGTGGTCGGCACCGACTCGCACACCACGATGGTCAACGGCCTGGGCGTGCTGGGCTGGGGCGTCGGCGGCATCGAGGCCGAGGCCGCGATGCTCGGCCAGCCGGTCAGCATGCTGATCCCGCGGGTGGTGGGCTTCAAGCTCTCCGGCGAGATGCCGGCTGGCACCACCGCCACCGATCTGGTGCTCACCATCACCGAGATGCTGCGAAAGCACGGCGTGGTCGGCAAGTTCGTCGAGTTCTACGGCCCGGGCGTGAGCGCCGTGCCGCTGGCCAACCGGGCCACCATCGGCAACATGTCGCCCGAGTACGGCTCCACCGTGGCGATCTTCCCGATCGACGCCGAGACCGTCCGCTACCTGGAGCTGACCGGCCGCGACCCGCAGCAGGTCGCGCTGGTCGAGGCGTACGCCAAGGAGCAGGGCCTCTGGCACGACCCGGACGCCGAGCCGGAGTACTCGGAGCGCCTCGAGCTCGACCTGAGCACCATCGAGCCGTCCCTGGCCGGCCCCAAGCGCCCGCAGGACCGGGTGCCGCTGGGCAGCGCCAAGACGTTGTTCCGCTCGGCGCTGACCGACTACGTGGCCGCCGACGAGACCGGTGGCGACCGGGGCCGCAAGCCCGGCGTGCCGCAGGAGGAGAAGCCGTTCGGGGTCGTGGGCCACGCCGACGAGGCCAGCGCCGAGTCCTTCCCGGCCAGCGACTCGCCGGCCAACGGCGTCAACGACCCGGCCGACGCCCCGCGCGACCTGGAGACCGCGGCGGTCGGCGCCGGCGGGCGCGCCACCAACCCGATCCGGGTCACCGGCGCCGACGGCGTCGAGTACGAGCTGGACCACGGCGCCGTGGTGATCGCCGCGATCACCTCCTGCACCAACACCTCAAACCCGCAGGTCATGATCGGCGCCGCGCTGCTGGCCCGCAACGCGGTGGAGAAGGGGCTCACCCGCAAGCCGTGGGTGAAGACCACCCTGGCACCCGGCTCCAAGGTCGTCATGGACTACTACGAGCGGGCCGGCCTCACCCCGTACCTGGACAAGCTCGGCTTCAACCTGGTCGGCTACGGCTGCACCACCTGCATCGGCAACTCCGGCCCGCTGCCCGAGGAGGTCTCGGCCGCCGTCAACGAGAACGACCTGGCCGTCGTCTCGGTGCTCTCCGGCAACCGGAACTTCGAGGGCCGGATCAACCCGGACGTCAAGATGAACTACCTGGCGTCCCCGCCGCTGGTGGTCGCGTACGCGCTCGCCGGCACTATGGACATCGACCTGGCCAACGAGCCGATCGGCGAGGACAACCAGGGCAACCCGGTCTTCCTGCGCGACATCTGGCCGAACACCGCCGAGATCCAGGACGTCATCGCCTCCGCGATCGGCGCCTCCGGGTTCAGCTCGGCGTACGCGGACGTCTTCGCCGGTGACGAGCGGTGGCAGTCGCTGCCCACCCCGACCGGCGACACGTTCGCCTGGGAGGGCGAGTCCACCTACGTGCGCAGGCCCCCGTACTTCGAGGGCATGCAGCGGGAGCCGCAGGCGGTCAGCGACATCGCCGGCGCCTGGGTGCTGGCCAAGCTGGGCGACTCGGTGACCACCGACCACATCTCCCCGGCCGGCTCGATCAAGGCGGACTCCCCCGCCGGGAAGTACCTGGCCGAGCACGGCGTGCCGCGGCACGAGTTCAACTCGTACGGCTCGCGCCGGGGCAACCACGAGGTCATGATCCGGGGCACCTTCGCCAACATCCGGCTGCGCAACCAGCTGGTGCCGGGCGTGGAGGGCGGCTTCACGGTCAACCACCTGACCGGCGAGCAGACCTCGATCTACGACGCCTCGGTGGACTACCAGGAGGCCGGCGTCCCGCTGGTCGTCCTGGCCGGCAAGGAGTACGGCTCCGGCTCGTCGCGGGACTGGGCGGCCAAGGGCACCATGCTGCTCGGCGTCAAGGCGGTCATCGCCGAGTCGTACGAGCGGATCCACCGCTCGAACCTGATCGGTATGGGCGTGCTGCCGCTGCAGTTCCCGGCCGGCGAGACCGCCGAGTCGCTCGGCCTGGCCGGCACCGAGACGTTCTCGATCTCCGGGGTGACCGCGCTGAACGACGGCGAGACGCCGCGTACGGTCAAGGTCAGCACCGACACCGGCGTCGAGTTCGACGCGGTGGTCCGGATCGACACCCCGGGTGAGGCGGACTACTACCGGCATGGTGGCATCCTGCAGTACGTGCTGCGGCGCATGATCGCCAGCTGACACCACGGCGGAAGGGCCCCTTCCCGCGCGAGCGGGAAGGGGCCCTTCGTCGTACGCCTCCGGCCGGCGACGCCGGGCGACCGGCCGCCGGAGCCGGCCGGGTCACTCGGCGCGGCGGCGGGCTTCCCGGGTCTTCATGGCGTGCTCCATCAGGGTGATGAGCACCTCCTTGCTGGACTCCCGCTGCCGGGCGTCACAGAGCAGCACCGGCACCCCCGGGTCCAGGTTGAGCGCCGCCTGCACCTCGTCCAGCCGGTACTGCCGGGCGCCCTCGAAGCAGTTCACCGCCACCACGAACGGGGTGCCCCGCCCCTCGAAGTAGTCGATGGAGGGGAAGCAGTCGGCGAGTCGGCGGGTGTCCGCCAGCACCACCGCGCCGATCGCACCGAGCGCCAGCTCGTCCCAGACGAACCAGAACCGGTCCTGCCCGGGGGTGCCGAAGAGGTAGAGCACCAGGTCGTCGCTGATGGTGATGCGTCCGAAGTCCATCGCCACCGTGGTGGTGGTCTTGCCCTCCACGCCGGACAGGTCGTCGATGCCGACGCCGGTCTCGGTCAGCACCTCCTCGGTACGCAACGGGCGTGTTTCGCTGACCGCACCGACCATGGTGGTCTTGCCCACGCCGAATCCACCCGCGACCAGGATCTTGATCGCGGTGGGCAGTGGGGTCGCTCCCGCCGGCCGCTCAGAGTGCCCGTAGTCCATTGATTACCGCCTCGAAAACGCTGTTGTCGGGAAGGCCGGCCGTGTTCCGCGGCTCGCGGACCTGCACCAGGTTGCGGGCCACCAGATCGCCGAGCAGGACGCGGATGGTGCCCACCGGCAGGTCCAGGTGGGCGGCGATCTCGGCGACGGACTGCATCCGCTGGCAGAGCCCGACGATCGCCAGGTGCTCCGGGCCCAGGCCGACCTCCGGCGTCACGTCGGCCCGGGTCGCCGTCACCAGGGAGATCAGGTCGAACGTGCCGGTGACCGGGCGGGCCCGGCCACGCGTCACCGCGTACGGACGCACCACCGGACCCGCATGGTCGTCCACCCACTGATGTTCCGCGGATTCTCCCTGCACCGTCATCGCGGCTACTTCTCGCCGGTCGACTGCTCGGCGTTGCGTGTCGGCGAGGCGACGAACTTGCCGACCCGGGTGACCAGCATCGCCATCTCGTAGGCGATCAGGCCGACGTCGGCGTCCTCGCTGGCCAGCACGGCGAGGCAGGCGTTGCGCCCGGCGGCCGTGACGAACAGGAACGAGGACTGCATCTCGATGATGGTCTGCTGCACCTGCCCGCCGCCGAAGCGCTTGCCGGCACCCCGGGCCAGGCTCTGGATCCCGGCCGCCATCGCCGCGAGGTGCTCTCCGTCGTCCCGGCTGAGCCCCTGCGAGGAGGCCATCAGCAGGCCGTCCGTCGAGAGCGCGACCGCATGCTCGGCCTGCTTCACCCGGCCGACCAGATCATCCAGCAACCACGTCAGGTCGGCACTCGAAGCCGTCTTCTGCGCCACTCGTCGTCCTCTTCTCCCCCGGCTGTTGTCGCCGTGCTCGTGTGGGGCTGACCGTCACCTCGCGGGGCGGGATTCCCGCACCGCGGCGCCGGTCAGGTCGCTTGCTGCTCGTCGGGGTCGGGCCCGGAATCCGGCTTGGCGCCGGGCCCGCCGAGCAGTCGCGCCGCGTCCGTACGCCCGCGCCGGGTACCGGTCTGATAAGAGCTCATCATCCGGCGTACCTGCTCGGGCGGACGGACCACGTCCTCGTCGTCGTCCGCTGCGGCCGGCTCATCGCGCAACTCGGGCACGATGTTGGCCTGCCGGATCCGGACGGGCAGCCCGGAGTCGGTCCGGGCCGGTTCCGGCTCTGCGGCGCTGGCGCCGTCCGGCCGGGCGGCGGTGGCCGGCGTGCCGTCGCCGGCGGGCGCCGGGGCGGCCGGGCCGCCGGTCGTCGCGGCATCCACCTCGGGGCGCATCACGGCGGCCATCGGTAGGCCGGTCGGGAAGGTCGGCCCGTCCAGGGCCGCCTGCTCCGACCAGCGCCGCGCCCGGTTCGGCAGCGGGTCCTCGCCGACCGGCAGCGTCCGGCCGCGGGTCCGGGTGGGCAGTCCCCCACCGTCACCGCCGTCACCGCCGCTGGCGGCACCGTCACCGTCGGCGGCGACCGGGGCCACCTGCTCCGGCTCGGCGACGGCCGGCGGCTCGGCGAGTGCCACCGGCGCCGCCACGGGTGCGGGCGGCTGCTCGGCGGCCGGCGCGCCCGCGCCGGCGCTCGTGGCCGCGGTGCCGGCCGTGACCGGGGCGCCGACCGGGAAGCCGCCGGAGGTGCTCGGGTCCTCGCCCTCGGCGGTGACCAGGTCGGCCGGGATCAGCACGACCGCGGTAGTGCCGCCGTACGCGGACTCCTTGAGCTGCACGCGGATGCCGTGCCGCTCGGTCAGCCGGCTCACCACGTAGAGGCCCAACCGCGCGGCGTTGGCCAGGTTGAGGTCGGACTGGTCCACGATCCGGTGGTTCGCGGCGGCCAGGTCCTCCTCGCTCATGCCCAGGCCGCGGTCCTCGATCTCGATGGCGAAGCCGTTGGCCACCATCTGCCCGCGCACCTCGACCGTGGTGTGCGGTGGCGAGAACGACAGGCCGTTCTCGATCAGCTCGGCGAGCAGGTGGATGACGTCACCCACCGCCCGGCCGGTCAGCGACACCGGCCCCAGCGGCAGCACGTTGACCCGGGTGTAGTCCTCGACCTCGGCGACCGCACCGCGGACCACGTCCACCATCGGCACGTTGCGCCGCCAGGCGCGGCCGGGCGTGGAGCCGGAGAGCACGATCAGGTTTTCCGCGTTGCGCCGCATCCGGGTGGCCAGGTGGTCGACCCGGAACAGGTCCTCCAGCTCCTCCGCGTCCTGCTCCCGCCGCTCCATCGCGTCGAGCAGGGTGAGCTGGCGGTGCACCAGCGCCTGGGTGCGCCGGGCCAGGCTGAGGAACACCTCGCGGACGTTGCGACGCAGCTCGGCCTGCTCGACCGCGGTCCGGATCGCCGTCTCCTGCACCGCGTTGAAGGCCTTGCCCACCTGGCCGATCTCGTCGTCGCCGAACTCCAGCGGCGGCGCCTCCTTGGCCACGTCGACCTCCTCGCCGTGGCCGAGCCGCTCGACCACGCCGGGCAGCCGCTCGTTGGCCAGCCGGAAGGCCGCCTCGCGCAGCCGCTCCAGCTGGCGGACCAGGGCCCGGGCCGTGGTGATCGACACGATGATCGACGCGATGACGGCGAGCAGGCCGAGACCGGCGGCGAGCACCAGCCGGACGATGACGCCGATCGCGATCGGGGTGGCCCGGTCGACGATGTCGTCGCCACCGGCCAGCACCACGTCGCCGATCTCGGTCAGCGCGGGACCGGTGGTGTCGTTCCACTCGGCCGCGTTGACCGCCGGCCGGGTGCCGGACTCGCTCTGCATGACCCGGTTCTCCAGGTCGGCCAGCCGGCGGAAGGTCGCGCCGGTCGACATCTGGTCGTGGCGCCGCTGGTCGGCGGCGGGCAGCCGGACGATCGCCTGGGCGGCGGTGAACTGCCGGGCGCCGACGATCCGGGTGAACTCCGCCCGCTCCGCGGGGGTGATCCGCCCGGCGGCCAGCACTCCGGCGAGCAGGGCGTCCTCCTGGGACAGCAGCTCGCGGGCCCGGTTCAGGCCGATCAGCGCGGCGGTGTCCTCGGCGGCCTGCTCGTCGTCGAGGTTGCCGAGCGCGTCGTAGACCCGGTAGATCGACTCGATCAGTTCGGTGAACGCGCCACCGGCCTCGGCCCGGTCGATGCTCTTCTCGTCGACCGCGGTGCGGGTGCCCGGCAGCGCGTCGAGCTCGCCGACCAGCTCGTCCAGCCGCTGGTCGAGCCCGTCGCTGCCCAGCGTGGCGACCTGCCAGCTGTCGATGGACTCGGTGAAGTCCTCGGCCAGCTGGTCGGTGCGCTGCCGCACCTCGGCCAGGGCCGCCCGCTGCCCGTCGTCCGGACGGCCGAGGAAGGTCAGCGACGTCCGGCGTTCCAACTGCAGCTGCAGCAGCAGCGGCTCGGTGGGGTTGAAGACCTTGCTGTCCAACGCCTGCACGCCGAGCAGGTTCACGCCGTCCCGGATGGTCACCCAGGCGGTGAAGCTCCAGAGCGCGACCAGCGAGGCGAGCAGGGCGACAACCTTGGTACGCAGATTCGAACTGCGGGAACCCATTACACCGTCCCTGGCGTGGCCTGTTTGATCCGTCAGTCAGTCGCGCACGTACGCGCACGCATCGACCCCGGCGCACGCTAGCAGCGTCCGCTTCGTCACTCAAGCGCTCCTGATCATGGAATTGTCCGACGACGCCTCCCGCGGCGCCGCCACACCCGCCCCGAGCAGGTCCGATCTGGTCAGCGCGAGCTGCCGAGCCGCGAGCACGGCCGCCCGGACGATCAGCACCGGAGCGTAGAGGTCCTTGTCGTGCCACAGTGGCGGGTCGGACCGGGGGCCGTCCACGGTGACGAGGTGGTGCAGGCCCCGGCGCGCCGCTTCGGGCACGCCCGGCCGCACCGGCCGGTCGACGCCGAGCAGCACCTGCAGCGCGTACGCGGTCTCCTCCACGGTGCCGCTCCAGCGCCCCCACGACCCGTCCGGCCGCTGGCTGGCCACCACCCAGTCGACGGCCCGGTCCACCGCCGCCCCGGCCACCTCGGCCGGCGCGTAGCCGGCCAGCGCCAGCACCGCGCAGGAGGTGGCGTAGTACGGCGAGGCGTGCCAGCGGTCGGACCACCGCCCGTCGGACTGCTGCTGCTCGCGCAACCAGCCGGCGAGCGCGGCGACCCGATCGCCGTACCGGGCGGCGCCCGACGCGGAGTGCCGGGCGTGCCAGCCCAGCGCCTCCAGCACGTGGGCGTTGGTGGTGATCGACCGCCCGTCCTCGCCGCGCCAGGTGCAGAAGTGGCTGCCCACGTCGTAGTGGAGCAGGCTGGCCGGGTCCACCGGGTGGCCGAGCCGGGCCAGCGCGTAGAGGGCGGCCGAGGTGGTGTCGGCGTCGGCCGGCAGGCCCGGCCCGGTCGGGGTGCCCTGCGGGCCGAGCGCGCCGGCCAGGTCCGCGACCAGCTTCGGCGCCGGCCGCACCGGCACGCCGGCCCGGGCCAGGCTGCTGAGCGTCCAGGCCCGCTCGAAGACCGTGATGGGGGTGCAGCAGGGCACGGGGCCGCCGTGCTGGCGCACCGCCTCCGCCAGGTAGGCCGTCACGGCCGGCTGCACCGCGTCCGGGGCGTCTCCTACCCAGGCCGCGGTGGCCGCCGGCGAGGCCCCCACGGCGCCGGCGACCGGCGCGACGTCGGGCCGCCCCCGGGCGGCCGGGCCGAGCACCTCGAAGGCGTGCAGGAGCTTCTGCGGCACCGGCCGGCCGCCGGCCAGCAGCGCGCCGAGCCCGTCCAGCCGCCGCCGGTCCACCCGGGGCAGGCGCCGACCGGCCCAGCCGTCCGGGCCCGTGCCGGGGCGGTCGTCGAACCACTCGAGGTGGGCGTCGATCCGCTCGACCAACGCCGGCACGATCAGGTCGGCGGCCGGGGTGTCCGGCAGCGGCAGGCACTCGGCGAGCCACCCGTCGAGCGCTTCCAGGCCGCGGCCGGCCGCTGCCGCGAGGTCGGCGGCCGGTTGGCCGTCCCCGCCGCCGGCGCGCAGCGTGGCGAGCAGGGCCTCCACCGCGCTGGCGGTCGGCACCAGGGCGTAGCCGCCGGGCGCGCCCCATCCGCCGTCGCGGCGCTGGCTGCCCAGCAGGTACGTCAGCCGCCGGCCGTGGCCGGTGAGCCAGGGCGCGTGGGTCACCAGCCGCCCGGTCTCGTACACCGACGCGGTCACCCGGCCGGCCGGTTCGAGAGCCATCGCGGCGAGCAGTTCCCGGGCCGCCGCGACGATCTCCGATTGCGCCGCCGTGTCGAGCTCCGCGCTGGTCACAGCGCACCCCAGAAGTCCGTGGACCGGTAGAAGCCGCTGCTGAAGCCGATCTGCCGGGCCAGGTAGTCCGCCTGCACCGGGCAGCTGTCCCGCAGCGGGGCCAGCAGCTCGCGGGCGTGCCCGACCAGCTCGTCGATCCGCCGCCGCACCTCGGCCGGGTCGTCCACCAGCAGCAGCGCGTTGAGGTCGCCCCAGCGCAGGTCCCGCTCGTAGGTGCCGAGGTCGTTGACCAGGCGCAGGATCCGCTGCACCTCGGCGCTGGCGACCACCAGCTCGTCCAGATGGGCGAGTGTGGCCGGGTCGTCGGAGTGGATCCAGTGCACGACGTTGACCACCGTGCAGGCCAGGTTGTCGGCGTTGTCCAGGTACTCGGCGAGGGTGGGCAGGCCGTCGCCGGCGTTCTGCTTCCAGTCCCACTCCCGCGCCATCGCGTCGAGCACCTTGCGCAGCTCGGCCCGCCACACCGGGGCGTGGGTCCGGTACGCCGGCACGGTGGCCAGTTCGTCGCGCAGTTCGGCGAGGAACCGGCCGAGGGGATCGTCGGCGGCCGGGGCGGTGCCGTCGGCCACCGCGAGGCAGTTTGCGGTCAACCGGTCGATCTCGTCCCGGCTCTTGGCGACGTAGTCGACCTGCCAGTCGACCGCGAAGCCCCAGAGCACCGCCCGGTTGGTGATCCGCAGCTGGTCGAGGTCGCACCACGGGGCACCGAACGCGATGGCCATCGCGACGTTGCCGAACAGCGCCGGGTCGAACGGCCGGGGCGGGAAGAGCTCCGGGTACGCGGCGGCGCGTTCGGCCAGGTCACGTTGGCCCTTGGCGGCGAGGGCGCAGATCCGGCCCTGTTCGGCGGCCAGCGCGATCTGGTCGCCGCCGGCAAGCGGCGGCGACTCGGGCAGCGGGCTCATGCCGCGGCGCTCCGGGCCGGCCGCAGGGTCAGCTCGACCCGGTCGAGCGGTCGCAGCGCCGCCGCCACCTTGATGCCGGGCACCTCCGGCCGCTGCAGGCGGAACCGGTAGCGGCTCAGCAGGGTCGCCACGATCAGCGTCGCCTCGAGGTAGAACAGGTGCATACCCAGGCACTGGTGCGGGCCGCCGCCGAACGGGAAGTGCGCGTAGCGGTGCCGGCTGCGGGCCCGTTCCGGGGCGAACCGGTCGGGATCGAAGACCTCCGGCCGGTCCCAGAACATCGACATCCGGTGGGTGATCAGCGGGCTGACCACGAGGGTGGCGCCGGCCTCGATCCGCACCCCGCCGATCACGTCCGCCTCGACCGCGCGGCGCGGGAAGAGCCAGCCGATCGGGTAGAGCCGGAGCAGTTCGTCGAGCACCTGCCGGGTGTAGCGCAGCTCGCGCAGGTGTTCCCGGCGCACCGGGGCGTCGCCGACCACCCGGTCGATCTCCTCGTAGAGCCGGGCGGCGACCTGCGGGTCCCGCTCGATGTGCGGCCAGAGCCAGGTGAGCACGCTGATCGTGGTCTCGGTGGTGGTGGCCACCATGGCCACCGTGTCGTTGCGGACCTGACGCTCGTCGAGGCGGCTGCCGTCCTCGGTGCGACCCCGCCAGAGGGTGGAGATGATGTCGTCCCCGTCGGACTCCGCGGTCTCCCGGGAGGCCCGGACGATCGGCAGCAGCAGGTCGTCGATGAGCCGGACGGCCCGACGGAACGCGCGGTCACCGGGCATCGGCACGGCCAGCGGGGCCCAGGGCACCATGATGCGGGGCATCACCGACCAGGCGATCGCGTCCTGCGCCTCCATGATCTTCATGGCGTCCGACACCGAGATCTTGTCGGCGAAGAAGACCCGCATGATCGCCGAGCAGACGATCCGGGCCTGCTCGGTGCCCATG
This sequence comes from Micromonospora sp. LZ34, assembly GCF_052981855.1. Classification (NCBI taxonomy): domain Bacteria; kingdom Bacillati; phylum Actinomycetota; class Actinomycetes; order Micromonosporales; family Micromonosporaceae; genus Micromonospora; species Micromonospora sp. LZ34. Next base: position 12,199 of record NZ_JBRIQN010000053.1, read on the forward strand.
TCGACCGGGTGGCCGGCCCGGGCCGACGCGTCCAGCTCGTCGACCGCGTCCTCGATCGCCACGGCCAGCCGGTCGACCAGCCCGTCGATCCGGCGCGCGGTGAAGAGCGGCTGGAGGATGTGCCGGCTGTTCGACCAGTACTCGCCGTCGCTGAGGATGCCCTCGCCGAACAACCGCTTCAGCGGTCGCCACTGGAGCCCGTCACCGGCCCGGACGTAGTTCGCGGACTTCTCCCGGAGCACCTGCTGCAGGTGCTCCGGCCGGGTCACCAGGTAGGGGCGGAACGAACCGAGGTTGAGCTTGACCACCTCGCCTCGGGACCGTTCCCCGAATTCGACCAACGCCCGCGCCGGATCACGGAGCAGGCTCGGTACCACCTGGCGCAGTGGGACCGCGTCCGCTCGTCGGGTGTGGACGGGCGCGGTGTGTGACACTCCCACGTGCTCTGTGCCCCCTTCGGCAACTGTGCGTCGTGACGTGACTGTGATGAGTCAACGCTCAGCCGAGCATGCCATTGCCGAGTCAACTTTCTCTAGTCGCACCAAGAGAAATTTTCGTGACCGGAAATCCCTTGCTCCACAAGGGAATGACGTGGGAACCCTCAGCGCCGCAGATCCCGCAGGTAGCGGTGCTCGGCCCCGATCGGGCGGTAACCGTACCGCCGGTTCAGCGCCAGCATCGCCTCGTTGCCGGCGTCGTTGACCGTGATGGCCTGCCGGTAGCCGGCGGCCCGGGCCGCGCGCAGCGACGCGTCCTTCACCAGCCGGGCCAGCCCCCGGCCGCGCCAGTCGCGGCGGGTTCCGGTCATCCCCGACTGGTACCGGTCCCGGCCGTCGGTCAGCGCCACACTGAAGGCGACCACCATCCCGTCCAGGACGGCCACCGTGGTCAGCGCCCGGTCCAGGTCCGGCCGCTCCCAGTACGCCGCCCGCCAGTCGGCGTAGCTGACCTCCGCCATCCCGACGTCACCGGGCTCGTCCCGGGCGGCGTCCAGGTCCGCCTCGTAGAGCAGGCGCGGGTCGTCCAGGTCGACCGCCGCGGCCAGCCGCACCGGCACCGCCACCGGCGGGGACTCGGGCAGCGCCGCGGCGGCCAGGTCCAGGCCCAGCAGCACGGAGCGGCGGCCGGGGCGGTAGCCGCGCCGGTCGGCGAAGGAGACCGCCGCCGCCTCGTCGGCCACCCGGGCGTACGCCCGCCGCACGCCCAGCCCGACGAGCCGCGCCTCGGCGGCGGCGAGCAGTGCCGAGCCCACGCCGCGGCCCCGCCACCAGGGGTGCACGGCCAGGTTGACGAAGCCCCACCCGGGCTCGCCGCTCTCGTGCAGCAGCCCGGTCCGGGCGACCCCGACCAGCTCGCCGCCGGCCTCGGCGACCAGCAGCCCGAAGCGTTCCGCCGCCGGAGCGCCGGTCAGCTGCCAGCGGACCAGTTCCGGGGTGGCGATGTACGGCAGGGTGGCCCCCAGCAGCCCGGCGACGGGCTCCGCGTCGCTCGGGCCGCCGGGGCGGACGGTTGCGGTCATGGCCCGGCAACCTACCGCAGCGGGCCGGCCGGCGCGGATCGGGCGGAATCGGCCGGGGATGAATCCGCGCGGCTCCGGGCACCCTGTGCCAGGCTCAGGGACATGGACGACAAGACCATCCTGAACCGGATCTCCGAGCTGGTCGACGAGGAGCACCGGCTGCGCGCGGACGCGCAGGCCAACGAGACGGGCACCGACGACGAGGCCCGCGAGCGGCTGCGCGAGTTGGAGGAATCCCTCGACCAGTGCTGGGACCTGCTGCGCCGCCGGCGGGCCGCCCGGCAGACCCACGGCGACCCGGACGCCCAGGGCGTACGCCCCAAGCCGGAGGTCGAGCGCTACCTCCAGTGAGATCCGACGGCGCGTGCCGGGCGGCCGTCAGGTCGCCCGGCACGCGTTCGCCTCAGCGGATGCCCGCTTCGCGCAGCAGTTCCCCGGTCAGCGCGGTCGGATCGGCCTGCGCGGCCGGCAGGCCGCGCGCCGCGAACCAGCTGCTGACCACCCGGACGTCCCGGGCCAGGAACTCCGGGCCCTGCGGGTTGGCCACCACGTCGACCACCTGGGGCAGGTCGATCAACACCAGCCGCCCCCGGTGCACCAGCAGGTTGTACGGCGACAGGTCGCCGTGCGCGTAGCCGGCGCGGGCGAGGACGACCAGCGCGTCGACCAGTTGCGTCCACAGGTCGCGCAGCTGGGCGGGATCGGGCCGCAGCTGGGCCAGCCGGGGCGCGGCCCGCCCCTCCTCGGGCTCGCCCACGAACTCCAGCATCAGGTCGGTGCCCCGCAGCTGGACGGGGTACGGCACGGCGATCCGGCCGTGCGCGGCGCCGATCTCCCAGAGCCGGGACAGCGCGGCGAACTCGGCCGCCGCCCACTGCCCGGCGATCATCTGCCGGCCGAAGGCGGTCCGGCCGGCCATCGCCCGCATCTCCCGGGACCGGCGCACCCGGCGCCCCTCCAGGTAGCCGGCGTCGCGGTGGAACAGCCGGTGCTCGGGGTCCCGGTACCGCTTGACGGCCAGCAGGCAGGACCGGTCGGTGTCGGGCACCGCCCGGCGCACCAGGTGGACGTCCGCCTCCTTGCCGGTCTTGAGCACACCGAGTTCGGTGTCCTTGGCGGCCAGTTCGGTGACCAGCCAGGCCGGGCGGGGCTGCGGACCGTGCACGGCGTCGTCCCAGGAGGACCAACGCTCCCCGGTGTCCGGGTCCGGCTCGGCGTCCGGCTCGGCGAGGGCGGGCTCGGCTGCCCGGCCGCGCTTCAGGAAGAACGGTTCGTCGTCGTCGAAGCGGCGCTTGCCGCGGGTACGGCGCTCGGGCGCCGGAAGGTCGTGATCGCGCACTGCGGTGGTGATCCCTTGCTCGAGGCTGATGGAGGCAGGTGGAAGTGACCTGCGAAGACGGCCATGACCGACCCCCTCTCCTCGACCGGGCGCACGCCCGGGATCGCACGATGCGCCGACCATGCTCGCGACCCGGTCGCGGCCGGTCAACCGAATTACCCGCCCGGGCGCGCGGCGTGGTCGCCGCCGGGGCGTCCGCCGCACGCCGTCGGGAGCCGCGGCTGCGCTCAGCCGGCGAGCACGGTGGCGACGGCGGCGATCAGGCCGTCCGCCGTCCGGGTCGGCGCGAACCGCGGGTCCGTCCAGGTACGTCCCCGGTGCAGCCAGACGCTGGGCAGGCCGACCGCGGCGGCGCCACCGATGTCCGCCTCCGGGCTGTCGCCGACCACCCAGGCCCCACGCAGCGGCATCCGGACCCGCTGGGCGGCCTGCGCGAAGATCCTCGGGTTGGGTTTGCTGACCCCGGCCTCCTCGGAGATCACCCAGTCGGCCACGAACCGGTCCAGCCCGGTCCGCCGGATCATCGCCTCCTGCTGGCGTACCGTGCCGTTGCTGACCACCACCGGCACCCACCCGGCGTCGTCGGCGATCCGCAGCGCGCAGGCGACCAGCGGGTCCAGCCGGACGTTGGCCACCACCCCGTCGTACAGCTCCTCGACCAGGTCGATGGAGGGGATGCGCAGCGCGTACCGGTCCCGGATGGCGTCGGCCACGTCCCACTTGTCGGTGAGCCCGTCGGCGTCGATGGAGACCAGCCAGTCGATGTCGGCCGGCGGCGCGCCGATGCCGTCCAGGAACCGTTCACCCCAGGCGCGGAACGGGCCGGTCCGGTCGAGCAGGGTGTTGTCCAGGTCCAGCAGGAGCAGCGGCACTCGGGCACCCTACGGGACGCCGGTGCCCCGCCGACAGGGCCCGGCGGTCTACCTCCCGGACGAGCGGCGGGGCCCTCCGGGGCGACCGGGGCACCGGCTCGCGCGCGGGTCAGGCGGTGAGCACCGCCCGGGCGGGTCCCTGGTCCGGCAGGCGGTCCACCAGCATCGAGTGGGCCGCCCGGGTGGCCGCCAGGGCGGCCGGGTCGAGCGTCGCCACCAACACGTCCTCGCCGGTGTCCGCGCCCCGCGCCAGCGGGCGGCCCTCCGGGTCGTAGACCGCCGCGCCGCCGTTGAACCGCCACGGCGGCTCGCCGCCGACGGCGTTGGCGAAGACCACGAACATCGTGTTGTCCAGCGCCCGGGCCGGGTAGTAGAGGTCGCGGCGGTGCTCGGAGCCGGCCAGGTAGCCGCTCGGGCAGAGGTAGCCGTGCGCCCCGTCGGCCGCGGCGGCCCGGCCGTGTTCGGGGAAGCAGCCGTCGTAGCAGATGCCGAGGCCGAGCCGCCACCCGTCGACCAGCAGGGTGGCGCCCCGCCGGCCGGGGGTGAACAGGTCCCGCTCGTCGCCCCAGAGCTGCTGCTTGTCGTAGCCGACCCGGACGCCCCCGGCACGGTCGACCACGAGCGAGGAGATGGTCCGCCGGCCGTCCGGGTGCCGGACCGCCGCGCCGACCACCACCACCGTGCCGCCGTCGCGGGCGGCGGCCCGCAGCGGGTCCAGCCGCGGGTCGTCGACGACGCCCGCCGCCGGGTCGGCCGCGACGTCGGTGCCGGCCGGGTCGGCCGCCAGCGTCGGCGGGTGGTACGCGGGCAGGAAGAGCTCCGGCAGCACCGCCACCCGGGCGCCCCGGCCGGCGGCCTGCCGGACCAGCCGGGCGGCCGTCTCGGCGTTGCCGGCCACGTCCCCGGGGACCGGTTCGGCCTGCACTGCCGCCACGGTCAGCGGTGCGGCGGGTACGGCGGCGGGGGCGGGGGGTGGCGTCACGGCGCGATCCTATCGGGAGCGCGGTGCCGGAGTGATCAACCGACGGACGAACCCAAGCCGTACGTACGGTTTGCATGACGCGGGGTGACCTGTCACGATCGACTCGTGCCCAGAGTAAGCCAGGACCAGCTCGACGCGCGCCGGCAGGAGATCCTCGCCGCGGCGCGGGCGTGTTTCGCCCGGCACGGCTACGAGGGCGCCACCGTACGCCGGCTCGAGGAGGCCACCGGGCTCTCCCGGGGCGCGATCTTCCACCACTTCCGGGACAAGGACTCGCTCTTCCTCGCCGTGGCCGAGGACGACGCCGCGGTGATGGTGGAGACGGTGGCCCGCAACGGTCTGGTCCAGGTGATGCGGGACCTGCTGGCCCGGGCGGTCTCCCCGGACACCACCGGCTGGCTCGGCAGCCAGCTGGAGGTGTCCCGGCGGCTGCGCACCGACCCGGCGTTCGCCAAGCGGTGGGCCGAGCGGTCGGCGGCCATCGCCGAGGCGACCCGGGAGCGGCTGGCCCGCCAGCGGGAGGCCGGCGTCCTGCGCGAGGACGTCCCGATCGACGTGCTGGCGCAGTTCCTGGAACTCGCCTACGACGGGCTGGTGCTGCACCTGGCCATGGGCCGGCCGGCCGGTGACCTCGGCCGGGTGCTGGACCTGGTCGAGGAGGCGGTCCGGCGGCGCTGACCGCCGGCCGGCACCGCGCCACGCCGCCGGCGCGCGGGGCGGTACGGCGTGGCGGTCCTGCTCCACAATGAGGCCGCCGATCCCTCCGGCGAGAAGGAGCAGCCGATGTCCGTCCTTGCCGCACCGGGCGACACCTGGGGTATCCCCGGCCCGACCTTCCTGCGCTTCTACCTCGCCGCGGCCGTCCTGGTCGTGGTCCTCGCCGCGGTGCACCGGGCCCGGGTGCTCGCCGGCTCCCGCGCCCCCGGCTACGACCTGCTCAGCCCGGAGCAGGCCGCCTACCTCAACGGCGGGGCCCCGCTGGCCGTGCACGCCACGCTCGGGGCGCTGCGGGGCACCGGGGCCCTCGGCGTCGGGCCGGACCGCCGCCTCGTCACCACCGGCCCGATGCCCGCCGGCGCCACCCCGCTGGCCCAGGCGGTCCACAACGCGGCCGCCCGCCGGGCCCGGGTCTCCGAGGTGCGTACGGACCAGTGGGTGGCGGCGGCGTTGAACCAGCTCGCCGCCGACCTCGAACACCGCGGGCTGGCCCTCTCGCCGGCCCGCCGCGAGTCGGCCCGGCGCGGCGCGATGGCCCTGGTGCTCCTGCTGGCCCTCGGCGTGTTCCGGCTCTTCCAGGGGCTCTCCAACGACAGGCCGGTCGGCTGGCTCGCGCTCAGCCTGGTGGGGATCCTGCTGGCCGTCCTGATCCTGGCCCGCGTGCCGTACCGGACCCGGGCCGGTCGGGCCGCGCTGCGCAACCTGCGCCAGCGCCACGTCCACCTCGCGCCGGCCTCCGCCCCCGCGTACGCCACCTACGGCGCGGCCGGCGCCGCGATGGGCGTGGCGCTGTTCGGCACCGCCTCGCTCTGGGCGATGGACCCGGGCTTCGCCGAGCAGGCCGAGATCCAGCGGCAGGCGCTGGGCAACAGCGGCGGCACCGGCGGCTGCGGCAGCGGCGGCAGCTCCTGCGGGGGCGGCGGCTGCGGGGGCGGCGGGGGGTGCGGCGGATGACCGGTCCCACCGGGGTGGGCATCGGCTGGCGGCCGGAGATCGCCGGCTTCGTGGCCGAGCTGCCCGGGCTGCGCTTCGTCGAGGTGGTGGCGGAGTCCGTGCCGGCGACCGGCCCGCTGCCGGCCGGCCTGGCCGCGCTGCGCGAGCGGGGCGTCACGGTCGTGCCGCACGGCGTGCGGCTCAGCCTCGGCGGCGCGGAGCCGGTCGACCCGGCCCGGGTCGCCCAGCTGGCCGCGGTGGCGCACCTGGTGGACGCCCCGCTGGTCAGCGAGCACATCGCGTTCGTCCGGGCCGGCGGGCTGGAGGCCGGTCACCTGCTGCCGCTGCCGCGTACCCGGGAGGCGGTCGACGCGGTCTGCGCCAACGTGGACCGTGCCCAGGCGCAGCTGCCGGTGCCGCTCGCGCTGGAGCCGATCGCGGCGCTGTTCGACTGGCCGGACGACGAGCTGGACGAGGCCGCGTTCCTGACCGAGATCCTGGACCGCACCGGGGCGCTGCTGCTGCTCGACGTCGCCAACGTGTACGCCAACGCGCGCAACCGCGGCACCGATCCGGTCGCGCTGCTGGACCGGCTGCCGCTGGACCGGGTCGCCTACGCGCACGTGGCCGGCGGCGCCGAGCACGGTGGCTTCTACCACGACACGCACACCGACCCGGTGCCGGCCGGCGTGCTCGACCTGCTCGGCGAGCTGTGCGCGCGGCGCCGGCCACCGGCGCTGCTGCTGGAACGGGACGGGCACTACCCGCCCGCGGCCACGCTCCGCGCCGAACTGGACGCCCTCGCCGCCGCGTCCGGCTTCCCGGTGGTCACGTGACCGCCGGCCCGCGCCCCGCCGACCCGGCCCCGCAGACGGCGGCAGATCCCGCCCCGCGGCCCTCGGTCGACCCGGCCACGCCGCGACCGGCAGCCGATCCGGCCCCGCGGACGGCGGCAGATCGGGCCCCGCGGCCCTCGGCCGACCTGGCCACGCGACCGGCGGCCGATCCGGCCGGGCGGCCGGCGGGCGACCTGGCCGCCCGGCAGGCGGAGCTGGTTGCGGCGCTGGTGGCCGGCGCCCCGGCGCCGCCCGGGTTCGCCCCGGCGCCGCTGGCCGCCGCGCGGGCGGCGCTGCTGCGCAAGCGCGCCGGTGACGTCACCCGGCACTGGCCGCTGCTCGCCGCCGGGTTCGGCGCGGACTGGCCGGCCACCTTCGCCGGCTGGGCGGCAGGCCGCCCCACCGCGGGCTCGCTGCGCGACGGCTGGGACCTGGCCCGCGCGCTGCGCGACCGCGGTGTGCTGCCGCCGCTGGGCGCGGAGGAGCTGGCCGTGCGCGAGGCGACCGACCGCTACGACGGCAGCCGGGCCCCGCGGCCCCGGCGGCTGCCCGGGCTCGGGCGCGCCGGCGGCGCCGTCGCGGTGCAACTCGCCGGTCGGGTACGCCTACTGCGGCCCGCCCGCCGCTGACACCGGCGCTGGCGCCCGCCCGGACCCGTCGACCGCCCGGCGCCGAACCCGTGACTGGCGGATCCGGCCGGATGCGGCAGGATCGACGCATGGATCTCGGACTGACGGATCGGGTGTACGTGCTCACCGGCGCCTCCCGCGGCCTGGGTTACGCCACCGCCGAGTGCCTGGTCGCCGACGGCGCCCGGGTGGTGCTCTCCGGCCGGGAGGCGGACGCGGTGACAGCGGCCGCCGAGCGGCTCGGCGGGCCAGGGCGGGCGGTCGGGCTGCCCGCCGACCTGACCGACCCGGACACTCCGGAGCGCCTGGTGGCGGCAGCCCGGGAACACTTCGGCAGGCTCGACGGCGCGCTGGTCTCGGTGGGTGGCCCGCCGCGGGGCAGCGCTGCCTCGGTCAGCGACGAGCAGTGGCGCCGCTCCTTCGAGACGGTCTTCCTCGGCACGGTCCGGATGGTGCGGACGGTGGCCGCCACGCTCTCCGCGGGCGGCGCGATCGGGCTGGTGCTGTCCACCTCGGCCCGCGGCCCGGTGCCGGGGCTGGGCATCTCCAACGGCCTGCGTCCCGGCCTGGTCGGGGCGGCGAAGGACATCGCCGACGAGTACGGCCCCCGCGGCGTCCGGGTGGTCGGCCTGCTGCCGGGACGGATCATGACCGACCGCAACCGGGAACTGTTCGCCGCGACCGGCGACGCCGACCGGGCGCGGGCGGAGGCCGAGGCGGCCATCCCGCTGCGCCGCGTCGGCGAGCCGGCGGAGTTCGGCCGGGTGGCCGCGTTCGTGCTCTCCCCCGCGGCGAGCTACCTGACCGGGGTCACCGTCCCGGTCGACGGTGGCGCGCTGCGCGGCCTGTGACCACCGGTCCGGCCCGGCGCCGCGGGAGCCCGGGGCGATCCGGGCCCGGCCGCTCCACACCGCCGTCACCCGGGCCCGACGGCGGGGCGCGGTCGGAACCGGCCGGATCGCCGGCAGGGCGGAGCCGGGCGGGCGGGCCCTGGCCGCGACCCACCCGGGAGGAGTTGGCCGCCGCGGCGGACCGGATCCTTCCGGACCTCATCGCGCCCGGGCTCGACGTGCTCTTCGTCGGGATCAACCCGGGGCTCTGGTCGGCCGCCACCGGTTGGCACTTCGCCCGGCCCGGCAACCGGTTCTGGCCGGCGCTGCACCGCGGCGGTTTCACCCCGCGTCAGCTGCACCCGAGCGAGCAGGACGAGCTGCCCGGCTTCGGGCTCGGCATCACCAACATGGTGGCCCGGGCCAGCGCCCGGGCCGACGAGTTGACCGCCGCCGAACTCGTGGCGGGCGCGGAGGTCCTCACCGGCAAGGTCGAGCGGTACCGGCCCCGGTGGGTGGCCGTCGTCGGGGTGACCGCGTACCGGATCGGGTTCGCCCGGCCAGAGGCCGGCTTCGGCCCGCAGCCGGAGCCGCTGGCCGGTGCCCGGCTCTGGGTGCTGCCGAACCCCAGCGGGCTGAACGCGCACTTCACCCCGGCGACGCTGGGCGCCGCCTTCGCCGAGCTGCGGGCCGCGGCGACCGGCTGACCGTCAGTTCGCCGCGGCGGGGGGCAGCGCCTCGTCGGCCACGTACGAGCGCATCGGCAGCGCCACCGGCTCGGGACCGGTCGCGTTCGCGTACGGGGTGGGCGAGTCGGCCACCGCGAACTGGGTGCGGTAGAGCTCGGCGTACAGGCCGCCCACGGCGACCAGCTCGTCGTGCCGGCCCCGCTCCACGATCCGCCCGTCGTCGAGGACCAGGATCTGGTCGGCGTCCCGGACGGTAGAGAGCCGGTGCGCGATGACCAGCGCCGTCCGCCCGGTCAGCGCCACCGACAGGGCCCGCTGCACCGCCGCCTCGCTCTCCGAGTCCAGGTGCGCGGTCGCCTCGTCGAGGATCACGATCGAGGGGGCCTTGAGCAGCAGCCGGGCGATCGCGATGCGCTGCTTCTCGCCGCCGGAGAAGCGGTAGCCCCGCTCGCCGACGGTGGTCTCCAGGCCGTCGGGCAGGGACCGCACCAGGTCGGCGACCTGGGCGCCGGCCAGCGCCGCCCAGAGCTCGTCGTCGGTGGCGTCCGGCTTGGCGTAACGCAGGTTCTCGGCGATCGTCTCGTGGAACAGGTGGGAATCCTGGGTTACCACGCCGATCTCGTCGCGCAGCGAGTCGAGGGTGGCGTCGCGGACGTCGACCCCTCCGACGAGCACCTGCCCGTCGGTGACGTCGTAGATCCGGGAGATCAGCATCGACAGCGTCGACTTGCCCGCGCCGGAGGGGCCGACCAGGGCCACCATCTGCCCCGGCTCGACGGCGAACGAGACGCCCTTGAGCACCGGCTCGTTGATCGTCCGGTCCAGCGTGGCGACCTCCTCGAGCGAGGCCAGCGAGATGTCGGCGGCGCTCGGGTAGCGGAACCGCACGTCGCGGAACTCGACCCGGCCGTTGCCGCGGGGCACCGGCACGGCGCCCGGCTTCTCCTGGATGGCCGGCTCGAGGTCGAGCACCTCGAAGACCCGGTCGAAGGAGACCAGCGCGCTCATCACGTCCACCCGGACGTTGGACAGCGCGGTCAGCGGGCCGTAGAGGCGGGTGAGCAGCAGGGCGAGGGTCACCACCGTGCCGGCGCTCACCGAGCCGGTGACCGCCAGCCAGCCGCCGAGGCCGTAGGTGAGCGCCTGGGCCAGCGAGGCGACCAGCAGCATCGCCACGAAGAACGTCCGCGAGTACATCGCCGACTGGATGCCGATGTCGCGCACTCGCTCGGCCCGGCCGGCGAACCGGCGGGCCTCCACCTCGGGCCGGCCGAAGAGCTTGACCAGCAGGGCACCCGCGACGTTGAACCGCTCGGTCATCGTCGCGTTCATCTTGGCGTCGAGGTTGTACGACTCACGGGTGATCTCGGCCAGCCGCTTGCCGACCCGGCGGGCCGGGATGATGAAGACCGGCAGCAGCACCAGCGACAGTGCGGTGATCTGCCAGGAGAGGGTGAACATCACCGCGGCGGTGAGCACCAGCTGGATGACGTTGCTGACCACGCCGGAGAGGGTCGAGGTGAACGCCCGCTGGGCGCCGAGCACGTCGTTGTTGAGCCGGCTGACCAGGGCACCGGTCTGGGTGCGGGTGAAGAACTGCAGCGGCATGCGCTGAACGTGGTCGTAGACCCGGGTGCGCAGGTCGAGGATGATGCCCTCGCCGATCCGGGCCGAATACCACCGCTGGGCCAGGGAGAGCAGCGCGTCGACCACCGCGAGCGCGGCGATCACCAGGGCCAGCCGGACGACCAGCGAGCCGGCCTCCGAGCCGCCCCGGCTGATCCCGTCGATCACGTCACCGGCGAGCACCGGGGTGGCGACCCCGATGATCGCCGCCAGCACCACGGTGACCAGGAAGACGACGATGTCGCGGCGGTAGGGACGGGCGAAGGCCACGATGCGGCCGGCCACGCCGCGCTGGAGCCGGTGGGCGGAGATCTCGTCCCGGCTGCGCATCGACCGGAGCATGCTCCAGCCGCCCATGCCGCCGCCGGACATCGGGTTGGACACACTCACCTCCGGGTCGTCGGGCTGACCACACCGTCAGGTCAATTCTCCCGACGACTCTGACAACCTCGGTCGTAACCCGGATCTTCCCGAACGGTCCTTACTATTCTCCCCGCCCGGCGAGATCGCGCAGCCGGCGGGTCTGCGCCTCCCGTTCGGCCCGCTGCTGCTCGGCGGCGGACCGGCCGCCGGCGCCGGCCAGCAGCGCCTTGATCTCCACCACCGCGTCCCGGTTGCTGGCCAACAGCCCGGCGGTGAGGTCGCGCACCGCGCCGTCGAGTTCGGCGTTCGGCACGACCAGGGTGGCCAGGCCGATCCGGTCCGCCTCGGCGGCGTCCATCCGCCGGCCGGTGGCGCAGATCTCCAGTGCGCGGGAGTAGCCGACCAGGTCGACCAACCGCTTGGTGCCGGCGAGGTCGGGCACCAGGCCGAGGGTCACCTCGGCCATCGAGAACTTCGCGTCCTCGGCGAGGACCCGCAGGTCACAGGCGAGCGCGAGCTGGAAGCCGGCGCCGATGGCGTGGCCCTGCACGGCCGCCACGGAGATCACGTCCGGCCGGTGCAGCCAGGTGAAGGCGGCCTGGAACTCGGCGATGCGGTCGGCGCACTCCGGCTCGGGCAGGGTGGCCAGCTCCGCGAACGAGCCCGGCCCGGACGCACCGGCCACCGACAGGTCGAGGCCGGCGGAGAACGCCCGCCCCTCGCCGCGGACGACCACGACGCGCACGTCGCCGGGCAGGTCGCGGGAGAAGTCGCTCAGCGCGCGCCACATCGCCGGGGTCTGCGCGTTGAGCACGTCGGGCCGGCACAACGTCACCGTCGCGACAGGCCCGTCGCAGTCCAGCCGTACCCCGGTCGCCTCGGCGGTCACCGGGCGGCCCGGGGCGCGGCGCTGGTGGACGACGCTGGTGAGCGGGTCACGCCTTCTTGCGGCGCCGGGCGCCGCCACGCTGCCGCAGCTGCACCCCGGACTCGGTGAGCACCCGGTGGATGAACCCGTAGGAACGGCCGGTCGAGGCCGCGAGCGCGCGGATGCTCTCCCCCGAGGTGTACCGCTTTACCAGGTCCTTGGCGAGCGTCTGACGCTCGGCTCCGACGATCCGGCGACCCTTCTCAGTGCTGGTGGCTGTGCCCGTGGCTGCCATGCTGTGTCCTCACGTCCCAGACTGTGCGGTTCGGATACGGTCCCACCTATTAGACCGCCTCGAACGATCATGCGCCAGATATCAACTCTTCGCCAATCGACACGCTATGCAGTGTCAGCTTCCCGATAGGGTGATGTCGCCGACGGCCCTTCGGAGCGCGCTCCCCACCGGATCGGGCCGGGTGTCGGGCCGTACCCTGCCCGGGTGATCGACCTTCTCGGCACCGCGGTCGGCGCGGCCGTGGTGTTCGCCGCGACCGACGTCGACGACATCGTCATCCTGACTCTGCTCTTCGTCGCGGCGCACACCACCGGGCGCCCCCGCCCCTGGCAGATCGTCGCCGGGCAGTACCTGGGCATCGGCGCGCTCGCCCTGGCCAGCGCCGTGGTCGCCGCCGGGCTGCTGGTGGTGCCCGACCCGTGGACCGGCCTGCTCGGGCTGCTCCCGATCGCGCTCGGCGTACGCGCCCTGCTGCGCCGGGACGACGACGAGCCCCCGGCGGTGGTCGGTTCCGCGCTCGGGGTGGCGGGGGTGACGATCGCCAACGGCGCCGACAACGTCGCGGTCTACGTGCCGGTGTTCCGCGCCCTCGGCCCCGCCGACAGTGCGGTCCTCCTGCTGGTCTTCGTGCTGCTCATCGCACTGTGGTGCGCGGCCGGGGCCTGGCTCGGCGGCCACCCCCGGGTGATCGCCGTGGTGGAACGCGCCGGCCACTGGCTGGTGCCGGCCGTCTTCATCGCCATCGGCCTGGTCATCCTGACCACCTCCGGCGTCGTCGGCCACCTGCTCACCCTGTCCCGCTGACCCCACCCACCTCCGTCCGCGCGGCCCGGGCGCGGGCGCGGGCGCGGGCGGTCGATCATGACGTTGTTGTCGCGACACGCCGGTACGAGTGACGACAACTTCATGATCGACCAGGGCGGGCCGCCAGGGGCGGGCCCGGGGGGGGTCAGGCGAGTTCGACCAGTTCGAGCAGGTCGTCGCTCCAGGCGTCCTCGTCGCCGTCGGGCAGCAGGATGGCCCGGTCGGGCTTGAGCGCCATGACCGCGCCGGGGTCGTGGGTGACCAGCACGATCGCGCCCGGGTAGCGGGCGATGGCGTCGAGCACCTGCTCCCGGCTGACCGGGTCGAGGTTGTTCGTCGGCTCGTCCAGCAGCAGCACGTTCGCCCCGGAGCAGACCAGCGTGGCCAGGGCCAGCCGGGTCTTCTCGCCGCCGGAGAGCACCCCGGCGGGCTTGTTCACGTCCTCGCCGGAGAAGAGGAACGCACCGAGGATCTTGCGCAGGTCGGTGTCGGTCTGGTCGGCGGCGGCGCTGCGCATGTGCTCCAGCACCGTACGGTCGACGTCCAGCGTCTCGTGCTCCTGGGCGTAGTAGCCCAGCCGCAGCCCGTGCCCCGGGTTGACCTGGCCGGTGTCCGGCTCCAGCAGGCCGCCGAGCATACGCAGCAGGGTGGTCTTGCCGGCGCCGTTGAGCCCGAGGATGGCCACCCGGGAACCCCGGTCGACCGCCACGTCGACGTCGGTGAAGATCTCCAGCGAGCCGTACGACTTGGACAGGCCGGTCGCGGTGAGCGGGGTCTTGCCGCACGGGGCCGGGCTCGGGAAGCGCACCTTCGCCACCTTGTCGGCGACGCGTACCTCCTCCAGGCCGGCGATCAGCTTCTCGGCCCGCCGGGCCATGTTCTGCGCGGCGACGGTCTTGGTGGCCTTGGCCCGCATCTTGTCGGCCTGCGCCATCAGCGCGCCGGCCTTCTTCTCGGCGTTGGCCCGCTCCCGGCGGCGGCGCCGCTCGTCGGTCTCGCGCGCCTCCAGGTACGCCTTCCAGCCGAGGTTGTACACGTCGACCACCGAGCGGGTGGCGTCGAGGAACCAGACCTTGTTGACCACCGACTCCAGCAGCGAGCCGTCGTGGGAGATCACGATCAGGCCGCCCTTGTGGTTGGCGAGGAAGCCGCGCAGCCAGGTGATCGAGTCGGCGTCGAGGTGGTTGGTCGGCTCATCCAGCAGCAGGATGCCGCCGCCGTTCTCGCCGGCGTCGCGGAACAGGATGCGGGCCAGCTCGATCCGGCGACGCTGGCCGCCGGAGAGGGTACCGATGGTCTGGGCGAGCGCCCGGTCGGGCAGGCCCAGGTTGGCGCAGATCCGGGCGGCCTCGGCCTCGGCGGCGTACCCGCCCAGCGAGGCGAACTGGTCCTCCAGCGCGCCGTAGCGGCGGACCAGCTTGTCGTCGGCGCCGTCGGCGAGCTTGGCCTCGATCTCCGTCATCTGAGCCATCAGCACGTCCAGGCCGCGGGCGGAGAGCACCCGGTCCCGGCCGGTGACGTCCAGGTCGCCGGTGCGCGGGTCCTGCGGGAGGTAGCCGATGGCGCTGCGTCGGTCGATCTGCCCGGCGTACGGCTGCCCCTCGCCGGCCAGCACCTTCAGCGTGGTGGTCTTGCCGGCGCCGTTGCGGCCGACCAGGCCGATCCGGTCGCCCGGCTGCACCCGCAGCGTGGTGTCGGACAGCAGGATCCGGGCGCCGGCGCGCAGCTCCAGGCCGGTGGCAGTGATCATTTCGAGGTACTCGCTCTCGGGGTCTGGAAGGGCTGACTCAGGGCACGCGAGAGCGCCGGCGGGCCGGAGGACACCGTCGGCGCGGGGCGGTTCAGCCTTCGCAGAGCAGCACGGGGCAAGTGTACCGGGCGCCGTCCGACTTCCCCGCCGGATTACCGACCAAGATCATCGGGTACCGAATCGGCGTCCGGACCCGGTCCGGTACCGCAACCACCAAGACGGATCAAAACGGTGATCGGGGTTGACATGGAGCTGAACGAGAACGCGCGGATCGACACCAGCCAGGTGGACGACCGGCGAGGGTCCGGCGGAGGCGGCGGGCTGGGCGGCATCCCCATCCCGATCGGCGGCGGCCGCGGCGGCATCGTCGGCATCATCATCGCCGTGCTGGTCGCCCTGGTCGGCGGCGGTTTCGGCCTGAACGCGGCGACCAACGGCGGCGGGGAGCAGGGCGACAACACCTCGCTGGAGCAGAAGTGTTCCGCCGAGGACGCGCTGCAGCAACTGGACTGCCGCAACACGCTCTACGTCAACTCGATCCAGGCGTACTGGCGCACCGCGCTGCCGCAGGCCTTCGGCGAGCAGTACCGCCCGTCCCGGACCGTCTTCTTCAGCCAGGGGGTGAGCACCGCCTGCGGCCAGGCCGACTCCGGCGTCGGTCCGTTCTACTGCCCGGCCGACGACCTGGTCTACATCGACCTGACCTTCTACCGGGTGCTCGCCGGCCAGCTCGGCGCCGAAGGCGAGTTCGCCCAGCCGTACGTGCTGGCCCACGAGTACGGCCACCACGTGCAGGACCTGCTCGGCACCGAGGCGCAGATGCGCCGCCAGCAGCAGCGCGACCCGGACAACGCGAACGCGCTGTCGGTGAAGCTGGAGCTGCAGGCCGACTGCTACGCCGGGGCGTGGGCCAAGAACGCCACCGGCACCGCCGACGAGAGCGGCCAGAAGATCTTCACCAGCATCACCGAGCAGGACATCGCGCAGGCGATCGACACCGCGGAGAAGATCGGCGACGACGCCATCTCCGAGCGGGCGAACCGACCGGTGAACCCGGAGGAGTTCACCCACGGCTCCTCGGCCCAGCGCAAGGAGTGGTTCACCCGGGGCTACTCCAGCGGCGACCCGAAGTCCTGCGACACCTTCGGCGGCGCGCTCTGATCCGCTGAAACCGTCCCGGCTGCCGGTGGACGCGGTCCCACCGGCCGTCGGCCTGCCCGGGCTCGGCACGGCGCGAAGGAGCGGTCAGGCCGGGGCCGGGTCGCGGACCAGGATCCGGACCGCCCGGGCCGCCGCGATCGCGCCGACCAGCACGGCGTGCCGGGGTTCCGGCACGTCCAGCAGCCGGTCCGCGCGCAGCGCGGCCAGCGGGGCGAGCCGCCGGTCGGCGAGCACGCCGTCCACCGCCCGCCGGTCGCCGCCGCAGACCAACGCGCTCAGCGACGACGCCTCCGGCAGCAGCAGCCGTACGGCCAGCTCGGCCGCGTCGCCCAGGGCCGCCTTCGCCTGGTTGTCGCGCCGCCGGGCGAAGCGCTGTTGGGACCAGCCGCCGGCGGCGGTGCGCCCCTGCACGTACCGGGTGTCCACCTTGGAGACCGTGAGCTCCTCCCCCGTCGCCACGCCGACCGCCACCGCGCCCTTGCGGGCGAGCAGCAGCCCGATCCGGCGCGGCGCGGTCGCGGCGGCCACGAAACCGGGCAGGTCCGCGCTGGCCGGGGCGCCGGGCGGGGTGTGCAGCTCGGCGGTCGCGCCGTCCGGGGCGGCGAGCAGCAGGCCGTACCCCTCGACGGTGGTCGCGGGCGGGCCGTGCCGGTCGGCGAAGCCGTCGACCCAGCGGCCCACCCGGCCCGGGTCGACCTCGACCCACCGGCCGCCCCCCGCTGCGGGTCTGCTGCTCATCGCCCGACCGTACGGCACCGACCGCCACCACAGGGCGCTGACCCGGGACCGTGCCGGGTGGACGACTCAGTCGGGCAGCAGCATGGCCACCGCCAGCGCGGCGATGATCGCGCTGGAGAGCAGCGCGGTGACCAGCCGACCGCGCGGCCCGGCGAGCACCCGGCCGACCAGGGTGCCGCCGCCGGCGATCAGCAGTTGCCAGCTCGCGGAGGCGACGAAGGCGCCGAGCACGAAGAGCGCGGCGGCCAGCGGATCCGGGTCGGCGGCGTCGCCCCGGCCCAGCACCAGCGCCGCGAAGTACACCACGGTCGCCGGGTTCAGCAGGGTCAGCGCGAGCACGCCGGCGAACGCCCGGGGTGGGGTGTCCAGCCCCCGGCGCGGACCGGCCGCACCGGTCGGGGTGCGGGGCCGCGCCGCCCGCCAGGCGCCGTGCGCGGCGATGGCGAGCAGCACCAGCGCCGCGGCCAGCCGCAGCGGCCCGGCGACCGGGGCGATCAGCCCGGCGACCACGGCCCCGCCGAGGGCCGCCACCGCGGCGTAGAGCCCGTCGGCGGTGGCCACCCCGAGCGCGGCGGCGGCACCGACCCGGAACGACGTACGGGCGCTGAGGCCGAGGATGAGCACGGCGATCGCGCCGACCGGGATGGCGACGCCGTAGCCGGCAACCAGGCCGGCCAGGAACGCGCCGGTCACGACCGTCGGCGGCGGGTCGAGGCGCGACCGGGTGCCGGGCGCTGTCGGCGCGCGACGACGGTCGCGGCGACAGGTGCGGGCTTCATCCGGTACGTCTCGATCACCCGCCCATCCTGCGCCCCCACCCGCACCCCCGCCACCGATTTCCACCCCGCCCCCGAGCCCGCCACCGACCCCCACCCCGCCCGACCGGCGGCGACGGGTCAGGCATCGCCTGACCCCCGTCCCCGGCCCCCTCCCCCGCCCCGCACGTTGTCGCCCGTGATCGTCTGCTGCTCAGCAGGGCGAGAGGCTCGCTCGCGCCTGCTGAGCATCAGACGATCACGAATGGGCGCGGGGGCACCGCGTCGGGAGGTGAGGGAAGCGGGGTGGGGACGCGCCGGGGGCGAGGTGGGACCAGGCGGGACGCGCCGGGGGGCGAGGTGGGAAGCGGGATGGAGACGCGTCGAGCGCGGCGCCCGGGTGGGCGACGCGCTCGACGGGTACCGGCTCCGGGCCGGGTCAGACGTTGAAGCCGAGGGAGCGGAGCTGGTCGCGCCCCTCGTCGGTGATCTTGTCGGGCCCCCACGGCGGCAGCCAGACCCAGTTGATCCGGATGTCGTTGACCAGGCCGCCGCCCGGACCGGTGGTCAGCGCCTGCCGGGCCTGGTCCTCGATCACGTCGGTGAGCGGGCAGGCCGCCGAGGTCAGCGTCATGTCCAGGGTGGCGACGTTCTCGTCGTCGACGTGCACGCCGTACACCAGGCCGAGGTCGACCACGTTGATGCCCAGCTCGGGGTCGACGACGTCCTTCATCGCCTCCTCGATGTCGGCGACGGCGGCCTTGCCGCCCGCCGCCCCGGCGGCCGGCGCGCCGGCCGCGCCCTCGGTCGGCGGCGTCGCCGCGGTGGCGGTGTCCTCGCTACTCATGCCTTTACCTCCGTAGGGCTCACGCCCACGCCGGCGCGTGCCGCGGCATCCTTGAACGCCATCCACGGCAGCAGCGCGCACTTCACCCGGGCCGGGTAGCGCGCGACACCCGCGAACGCCACCCCGTCACCGAGCACGTCCTCGTCCGGCGTGACCTGACCACGGCCGGACATCAACTGCACGAACGCCTCGTGCACCTCGAACGCGTCGCCCGCGCCCCGACCGACCAGCAGCTCGTGCAGCACGCTCGCCGACGCCTGGCTGATCGAGCAGCCCATGCCGTCGTACGAGACGTCGTGCAGCACGTCGCCGTCGGTGGCGACCCGGACGGTGACCTCGTCACCGCAGGTGGGGTTGACGTGGTGCGCCTCGGCCACCCGGTCCGCCGGGTCGTCCGCGTCCCGCAGGCCGCGCCCGTGCGGGTGCTTGTAGTGGTCCAGGATGATCTCCTGGTAGAGCTGGTCGAGCTGCATCAGTCGAACACCTTCCGCACCTGCTCCAGTCCCGCCACCAGGGCGTCGATCTCCTCGGTGGTGGTGTAGAGGTAGAACGAGGCCCGCGTGGTGGCCGGCACGCCGAACCGGGTGCAGACCGGGCGGGCGCAGTGGTGCCCCACCCGTACCTGCACGCCGAGCGAGTCGAGCACCTGCCCCACGTCGTGCGGGTGCACGTCACCCAGGGCGAACGAGATCGTCCCGCCCCGGCCCACCGGCACGGTCGGCCCGAAGATCCGCAGGCCGGGCACCGTGGCGAGGGCGTCCAGCGCGTACGCCGTCAGCTCCTTCTCGTGCCACTGGATGGCCCGCATCCCGATGCCGCTGAGGTAGTCCACCGCGGCGCCGAGCGCGACCGCCTCGGCGATCGGCGGGGTGCCCGCCTCGAACCGGGCCGGCGGCGCGGCGAAGGTGGACCCCGCCATCGCCACCGTCTCGATCATCGAGCCACCGCCGAACACCGGCGGCATGGCCGCGAGCAGCTCCGCCCGCCCCCAGAGCACCCCGATGCCGGTCGGACCGCACATCTTGTGCCCGGTGAAGACGATGAAGTCGGCGTCGTAGTCCACCACGTCCATCGGCATGTGCGGCACCGACTGCGAGCAGTCCAGCAGCAGCAGCGCCCCCACCTCGCGCACCCGCTCGGTGATCCGCGCGGTGGCGTTGACCGTGCCGAGGATGTTCGACATGTGCACCAGCGAGACGATCTTCGTCCGCTCGGTGACCAGGTCGTCCAGGCCCGACTCGTCCAGCCGCCCCTGGTCCGTCACCGGGAACCAGCGCAGCGTCGCGCCGGTGCGCTCGCAGAGCAGCTGCCACGGCACGATGTTCGAGTGGTGCTCCATCTCGGAGATCACCACCTCGTCGCCCGGGCCGAGCCGGAACCGCGGGTCGGCGTCCGGGCGCAGCGAGGCGTTCGAGAAGGCGTACGCCACGATGTTGATCGCCTCGGTGGAGTTCTTGGTGAACACCACCTCGTCCACGCTCGGCGCGCTGATGAACGCGGCGACCTTGGCCCGGGCGCCCTCGTACGCCTCGGTCGCCTCGGTGCCCAGCGTGTGCACCGAGCGGGAGACGTTGGCGTTGTGCATCGCGTAGTGCTCGGCGAGCACGTCGAGCACCTGCCGCGGCTTGTGCGAGGTGTTGGCGCTGTCGAGATAGACCAGCCGGTGCCCGTTGACCTCCCGATCGAGGATCGGGAAGTCGGCGCGCACCTTGGCCACGTCGTAGCGCGGCACGTCGTCGTACTGCGGCATCCCGGGCGGGATCGCGATGGTGGTCACCTCAGCTGGTCCTTACCCTCAGGCCCGCGCCGAACCGGCCCCGGCGACGTACCGCTCGTAGCCCTCTTCCTCGAGCTTGTCGGCCAGCTCCCGGCCGCCCTGCTCGACGATCCGGCCGGCCACGAAGACGTGCACGAAGTCCGGCTTGATGTAGCGCAGGATCCGGGTGTAGTGGGTGATCAGCAGCATCCCGGTGTCGCCGGTGTCGCGCACCCGGTTGACGCCCTCGCTGACCACGCGCAGCGCGTCCACGTCCAGGCCGGAGTCGGTCTCGTCGAGGATGGCGATCTTCGGCTTGAGCAGCTCCAGCTGCACGATCTCGTGCCGCTTCTTCTCACCGCCGGAGAAGCCCTCGTTGACGTTGCGCTGCGCGAACGCCGGGTCCATCTGGAGCCGCTCCATCGCCCCGCGCAGCTCGCCGCCCCAGGTGCGCAGCTTCGGCGCCTCGCCGTCGATCGCGGTCTTGGCGGTCCGCAGGAAGTTGGCCACCGAGACGCCGGGCACCTCGACCGGGTACTGCATGGCCAGGAAGAGGCCGGCGCGGGCCCGCTCGTCGACGGACATGGCCAGCACGTCCTCGCCGTCGAGGGTCACCGAACCGCCGGTGATCTCGTACTTCGGGTGGCCCGCGATCGAGTAGGCCAGGGTGGACTTGCCGGAGCCGTTCGGGCCCATGATCGCGTGGGTCTCGCCCGAGCGGACGGTCAGGTCGACACCGGCCAGGATCGGCTTGAGCTCACCCTCGGGCAGCTTGACCGACACCTTCAGGTCGCGGATCTCCAGGGTGCTCATTATCGGGTCACTCCATTGCTCGGCGTGAGGCTGACGTAGATGTCCCCGTCACGGACCTCGACGGGGTAGACGGGTACGGGTTCGGTGGCGGGCAGCCCGGTCGGCTCACCGGTACGCAGGTCGAAACGGGAACCGTGCAGCCAGCATTCCAGCGTGCAGCCGTCGACCTCGCCCTCGGAGAGGGCGACCGCGGCGTGCGAGCACTCGTCGTAGGCGGCGTAGAACTCGCCGTCCTCGCCGTGCACCAGCGCGATCGGGGTGCCGTCGACGTCCGCGCTGATCGCGGTCCCCTTCGGCACGTCCTCCGTGGAGCAGATCCGGATCATCAGGCGCCCGCCTTGGCCAACCGGGCCTCGATCGCGTCGCCGAGCCGCTCGCGCAGGTCCTCGACCGGGATCTTGTTGATCAGCTCGGCGAAGAACCCGCGCACCACCAGGCGGCGCGCCTCGGCCGCCGGGATGCCCCGGGCCATCAGGTAGAACAGCTGCTCGTCGTCGAACCGGCCGGTCGCGCTCGCGTGGCCGGCGCCGGCGATCTCGCCGGTCTCGATCTCCAGGTTCGGTACGGAGTCCGCCCGGGCGCCGTCGGTGAGCAGCAGGTTCCGGTTGATCTCGTACGTGTCGGTGCCGGTCGCCTCGGCGCGGATCAGCACGTCACCCACCCAGACGGTGTGCGCGCTCTCGCCCTGCAGGGCGCCGCGGTAGCCGACGTAGCTGCGGCAGTCCGGCACGCTGTGGTCGACCAGCTGCCGGTGCTCCAGGTGCTGGCCGGAGTCGGCGAAGTAGAGGCCGTACAGCTCGGCCTCGCCGCCCCGGTCGGTGTACTCCACCGAGGTGTACTGCCGGACCAGGTCGCCGCCGAGGCTCACCTGGACGTGGATCACCTTCGCGTCCCGGCCCAGCTTGATCTTGAGGTGCTGCGCCTGCACCGCGTCGTCCGCCCAGTCCGCGATGGTGACCAGGGTCAGCTTCGCCCCGTCGGCCACGCTCACCTCGACGTTGTCGGCCAGGGTGCCGCCACCGACGTGCCGCAGCACGACGACCGACTCGGACAGCGCGCCGACCTCCACGAACGTGTGGGCGAAGGCCACCACGTCGGACGGACCGCCGTGCACGGTGATGATCAAGGGCTCGGTGACCACCGCCTCCCGGGCCACCTGCACCAGCGTGCCGAGATCCGACTCGCCGTAGGCCCGTGCGCTGATCCGGTCCACCGGGACCAGCACGCTGCCCCGGCGTGGGTCGTCCTTGGCCAAGGTGCCGACCGTGATCCCCTCGGGCAGCTGACCGTGTTCCAGGGCGGGCCAGTGCGCCGACTCCTCGGTCACGGCACCGTCCAGCAGCCCGCGCAGGCGCTTGAGCGGGGTGAACCGCCACTCCTCCTCCAGGCCGGTCAGGGCCGGGAAGTCGGCGACGTCGTACGAGCGGAGCGCCTGCGACTTGGTGCTGGGCGGCGCGGAAGCCTGGGTAGTCATCTCTTCCTTGGTCTGTTCTGCGACGACGGTGTCATTAACCGGAGGGCGGGTCGGGCTTCGCGCGGCCCGGCCCGGCGGGTCGAGCTTCGCGCGGCCCGCCGGGTCCGGGTTCGCGGTCAGGGTCAGCCGACCGCGCCCTCCATCTGGAGCTCGATCAGGCGGTTGAGCTCCAGGGCGTACTCCATCGGGAGCTCCTTGGCGATCGGCTCGATGAAGCCGCGCACGATCATCGCCATCGCCTCGTCCTCGCTCAGACCGCGGCTCATCAGGTAGAAGAGCTGGTCGTCGCTGATCTTGGAGACGGTCGCCTCGTGCCCCATCGCCACGTCGTCCTCGCGGATGTCGACGTACGGGTAGGTGTCCGAGCGGGAGATGGTGTCGACCAGCAGCGCGTCGCACTTGACCGTGCTCCGGCTGTGGTGCGAGCCCTCCAGCACCTGGACCAGGCCCCGGTACGAGGTGCGGCCGCCGCCCCGGGCGATCGACTTCGACACGATGGTGGAGGAGGTGTGCGGCGCGGCGTGCACCATCTTGGCGCCGGCGTCCTGGTGCTGCCCCTCGCCGGCCATGGCCACCGAGAGCACCTCGCCCTTGGCGTGCTCGCCGGTCATGTAGACCGCCGGGTACTTCATGGTCACCTTGGAGCCGATGTTGCCGTCGACCCACTCCATGGTCGCGCCCTCGTGGCAGACGGCGCGCTTGGTGACCAGGTTGTACACGTTGTTCGACCAGTTCTGGATGGTCGTGTAGCGGCACCGGGCGTTCTTCTTGACGATGATCTCCACCACCGCGCTGTGCAGCGAGTCGGAGGAGTACAGCGGCGCGGTGCAGCCCTCGACGTAGTGCACGTACGCACCCTCGTCGACGATGATCAGCGTCCGCTCGAACTGGCCCATGTTCTCCGTGTTGATCCGGAAGTAGGCCTGCAGCGGGATCTCCACGTGCACGCCCTTCGGCACGTAGATGAACGAGCCACCGGACCACACGGAGGTGTTCAGCGCGGCGAACTTGTTGTCGCCGACCGGGATCACCGTGCCGAAGTACTCCTTGAAGATGTCCTCGTGCTCGCGCAGTGCGGTGTCGGTGTCCAGGAAGATGACACCCTGCTCCTCGAGGTCCTCACGGATCTTGTGGTAGACCACCTCGGACTCGTACTGCGCCGCGACACCGGCGACCAGGCGCTGCTTCTCGGCCTCCGGGATGCCCAGCCGGTCGTAGGTGTTCTTGATGTCCTCGGGCAGGTCCTCCCAGCTGGTGGCCTGCTTCTCGGTGGACCGGACGAAGTACTTGATGTTGTCGAAGTCGATCCCGGTGAGGTCCGCGCCCCAGGCCGGCATCGGCTTGCGGCCGAACAGTCGCAGGCCCTTCAGTCGCAGGTCGAGCATCCAGGCCGGCTCGTTCTTCTTCGCCGAGATGTCCCGCACCACCGCCTCGTTGAGGCCGCGCTGGGCGACCGCCCCGGCGACGTCGGGGTCGGACCAGCCGTACTCGTAGCGACCCAGGGCGGCGAGCTGCTCTTCCTGGGTCAGGGGCTGGACGATCTGCTCGGTCATCTATCTGTCCTCACAGTGGTGACGGTGTTACCGGACTGGGCACGCGGCTGGGCCGGGATGTGCGTGGTGCACACCCCGTCGCCGTGCGCGATGGTGGCCAGGCGCTGTACGTGGGTGCCGACCAGACGGGAGATCACCGCGGTCTCGGCCTCGCACAGCTGGGGAAACTCGGCGGCCACGTGCGCCACCGGGCAGTGGTGCTGGCAGAGCTGGCCACCGGAGGCGATCGTGGACGCGTTGGCAGCGTAGCCCTCGGCGGTCAGCGCTCCGGCGAGCGCCTCCGCCCGGGCCAGCGGGTCGTCGCCGGCGTCCTCCATCGCCGCCCGGCAGCGCGCCTCGAGGGCGGAGACCTGCTCGGCGGCGAACGCCTCGACGGCCGGCGAACCGCCGTTGCGGGCGATCCAGCGCAGCGCGGCGGTGGCCATGTTGTCGTAGTGGTGGGTGCCGCAGCGGACCCGGGCCGCCTCGGTCAGCAGGAACACCTTCGCCGGGCGGCCGCGGCCACGGTGGCCGCGGACGGTCTGCTCGCGGGCGACCACGTCACCGTCCGCGAGCATGGCGTCGAGGTGCCGGCGGATCGCCGCCGGGCTGAGCCCGAGGGCCGAACCGAGCTGCGCGGCGGTGGTGGCGCCCCGCTCCAGCAGCAGCTGGGTGACCCGGTCCCGGGTGGAGAGGTCCGTGGCGGACGCGGGCTGACCGGCGACCGGAACGGTCGCCGGCTGGTGCCCGGAGAGGCCCGCCGCGTTTTTCACAACGCCAACGTTACGTAATTCGCCAGGGGCCCGCAAACCCGGGTCCCGGTGATCCGAACCACCGTCCGGGCGGAGTCGCACGATCCTCGATCACTACGGTGCGTAGGATTTGCGCCGTGAAGCGTCCCGCCCGGCCCCCGGCTCCCGCCGCGCCGCAACGCCCGTTCGTCCGGTTTCCGGTCTCCGCCGCGCTGCTGCGCCGCCTCGCCCTCACCTCCATCATCGCGAACGTCGGCATCGTGGTCACCGGCGGGGCCGTCCGGCTGACCGCCTCCGGCCTCGGCTGCCCCACCTGGCCGCGGTGCACCGACGGCTCCTACGTCGCCACCGCCGAGATGGGCGTGCACGGGGCGATCGAGTTCGGCAACCGGCTGCTCACCTTCGCGGTGGGGATCATCGCGGCGGCGGTGCTGCTGGCGGTGCTGCTGCACCGGCCCCGGCGGCCGGGGCTGCTGCCGCTCGCGGTCGCCGTCCTGCTCGGCATCCCCGCCCAGGCGGTGGTGGGCGGGATCACCGTGCTGACCAACCTCAACCCGTGGGTGGTCGGGCTGCACTTCCTCGCCTCGATGGCCGTCATCGCGGCTGCGTACGCCCTCTGGCGGCGGACCGTGGACCCGGACGGCCCGGCGGTGACCGTGGTGCCCGGCCCGCTGCGCGCGCTGGCCCTGGTCACCACGGCGGTCAGCGTCGCGGTGCTGGTGATCGGCACCTGGGTGACCGGCAGCGGGCCGCACGCCGGCGACCAGGGCGCGGCGCGCAACGGGCTGGACCCGGAGGCGATCTCCCAGGTGCACGCCGACGCGGTCTTCCTGCTGCTCGGCCTCTCGGTGGCGATGATCTTCGCGTTCCGGGCGGTCGGCGCCCGGCGGGCCGAGCGGGCCGCCGTCGTGCTGGTCGCGGTCGAGCTGGGCCAGGGCGTGATCGGCTTCGTGCAGTACTTCCTGCACCTGCCCGGGCTGCTGGTCGGGGCGCACATGCTCGGCTCCTGCCTGGTCCTGCTCGCCACCCTCGCGGTGCAGTGGTCGACCCGCGAACGCCGCCCGCTCACCGCCGACCCCGCCTCCGCCACCAAGGCCGCCGACCCCGTCCCCGCCCCCGCCTAATGGGAGCTGTCGGGTGAGGCGTTGGCAGACTCGACACTGGTAGCCGCGGGCGGGTGAGCACTCCCCCCGCCTGGACTTGATGAGTCCTGGGGTC
>NZ_JBRIQN010000054.1:0-38241 GCF_052981855.1 Micromonospora sp. LZ34
CTGGCCGATGGCGCCACCGTCGTCGAGGCGTACGGCCCGGTGCAGTGGGCGCCGGCGTTCGGGATGCTGACCGACCGCTTCGGCATCACATGGATCCTCGACGTCGCCGCCCAGTACGCCAACGCCTGATCCTCGCCCTCCGGCAACGGGGCGGGGCGCCCAGCCCGGCGGCCTCGTCCCGTTGCCAGCTCCCCGGCCTTGAGAAGGCGCCGTTCATGCGTACGGTCCCCTGGGCCCGCACCGGCATCCAGGTCCGCCCTTGCTGTCTGGGCACCATGCTGTTCGGCCCGAACGGCAACCCCGACCACGACGACTGCATCCGAATCATCCACCAAGGCCTCGACGCCGGTATCAACTTCATCGACACCGCCGACGTCTATGGCGGCGAGACAGAACGGATCGCGGGCAAGGCCCTGTGCGGCCGCCGCGACGACGTCGTGCTCGCCACCAAGGTCAACGGCCCGATGGGCACAGTTCCCAATCGCGCGGAGAATTCCGCCGCTGGATCGACTGCGGGAGGGTCGCGGCGCAGACTTCGACCGCCTGTTTACTCCCGGGACTGTTTCCGCACTGGATCACCGTCAGCGGCAGCTGCAACACCCGTGAGCAGGTCCTCAAGCGCGACGGCACCTCGGTGGTCGTGGACTGCCCACATGATGACGATGATCAGCGAGCCGCACCGCGAGCGGATCACCGCCTGACCGCCCAACCACACCTCGTCAGACGGTGGGCCCAGCGCCCGCCGGACGTCCAAGGCACGTTGGAGCCAGATCACCAATGCCCTGCGCGAGGTCAACACCGCACCCACCGCCGACGCAGCTGAACGGTGCTTCGCCGATTCGAGCAGACGTGGAGCGGCAAAGTATCCGGCAAAGTAGCCGGCGATCATCAGGCTGTGGTGCTCGAGCCGGGAGCAGTTCATCCCGTTCCTGACTTTCCCCAACCGAGATCCGTTGGATCGTGTACAGGAGGAGGAACGAAGGTGCATCAACGCGAGGCTGCGCGACCTGTCGCAGGCGAACGATCGACGCCGAGTTGCGGGACGATCAGTGCTTCGGACGCGGTGGGACGCGCCCTGTGCTAGTGCTCTGACCACAAACGTTCGCGGTGTTGGTGACACGCCGGGCTTGGGTGGCGGGTCGGGCTGGGGTTGCGGCGTCAGGCTGTCGGGGTGGCAGAGCCGGTTCGGGTACGTCGATTAAGTGATCAAGAGGGGCAGCGGCTGCAGCGGCTGGTGCGTCGGGGCACGGGCTCGGCCGTGCGGCTGCGGCGGGCGATGGTCGTGCTCGCGTCGGCTGGTGGGAACAGCGTGCCGGTCATCGCCCGGCTGGTGCAGGCCGATGAGGACTCCGTCCGGCAGGTGATCCACCGGTTCAACGAGATGGGCATGGCCAGCCTGGACCCTCAGTGGGCGGGTGGCCGTCCCCGCCGGATCAGTAGCGACGACGAGACGTTCATCGTCGCGACGGCCAACACCCGTCCCGCGAAGCTGGGGCGGCCGTTCACCTGCTGGAGCGTGCGCAAGCTCGCCGAGTACCTGGCCCACAACCCGGAGCGACGGGTGGTCGTCGGCCGGGAGCGGCTGCGGCAACTACTGCGCAAACACGAGATCACCTTCCAGCGCACCAAGACGTGGAAGGAGTCCACCGACCCCGACCGCGAGGCGAAGCTGGCCCGCATCGAGCACGTGATCGAACAGTTCCCGCACCGTACTTCGCCTTCGACGAGTTCGGGCCGCTCACGGTCCGGCCGCATGGCGGCGCGGGCTGGGCGCCGAAGGGCCGTCCGCGCAGGCTGCCGGCGAACTACCACAAGCTGCACGGTGTGCGGCATTTCCATGGCTGCTACTCGATCGGCGACGACCAGTTGTGGGGCGTCATCCGCACCCGCAAGTCCGCGGCGAACACCCTGGCCGCGTTGAAGTCGATCCGGGCAGCCCGCCCGGACGGCGCACCGATCTACGTCATCCTGGACAACCTGTCGGCCCATAAGGGGTTCAAGATCCGGCACTGGGCGGTGCGGAACAAGGTCGAGCTGTGCTTCACCCCGACCTACGCCTCCTGGGCAAACCCGATCGAGGCGCACTTCGGGCCGCTACGCACCTTCGTCATCGCCGGCTCCGATCACCCCAACCACGCCGTCCTGGCCCGCAACCTGCACGCCTACCTGCGCTGGCGCAACGCCAACGCCCGCCACCCCGACGTCCTGACCGCCCAACGCCGCCACCGCGCCAAAATCCGCAGCGAACGACAACGCCGCTGGGGCCAGCCCGCCACCCGAGCCGCATGACCAACCCGGCCAACGTTTGTGGTCAAAGCACTAGAGGATGCCGAACGGGGGAGGCCCCAGCCGTCGCCTCGGAGACCCTCGCCGCGATCACCGCGATCGCCGGAACCATGTGCGGCGGCCATGTGCCCCTGCTCAAGACGGGCGGTCTCGGCGTACGCGAGCTTCGTCGGATCGCCAAGTCGTCCGGCCAGGACGAGGACCCTGCCCGCCTGACCATCGAACTGCTCACCGCGGGTGGCCTCACCGAGGCCTCGGACAACGGTCTGGCTCTCTCGATGGCCTACGACGAGTTCGCCGCCGCCGAACCCGCGGATCAACTGCTGTACATCGTCGGCACCTGGCTGACTATGCCCGCGTGCCCGCTCGCCCTGGCCGACTCCACCGCGGTCTCCTCCCGTGCCCTCTACTGCGACGAGGATGAGGAGATGATTTTGACGCCGGGCGCTGCGCGTTCCACGTGCGGCGCGGAAAGAGTCCTCGTCCTTCGGGGTGATGGAGGAAGTCAAGGCAGGTGCGCTGATCGGGTTTCGCTGGGATGCCCGCCGGCTCCCGTCGGATCCGACGTCGGCCGATGACGTCACGTCTCCCGGTCCAAGGCGCTTCCGGCGCCGGATCGCTGGTGCTGCTGCCCAGGGCTGCCGGGCAGGTGAGCATCGTCTACGCGGTGGCCTCGCTGCGGTTCCGACCGTGGTCCAGGGCGCCGCCCGGCGCCGTCGGGCCGCAGCAGCAGGGTAGCCGCCTCCCGGTGACGTGGTGTTGGTCGATGACCCGGCCGCCTCATCGCGCTACCGCCGCGGTTGACGGACGACGGTCCGGCCATCGGCGGCGGTGATGTTGACGCCGTTGAGGTCCGGTCCCTGGCCTTGGATGCGGACCGCATCGGAGCCGCTCCCGTCTGCGTGGATGCCGCCGGCTGCGATCAGGCGGCCCAGTTCGCCGTCCACGTCCACGGTGACGAGGTTGTCGCCGCGGGTGGCGATCCGGCCGCCGACCGTGGCTTGGCCGATACTTCCGCCGGACTTGATGCTCAGGGCGATGGCTGTCAGCTGGGTCTGGACTCCCTGGACCAGGCTGGTGCCGGTGCCGCCGCCGGTGGTCAGGTCGCCGCGTACCTCCAGTACCGGTAGCTGTCTGCTGACCTGAATGCCGATCGCGCCGTTCCCGGTGGTGGCGATGCTGTCGAACGACGCGTGTCGCAGTGAGCCAGCGTAGAGGTTGAAACCGCGTGCTCCGGTGCCGTGGGTGACGACCGGCGCCCGCACGTCGAGGCGGTCGAGGTCGGCGAAATTGACGAACCCGATTCCGCTGGGCCCGTACGATGTTATCGGAGCGACCGCCTCCCAGTGGCGCACGCTGCCCCAGTTGTCCAGCACCATGTCGTTCGGGCCGTACGTGGTGACCGCGCCGGCGTTGAGCACATGCTCGACCACCGCGCCGGAGATGACGAAGACTCCGCCACTGATCAGGTCAGGAGTGTCGTCCGGGATGCCGCCGTCGACGTGGATCTCTCCCGTCCGCAACGTCGTCACTCGGACCGTGCCGCCATCCGAGGCTCCGGTCCAGTCGCCATGCCCGCCGACGAACACGCCGCTGCCGCGCACCGGGTGCTGCGCCCTGCCGATGGTCAGGTCGAGCAGCTCAGCGGTGATTTCCGCGGCCGGGTCGGGCTGCTGGTTCCAGAGCGTGAAGCCGCCCTGTAACGCGTCGACGCCGAAGCCATGCGGACGATCGACCCGACCCCGCACATCGGCGGCCTCCACCGCGAGCCCGTCCACGTGAATGTGCCCGGATCGCACGGCGTCACGGGCCACGAGCAGCACCTGCCCGCTGGTACGGACGCCGGCCAGCCGCACCGTACCGAGATCGGCGATCGAGGTGTCGTTGACTATCGCAGCCTCGTGCTCCGGGACCCGGATTGTGACGTCCTCCAACACATTGTCCCGGGTCAGCCGAACGCCCTTGCCGCCGAACTCCAGCGTGCCGCCACACAACCGCACGCCGGGCGAGAGCGTGATCATCGGCATTCCGCGCACCTGGCCGTCGACCTGGATGGTCGGTATCCGCTGCTGGATCGCCTCCATCAGTTGCGCGGCCGTTGTCACCCGCGTCGATTCGCTCACCGCGACCACTGAAATCCGCCTCCGTTCCCGAGGTGCGCCGGCGGCCTGGTGCTGGTGCGCGCCGAAGACCAGGCACGAGCCTACGTAACAAGACAATCATATCGGGGTGGAACGGGCAAATTGGCATGCTCAGCACTATCACCCAAAACCTCCCTCGATGGACCGCCCGCTGACGCCATCTGCACCTACCCGGCACCTGCCCCGCCCAGACGCGCTTCTTCCCGCACTGAACCGCACCCGCGGGCTTGCCCGCGCCGGTTAGCTGACCACGCCAACCCGACCACCACGACCAAGACCACGGAGCAAGCCGGGCAGGCTGGCCAGCCTGACCTGCCCGCCACCCCTACCAATTAACAGCGGTCAATAAACATGGGTCAACGCGCCCCTTCACCAACCACCGGTGGATTCAGGCTGAGGCGGGCAGCGACTCTTGGCGTGCCGTTGTCGCGTCGCGCCGGAGAGTCACCGGTCAGACAGCCCAGACGGGCAGTGGGACGGGGATGCCGTCGGGACCGCCCGAGGCTACGGCGTCCTCGGTCATGACGAGCAACTCACGAGACTGGCGAAGTGAAGACGTGCGCCGCTCCCGGAGCCGGTCAACGAGGTCGCTGGCGTGAGTACGCGCGTACGCCACCGGGACTGTCGCCACAGCCCGTGCCGCGCACCTGGCCCGGACCATCAGGCAACCTGCCCACCCGAGACCGGCATTGCATGGTGGGTCGCCTCGTCGTCGTGGTCGGTGTCGGCGCGGCGCAGATCGATAAGGCGGGCATCGTCCTGGCGTGGCCATCCGTGTCCCCGTTGGCCGAAGTCCGGCGACAGGATCAGGGCGACGGCGATCTGGTCGGCGGTGGGGACGCCGTGGTCATGGAGCCATCCGGGGAGCCGGTCGTCGCGGGTGGTGATGCTGGCCTGTAGCCGCAGAAGCGGATCCGCAGCGGGTAGCGGTTACGCATGAGCGACCCCTGGGGGAAGACCTCAGACGCGAGGTCCGTCTGAAGCGGTGTCAAGCTGGCGAGAGTGGCCCTGACCTGCGCCGTGAGCATGGAAGGGGTCAGATTGGAGTGGGTGGATCCCCTTCGGAGGTTGCCCGGCCACCGTTGGGCGTCGGTGGCCGGGCGCTCGATCAGCTCTCCGAGGTCTCGCCGGTGGCGATCAGGGTTAGGGGACAGGGTCAGACGTGCCGTCGTTTGCTGACGCCGTCGGCCTCAACAGGCGCAGCTG
Organism: Micromonospora sp. LZ34; assembly: GCF_052981855.1. Classification (NCBI taxonomy): domain Bacteria; kingdom Bacillati; phylum Actinomycetota; class Actinomycetes; order Micromonosporales; family Micromonosporaceae; genus Micromonospora; species Micromonospora sp. LZ34. Next base: position 5,634 of record NZ_JBRIQN010000054.1, read on the forward strand.
CACACCCGGAGGAAGTCGACGAAGCGACGCCGGATCAGACGCGTGCTCCGATTCATGGTGGGACGGTAGCCCGCCGCTCATCGTCTAGTCAGCAGAGCTGTGGCCACGCTCACCTATGTTTGCCATAGGCTAGGAGGGTTATCGTCCCCGCGCCCGCCCTCACCCGCGACGGAGAACTCATGCCCGCGGACCTCGACGGCGCCTGGGCACACCACCGCCACCAGGGGTCGCGCCGTTCCGCCTCGGAGGGCGTCAGACGCCAGGGATGCCTGGAAGAGCGCAAGAGCCAGTTGGGCGGCTGCGGTGAGGGTGACGTGGCGGTGCCAGCCGATCCAGGAGCGGCCTTCGAAGTGGTCGAGTCCGAGGGCGGTCTTGAGTTCGCGGTAGTCGTGCTCGACGCGCCAGCGGCTTTTGGCCAGGTGGACCAGTTCGGTCAGTGGCGTGTCGGCGGGTAGGTCGGACAGCCAGTAGTCGGTGGGTTCGTCCTGGTCGGGGGGCATTGCACGAGTAGGCAGCATTCGGGCAGGACGCCGTCGTCGCCGCGGTGGGGTCCGCGTTAGATGGCCCGGCCGGCGGGTCGCACTCGCAGGGCGAGGAAGTGCCCGGCCAGTTCGCTGGCGGGCCGGTGCGGGGCGGGGTCGCGTGCGGGCAGCCGGGCCCGCCAGCGCACCAGACGTGTCGCGTCGGCGCCATAGGCGAGGGCCAGGTCCTTCAGGCTGCGGGCCGGCTGCGGGTACTTCGGTGTGGGATGGGGGCCGACTCCGGGCGCAGACCCCACTCGGCCAACTCGTCGCAGGTGTCGTCCCAGGACGCCGGCACGAACAGCCGCCAGTTCAGCACCGCAGAGGCCGGCGTCGGTCGCCGTGGACACTGACGGCGATCTGGCAGTTGGCGACCTTGCCGAGCGTGCCGGAATACCCTGAGTCACGCCCCAAGGCGGGTAGTGGGTCAGGAGGCTGTGGCGGGCTTTTTGGTGGGATCGGCCGAGGTGGCGCCGTGAGTGGGGCGGCGGGTCAGGACCTGGGGGCCGGAAGCCGTGATGGCGACTGTGTGTTCGGAGTGGGCGGTGCGGGAGCCGTCGGCGGAGCGGATCGTCCAGCCGTCGTTGTCGAACTATCAGCGCGGCCCTTCGGGATGAGCTGACCCAGTTGGCCGAGTGGTACGACACATCACTGCACTGGGACTATCCGTCTGACCCAGGGCCTTGGCGCGAGCCGGAGTGCCAGGCCTTCAACGCGGCCGTTCGGCGGGCGCTCGACCAGCTGCGCGCCGAGCTCGGTGACCGGTGGGTGATCGCGGACGAATTCGAGGAGGTGCACGAGGATCCGGACCTCGATCGGGACCTCGCCGACCCGGTCGGCTTCCGGCGATGATCTGTGTCGGCCGCAGCAGCAGTCCACTGTGGGGGTGAAGCACCTGGTGGGACGCGACTGTACGATAACCCTCCTAACCTATGGGAAATATGCGTGAGCGCGGTCACATTTCTGGTGACTGGACGAGAAGTTGGTGGCTACCGTTACGGTCATGAACCGGAGCACGCGTCTGATTCGGCGCCGCTTCGTCGACTTCCTCCGGGTGTGCAGCAGCGCCTGTTGAGGCCGGCGGCGCCAGCAAGCCACTGCGCCTGACGCCTGCCTACATTGCGGGAACGCCAGCGCCGCGCCCCGATCGGCGGCAGCCCGTACTGCCGCGAGGGGAAGCCCTCCCTCCGTGTATTAGCAGAGCCTCGGTGCCGGCCGTCGCCACCCGCCCCCATGAAGGCGCGACCGACCGGCGCTGCGCCCTGTCGCCCTATCCCCGTCGTCCCGGCATCACGTCCGGTGGCGCGTTCGGCCGCCCACCCATCGTCGACCCCAAGGACCCGACATGATCCTCGTCCACAGCCGCCTGCGCCGGCTGCTGCCAGGCCGGCCCACCTGGGGTGAGTCGTGACCACCTCCATTGACCTTCCTGAGGCGACGACACCCACGGTGCCGGCAGGTCCGGAACGGGTAGCGCCGTCCCGTGGTTCCGGGCTGCGCCGTCGCGTCCTGCTCCGGGTTCTGGCGCTCATCGTTCTGACTGTTCTGTGGGAACTCACCGCCCGCGTCCTGCGGAATCCAACTTTTATCCCACCGCCGGTCGCGGTGTGGCACCAGTTGATCCAGACCTCCACGGTGCATGGGGGGATTCGCGGCTACAGCGGCCACCTGCTCGTCGAGCACCTGGGCGTCAGCCTGAGGCGGATCCTCATCGGCTCCGCAATCGGCGTCGCTGGCGGTCTGCTGCTCGGCCTGGTGCTCGGCACGGTGTCCGGGATCCGGGTCGTGGTCGAGCCGGTGGTCACGTTCATTCGAGCGTTGCCGCCGCTGGCCTACTTCAGTCTCTTCATCATCTGGTTCGGCATCGATGAGACGCCGAAGCTGTGGCTGCTCGCGATCGCCGCGTTGCCTCCCGTCGCTGTGGCCACGGCCGCGGCGGTGCACGCCGCGCCCGTCGGTCTGATCGAGGCAGTCCGGGCGCTGGGCGCCAGCCGCTGGGCGGCGATCCGTGACGTCGTGCTACCGAGCGCATTGCCGGAGATCTTCACCGGCATCCGGCTCGCCGTCGGTGTGGCCTACTCCTCGGTGGTGGCGGCCGAAACCATCAACGGTGTTCCAGGCATCGGCGGCATGATCCGCGACGCCCAGCGCTATTCCCAGACCGACGTGGTCGTCCTCGGCCTCTTCGCCATCGGCCTGTCCGGCCTGCTGATCGACGCCCTGCTGCGGGCGGCCGAGAACCTGCTCATCCCTTGGCGGGGATACACCGCCTGACCCAGAAGGACCATTGTGAAGAAACTTCTCCCCATCCTCGCCGTCGCACTGCTCGCCGCGACGACCGGCTGCGGCAACGGTGCCGCCAGCGGAAACGCCGATCCTGCCAAGAAAACCATCCGGATCGCCTACCAGGCCTTTCCCAGCGGCGACCTGATCGTCAAGAACCAGCGCCTGCTGGAAAAGTCGCTCCCCGACTACGAGATCACCTGGACCAAGTTTGACTCCGGCGCGAGCATCAACACGGCCTTCGTCGCCAAGAGCATCGACATCGCGGCCATCGGGTCCAGCCCGGTGGCGCGGGGACTTTCGGCGCCGCTACACATCCCGTACCAGGTGGCGTTCGTGCTGGACGTGGCCGGCGACAACGAGGCCCTGGTGGCCCGCAACACCTCCGGCGTCACATCGGTGGAAGGGTTGCGTGGCAAGAAGATCGGCACCGCCTTCGCATCGACCTCGCACTACAGCCTGCTAGCCGCGCTCGACCGGGCCGGGATCAAGGAGTCCGAGGTGACGCTGGTCGACCTCGAGCCGCAGGACATTGTCGCCGCATGGAGCCGAGGTGACCTGGACGCCGCATACACCTGGTTGCCATCCCTCGACGATCTGAAGAAAGACGGGCGGGTCCTGGTCAGCAGTCGCGAGTTGGCGGCCGCGGGCAAGCCGACCCTCGATCTGGGCGTGGTCTCCACCGCATTCGCTGAAGCGCACCCCGAAGCGGTGGACGCCTGGCGTAAGGCGGAGGCCCAAGCCCTCGACCTCATCGCCGCCGAGCCGGCCAATGCGGCGGCCGCCGTCGGCGCCGAACTCAACATCAGTCCCGCCGACGCGCAGCGGCAGCTGAGCCAGGGGGTCTTCCTGCGTCCCGCCGATCTGGTCACCGACGAGTGGCTCGGCACCGAGGCGAACGTGGGCCGGCTCGCCGAGAAACTGATCAGCGCCGCCGAGTTCCTGAAGAGCCAGCAGAAGATCGACGCGGTGCCGGACCTCGCGACGGTCCAGAAGGCGATCTACGTCAAGGGGCTGCCCGGTGCCCTCAGTTGAACCCGCCGCCGTCGCGTTGGCCGACGTCCAACACTCCTACGGCAACGTGGTCGCTGTCGGCACGATCACCCTGACCGTGCCGGCCGGCGAGTTCCTGGTGCTGGTCGGGGCCTCCGGCTGCGGCAAGAGCACGCTGCTGCGGCTCATCGCCGGCTTCGAGAAACCGACGACCGGCGCGGTGAGAACCGGCAGCACCCCACCCCGCCCGGGCCGCGGCGCCGGCATGGTGTTCCAGCAGCCACGGCTGCTGCCATGGCGGACGGTGGCCGGCAACATCGAGCTCGCCCTCCGGTACGCCGCCGTCCCGGCCCAGGCGCGCCGGACCCGAGTGGCCGAGTTGCTGGCCAGCGTGGGCCTGCACGACGTGGCCGACCGCCGGGTCTGGCAGATCTCCGGCGGGCAGCAGCAACGTGTCGCTATCGCCCGGGCGATAGCCGTGGACAACCCGCTCCTGCTGCTCGACGAGCCGTTCGCGGCCCTCGACGCGCTGACCCGCGAGCGCCTGCAGGAGGACCTGCGCCGGGTCAGCTACGAAACCGGCCGTACCTGCGTGTTCGTCACCCACAGCGTCGACGAGGCCGTCTTCCTCGGCAGCCGGATCGTCGTGCTCAGCCCTCGGCCGGGCCGCATCGTCCTGGACCTATCGGTCAACCTGCCCCGGTCCGGAATCACGCCGGACGAGTTGCGCGGCCTGCCCGAGTACGCCGCGCTGCGCGCCCAAATTGGCCACGCCGTGCGCGCGGCAGCCGCCTGACAATCCCGGGCCCCGGCCCCTTGTGTTCGATTGGAGACCACTGATGACCTCAACCCTTGTCGACCTTACGCTTGAGCCGCTGGGCCCGCACTTCGGCGCGGTGGTGCACGGCATCGACCTAGCCGACGCGAGCGACGCCGAGATCGTCGCCGTGCGCGCCGCGCTGGTCGACCGCAAGGTGCTGTTCTTCCGCCGCCAGCGGCTCGACGACGACACCCAGGTGGACCTGGGCCGCCGTATCGGCGAGCTGACCGTGTCCCACCCGGTGGTGGGAGGTGTCGACGAGGCACATCCGGAGGTGTACGCGCTGGACAGCGCGGACAACGGGTTCGCTGACGTCTGGCACACCGATGTCACCTTCATGAAGCGCCCACCGCTGGGTTCGATCCTGAGGGCGGTGACCCTGCCCCCGAGCGGCGGCGACACCAACTGGGCTGATGCGGAGCTGGCCTATAACTCCCTGGCAGCACCGGTGCGGCAGCTCATGGATCAGCTGACCGCCGTGCACGACGGCACTCGCGAGTTCGGCTACTACCTGGCGCAGCGTCGGAGCGGGCGGGGAAACGTCTGGGACGGTGACCTGGTCACCCGGCTCAACCCGGTCGAGCATCCCGTGGTCCGGGTGCACCCGGAGACCGGCCGCCGCAGCCTCTTCGTCAATCCCGGTTTCACTTCACACATCGTGGGCGTCTCCGAGCATGAGAGCCGGGCGATCCTGGATCTGCTCTACGCGCACCTGACGAAGCCTGAGCACATCGTGCGGCACCGTTGGCAGCCCGGTGACGTGGCCATGTGGGACAACCGCAGCACGGCGCACTACGCCAACCGGGACTACGGCAACCAGCGCCGCGTCATGCACCGCATCACGCTGCGGGGTGACATTCCGGTGGGACCGAGGGGACGGTGACCTGAAGCAAGGCGACGGGTGGCGGTTCGTAACCCCCACCACCCGTCGCCTTCCTCGCCCCGGCGACCCCTATGGCACCAGCATCCACCGGCGGACCTTTCGCCGGCACGACGAAACGTTGGGCGTCGAGTCGGGCCAGACACTGGGGCTCCACCGAGCACGCCGGGGCATACCTGCTCCCCGACCGCGGCAGCGCTGCGTTCAGCGTTCGGCGGTGACCTCCCGCATCAGTTCCCGACCCGATGGATCGTCCACGCTCTGCGCCTCGCAGAGACAGCGTCCGAGTCGTCAAATCAGCCTCTTTGCGCCTACCTGAAAGGACCGGCCCCGATGCCACCGTTGTCCCTGAGACTGGGTACAGCTGCTGCCGCCGCCACCCTGGGCCGCACCGCTTTCGCCGCGCCAGGCACCGGCCGCTGCTCCACCACGGTTGGCTGGATTCGGGGGTCTGTGGGGGTGTGACCGCCAGGAACTGGCCAACGCCATCTTCGAGTGGATCGAAGCGTGGTACAACCCGCGTCGACGCCACTCGAGTCTTGGCAACCTGTCCCCGATCGACTACGAACGACACCACACCCCGGCCGCAACCGCGGCCTGACCATCACACGGAAGCCGTCCGGGAAACCGGGGGGAAGCTCAAAATCGCGTTGATGACCCGAAGTCAGTCAGGCGTAGGGCCAGCCGGGCCGAGAGGACTCTCTCGTACATTCTCGCCATCAGGAGTGCAGTCGCCAGGCGCCCGCAGGACAGCCGTCTCTGCTCTACCCCTCGTCGATGACCAGCGAAGACATCTGAGGGAACAAGGCCGTTGATCAGGTTGCAGTCACACCGGCATCAGCCTTCGGCACCACGGCAGACTGCTGACGACCGACCCGCCACCGTTTCAGCGCCAGAGCCCCGTGTTCCGGCACGGTTGTCGATATAAGGGATGTCGGAGAGGGTGGCCTCTCCGGTAGCTCGTCGCGTGAGGTCTGGCAGCAGGGTGGTCAGGCCAAGGAGGGCCATGGCGGCGCCGAGCCAGAGCGGGGCGCGCAGATCCCAGGCGTCGATGACGACGGCCCCGATGGAGGAGCCGAGGATGATACCGAGAGTGATGAAGGAGGAGTGGACGGTGTTGACCAGCGGGCCGGCGTTGCCGGTGCGGTGGACGCGGGTAGCCATGGCGGGGTTCATGGTGACGCCGACGAGGCCGATGCCCATCATGCAGATGATGGCGGGAGCGGGCAGATCGGCGAAGAGGGCGAAGCCGGTGAGGAATAGCAGGTTGAGCAGGAGGCCAACGGTCAGGACGGGCAGGGTATGGCGGTCGGCGAAGCGGCCGACGATGTTGTTCCCGACTACGGTCGCGGCGCCGTAGGCGATCAGAAGTGCGGGAACCAGCGAGGTAGAGAAGCCGGTGACTTCGGTGAGGATGGGGTTGAAGTAGCTGAATGCGGAGAAGGTGGCGCCGATGATGAGCGTACTGGTGCTCAGCACCAGCCAGAGCTTGGGCTTTCTGAAAACGCCGATTTCCTCACGGAAGCCGCCGCCCTCGATGCGGTTCAGCCGGGGTACACCGGTCAGAGTGGCCACGGCGGCGATCAGGGTGAGTGCAGAGATGGTCCAGAATGCAGCGCGCCAGCCAAACCGCTCGCCGACGAGGGTGGACAGCGGCAGGCCGAGCAGGGTGCCGAGCATCAGACCGTTCATGGCGACCGCGATCGCGCGGCCGCGAACCTCGGGGCGGGTGAGCTGGGCACACAGCGAGATGCCGACGCCGAAGAATGCCTGGGAGGCGATGCCGGTGATAATCCGGGCAGCCACCATGGTGGCGTAGCCTGTCGCGGTGGCGGCCAGCACGTTGCCGGCCAGGAAGACGCCGAACAGCACCATTAGCGCCGTTCGCGGTGGCACCTTCATCACCGCAACCGTCAGGAATGGCCCGCCGGCTGCCATGGCCACTGCAAACGCGGTGATCAGGTACCCGATCTGCGGGATCGTGGCGTCCAGTCCCTCCGCCATCTGCGGCATCAGCCCGGCGACCACGAACTCACTGGTCACCATCGCGAAGATGCCGAGCGCGAGTACGTAAACGGCACGAGGCACGATCAAACTCCTCAATTAACGACGCTCACGAGAGCATAATGGACCGATTGATACAAAATTTGTCCAGCATGGATGCACGATGGTGGATGCGTGTCAGCGGGTCAGGGCGTCCATGGTGATCTCGGCGATGGATTCCAGGGCTGCCCGGTCGGCCCCGCCCTGGCTGGAAACCCGCATGCCGACGATTGCCGCATTGATGAACCGGGCCAAGGCTCCCGAATCCCGCGTCGAGGTGATGCTGCCGTCACGCTTGCCGGTGTCCAGCGCGGCGCGAAGGGCGGCTAGGCGGCGGGACGTGTCGCGCTCCAGCATCCCGGCCGCTTTTGAGTCATGCCCCGCCAGCTCGACTGTGGTGTTCACTCCCAGGCAGCCGACACTGCGTCCGCCGACCCTATTGTCCGTCTCGCCCTCGATCGCCATGCCGAGCACCTCACGGATGCGCTCGGCGCCGGTCTGTTCAACGTTCTCTAAAACAGCCAGCTGAGCACTCGTCATGAGGTCGATATAGCGGGCAAGCGCCCGCTCGAACAGGTCATGCTTGCTCTTGAACGTGTTGTAGATGCTGCTACGGCCCAGGCCGGTGGCGTCACACAAGTCTTCCGTGGAAGTGGCCTCGTAGCCCTTCTCCCAGAAGGTGCGCATCGCCGCGTCTAGGGCCCGCTCCTCGTCGAAGGTCCTCGGTCGCGCCATGCCGCAACCCTAGCATGTTTTGGATCAGTTGGTGCAATACCATGCAGTGGGATTTTCAGTGAGCGCAGGCGGCCTCGTGGTCCACGTCCACTCGCCAAAGTCATCGAGAAACCGACCGATAGGTGAGAGCTTTCGGCCAGTAGCCAGCGAGAAGCCATCGCCGAGCCCCAGTCGCAGCGCCACGGTGTCCACGACACCATTCCCGAGTAGCCGAAGGCCGACGCGGTCGCGAAGGTGCTCGCCGAGGCCGACAACGCTGTGCACGGGTTCCTGGGACCGGCACCGGTGTGAGGTCCTGCCGCAGATGCCGCCCCCACCTCTTGAGCAAGGAGCGAACATTCAAGTGTTGGTCTATGACCCAGCCGCTGCGCACCGCCTTCGGCTCGGAGAAGCGCCGGAGCCCACCGCACCGCAGCGCCGGGGTTGTTGACGGACCGAATCGGTCAATCGGCGCCGTGGCGGGTGACCGGCGCCAAATCGGTCAAGGCGTGCGTCGGCGCACGGCCGGTAGCGTCACGATCGGGCCCTGAACAGCGTGAATGCGGTTTGGGTTCTGCCACATCCGGTCCACTTCATGACGTGATCTCGCTGTTGGCCTGCGTTTTGCGGTTCGGGTGGTCGGAGGGCGCGTCCAGTAGGTGGCAGTGCGCGAACCGCAAGGACCGGCCGCGTGCTGCGGCACGCCGCTGCTCAGTGGATTACAGGTCGGCCGAGGGTCCGCTCTGTTCGCGGCTACCTATTGACTGGTGGTACGACCGCAGCCCGGCCAGGCTTGGTCGAGGTGACCGGTGGGGTCGCACTCATCGCGGCTGCCCACCGCAGGCTGGTGTGGCTCTCATCTGGCGTGCGCCCCGCGGGTCACCGCGGCGGTGAGAGGCTCAGGAGGAGACTGCCCAGATCAAGGTAGCGCTGCCCTCCCGTCGACGACCCATCGTCGGATCGAGGGAGGACACGATGGCCCAGGTCATCATCGGCGTAGGCCCGCACAAGCGTTCCGCCACCATCGAAATCATCAACGCGCGAGATAAAACGGTCGGCCAGGGCCGGTTCGGCACCGACCGCGACGGCTACCAGGCCATGCTCGCCGCCGGACGCAAGCACAAAGACCGCCTTTTGGCGGTCGAGGGCTGCAACGGCAACGGCCGGCATGTCGCTCAACGCCTGGTCGCCGACGGCGAAACCGTCGTGGACGTTCCCGCGAAGCTGTCCGCCCGGGCCCGCGTGTTCGCCACCGGCCAGGGCCGCAAAACCGACCCGGTCGATGCCCGCAGCGTCGCCGTGGTCGCCCTGCGCACCGAAGGTCTGCGGCAGGTCGTCACCGACGACACCACAGTCGCGTTACGGCTGCTCGTCGACCGCCGTGACCAACTCGGCCGGACCCGCACCGAACTGGTCTCCCGGCTGCATCACCTGCTACTCGAACTGGTGCCCGGCGGCGCGAAGAAGGACCTGTCCGCCCAGCAGGCCCGCGCCCTGCTGGGCACCGTGCGCCCACGCGACGTGGTCGGCAAGACCCGCCGCCGGCTGGCCTCCGAACTGATCGGCGAACTCGCCGTCATCGACAAGAAGATCAAAACCGCAAAACAGGAACTCACCGACCTGGTCAACAACACCGGAAGCCGGCTGATGGACCTGACCGGCATCGGACCCTCCGGCGCCGTCCGCCTGCTCGGCGACATCGCAGACATCGCCCGGTTGACCAGCCGCGCCCACTTCGCCTCATGGAACGGCACCGCACCGATCGACGCCTCGTCCGGCGACCAGAACCGACACCGGCTCTCCAGAGCCGTGCAACCGGCGCATCAACCGGGCCCTGCACATCATGGCCATCGTCCAACTGCGCCACGACACCGAAGGACGCCGCTACTACCGGCGCAGACTGGCCGCGGGCAAACCCGATGAAGGCCCTACGGGCACTGAAACGGCGCCTGTCCGACACCGTTTACCGGCAGATGGTCGCCGACGCGAAGCTGGTTAGGACGGGTCCGGGAGGACATGCGGGGGGACTCTGCAATCCAGCGCGGCCGACCCAAACCCCAAGATCGACACTTCGGAAAGTCACTTCCCGGACCCGCCATACCCCAGCCTAGAACAACCCTCGCCGCGGCCTCTTCATGGCATGAAGGAGCGGGGTCTCGCTCCTCGTGGGTCCCAAGCGGGAAGGTGCTCACGTCTCACGACGAAGGAGGCCCCTCATGCAGGCAGAGTACGACGGCCGTCAGCTCGTGGGTATTGATCTGCATCGCCGCCGTTCGGTGATCGTGCGGATGAGCGAGGCTGGCGAGAAACTCGCCACGGTGCGGATCGACAATGACCCGGTCGCGCTTGGGTTGGAGATCGCCAGGGCCGGCCGGGACCCGGAGGTGGTCCTGGAAGCCACCTACGGCTGGTACTGGGCGGCGGATGTGCTGACCGCGGCCGGCGCCCGGGTGCATCTGGCGCATCCGTCGGGAGTGAAGGGGTTCGCCTATAGGCGGGTGAAGAACGACGCCCGTGATGCCGCCGACCTGGCGGACCTGCTGCGTATGGGCAGGCTGCCGGAGGCGTATGTGGCCCCGCCGGCCGTGCGGGAGTTGCGGGAGCTGGTGCGCTATCGGGCCGAGCTGGTGGCCTGGCGCAGTGGGAGGCGTCGGTCCATGCGGTGTTAGCCAAGCAGGGTGTGCACATCGCCGTGTCGGATCTGTTCGGTGTGGGTGGACGGGAGTTGCTGTCCCGGGCGCCGCTGGACGGCGCGTATCGGGGTCGGGTGTCCTCGCTGTGCCGGCTGATCGACGCGGTGGACTTCGAGATCGACGCTCTCGCCGGGCCGATCCGGGCCAGACTCGCCGGGCATCACGGCTATACCGCGGTCCAGGCCATCTCCGGTGTCGGACCGGTCCTGGCGGCGGTGTTCGTCGCTGAGATCGGCGAGGTCGACCGCTTCCCTGGCCCGGCGCAACTAGCTTCGTGGGCCAGGCTCACCCCGTGGCACCGCAAGTCCGACCTCATCGTGCACCGCGGGCGCATCACCAAGCAGGGCTCCACGCTGGTGCGGTGGGCCGCGGTCGAGGCTGCCCGCGGCGTCCCGCGCAGCGCCGGCTGGGTGACCTCCACCGCGCCCGCATCGCCGAACGACGCGGACGCAACATCGCCACCGTCGCGGTGGCCCGCAAGCTGCTCACCCTCGTCTACTACGGCCTACGCGACGGACACATCCGTGCCCTCAGCCCGGCCCCGGCGACGGCGTGAGCAGGTTCGGACGTGACCGGACGTGAGGTCGTTCTGTGTCTGACCCCCGTCGGTTGACGGCGAGGCCGCCCGCTTGATTGACCCCGTCCGGTCACGGTCGCACATCACCAAGCCCCCGAATGTTCTGGTGAGTACGTCGAACATGGCCTGGGCGGCGGGTTCGGCGGCGATGGCGGCGAGTAGGTCGGCCGGTACCTCGGCCTTCGACGGCGGGGCGTAGGCGGTCGCCCACCGCCCCGTCCGCCTTCGCGGCTTCCACCGCGGCGCGGCCTGGGGGCATCATTCGCCCCTGCGCCTCGAGCCGGGCCACGTGGGCGAGTTGCGTTGTGACCAGGAACTGCGGGGCCTGCGAGGGGTGAACCGGATCCAGGAGGTCTCCTGATCCCGTTTACGGGCCTGCCCGTCGACCCAGCCGAAGCACAGTGCCTCGTCGACCGCCTGCTGCCAGGTCAGCGTGGTGGAGGTGCTGCCCTTCTTGGTCAGGGCGAGCCAGACGCCGGGGCGACGTGGCGTGTGGTTGGCCGACAACCACGCGCGCAGCGCCTCGGCATTCCCGACGATCAACTCATCCAGTTCGGCGCTCGCCATGACGGCAGGCTAACCCGACTCGCTGGGCTGCCGGCGCGCCGGTCGCTCGGCGGACCGTCGGGCAGGACCTCGATGCTCAGGACGATCTCGATGGCGGGCCGGCATATGGGACTCCTCGTGCACGTGCCGCGTGCGGCGAGCGTGGTCCAGGACAACGGACCTCGGACACTCGCCAGCGCCATCCACGGCGGGCGGCCAGACGCCGTGTGAGCCGCGACGCTCGGCGACCCACCCGTACACCTCAACCGCTCGGTCTGCGGCATGTGCGGATGGCCGGGTCAGGCGTCTGGCGCGCTCCCGCGCACCGCTGTAACCGCCGAAACGACCAGATTCTCTAGCGACTGGCGGCCGTCGCTGCGGGTCCACGCCTCGCCGGCGACGTCGAGGCAGGCGAACACGCAGGCGACGATCGCGTCGGCGCGCAGGTCGTGCTCGTCGTTCGGCGCGGTGCCGAGGCGGCGGCGTATCTCCCGGGGTGAGCAGCGTCTACCAGTGGAAGTGTTTCTCGAAGCGATGAGGTCTTCGGTCCTGGGCGTGGGTGAGGGCGGCCCACAGCCCGGATGTCGCGGACCGTCCGCGTCGACAGGACGGGCCTGGCAGCAGCGTCTTACAGCGCAGCAGCGGCGCTGGTCCCTGGGGTGGGCCGCGTTCCTGCCTCGGGCGCGGCACTGGCAGGCCCGGAGCCACCTGGTTGATCCAGCTCTGCACGTCCCGCGACGGCAGCCGCTGGCATCGGTCCCTCCCGCCCTTGCGAATCCACGACGCGGGCGACGACGTCGACGCCGGCGTGCTGCCGGCGTCGACGTCGGTCAGGCGCGAGGGCGGGTTCGCGAAGGCGGCCTGTCAGCCCAGCCGGACGAAGGCGTCTGCCCACGATGTGTGGTTGAAGCCGTTTCCGGAGTCGGCGGCACGCACGATCAAGCGAAGCAGTCGGGCTCCTCGGACGTCGACGTCCACCGGTTCGGGACCGGTGGACGCGCGCAGCACGCCGCTTGTGTGGACGAGTCGGTCGTCGGCCCACACCTCGGCGATCGTGTTGCCCCGCCAGCTTTGCCGGGCGCTGAAGTCGTCGATTCCCACGATCGAGGTGAACCGGGTCGCCCGGCCTCCGAGGTGGTAGGTGACTTCCGAGTAGGAGTGGACACCGAGACCTTTGGCGTAGACAGTGCCTCCGAAGGAGATCGGGGTGCCGTCCCCGGCGACCTGCTTGCCGTTGCTGGTGTCCCGCTCCACCGGGCCCCAGCCGTTGACTGCGGTAATCCAGGGCAGGTCGCTCAGGTACGAGTCTTCGGTGGGCGGCGGTGGCGGAGGGGTGAGGCGGCGCTCGGCGCGGAAGGTGAGTGGCGCGTCGCGGGTGACGGCGTAACCGGACACGGTCAGCGGCCATTGCTTCGCCGTGGTCTCCTCGGGGACTCGGACCTGCCAGGTGGTGCTCACCCGGGCGGCGGGGGCGAGGCGTCCGAGCCCTTGGCTGGTCGCCGGCTCGACGGCCCAGTCCCTGGGCGCGGAGAGCACCAGCCGGCCACCGGTCCATGGCACCGCCGAGCCGTTCGCGAGGGTGGCGGTGATCTCGTAGGTGACGCCGGGGAGCAGCAGGTCCGGGGTGTTGAGCGTGACGCCGTAGCCTTCGCGGGTGACCTCGTCGGTCCAGGACTGCCGCAGGAGGCCGACCAGCCGGGTCGCGACCTCGGGGTGGGCGGCTGCTAGGTCAGTCGTCTCGCCGAGATCATGGGCAAGGTTGTAAAGCTCAACCTGCCACTGGTCATCCGGGACGGTCCGATCCCTGCCCGGCGCCCAACGGATCGCCTTCCAGTCGCCTTCCCGTACCGCCTCGGCCGCTCGCTGCAAGCGGCCGTCATCGATGGCGCGGGCCCGCTTGGTGTTGCCGTTGTCGAGCCGCCAGAAGTAGAGGTAGGGCTGCTCGGCGGCGACGGTCGGATGTGGGCTGAGCAGGGAGCTGAACGACCGGCCGTCGATGTCGCGCGGTGCGGGGACGCCGGCCAGGTCGGCGAGGGTGGGGAGCAGGTCGGTCTGCTGGGTGAGCCGGTCGGTCACGCCGGGCTGGATCCGGCCCGGGGCCCAGGCTATCAACGGGACTCGGACACCCCCCTCGTACAGGTTGCGCTTGTAGCCGGTGAGGGGGCCGTTCGCGTCGAACCGGTCCGGGTCGAAGCCACCCTCTTCGTGCGGGCCGTTGTCGCTGGTGAACAGGACCACCGTGGACTCGAGCAGTCCCTGCGCGGTGAGCTCGTCGACCAGCTCGCCGACGTAGGTGTCGATCCGGGTGACCTGGGCGGCGTGGCCCCGGTCTGCCGAGGGCCAGTCCTCGGCGGCGTAGGGCTCCTGGCTGGGGACGTCGCTCGGGGCGTGGGGAAGGTTCGGGGTGACGACGAGCAGGAACGGCTCGTCATAGTGTGCCCGGATGAAGTCGAGAGCTCGGGCTTGGAACAGGTCGGGGGCGAAGGTGGTGTTGGAACCGGCGTTCTCGGGCAGCTCGAGCCGCTCTCCGTTCTGCCACAGGTACGTCGGATAGTAGTCGTGGGCGTGGCCGTGCGTGATGTAGCCGAGGAACTCGTCGAAGCCTCGGGCGTTGGGGTGGCTTGGCTGGTCGCCGCGTTCGGGACCGAAGCCCCATTTGCCGAACAGTCCCGTGCGGTAGCCCCGGGCGCGCAGCACCTCGGCGAAGGTGGTGTCACCGTCGGAGAAGGCGATCGAGTCGGGGTCGCCCCCGGGGTTGTTGCGCACCGGCCCGTGACCGGCGTGCAGGCCGGTCAGCAGCGCCGAGCGTGACGGCGCGCAGACGGCCGCGGCGGAGTACGCGTCGGTGAAGCGGAGCCCCTCGGCGGCGAGCCGGTCCAGGTGCGGCGTCGCGATGGTGCGCTGCCCGTACGCGCCGAGTTCGCCGTATCCCAGGTCGTCGGCCAGCACGAGCACGATGTTCGGCCGGGGCCGCCCGGTGGTGCCCGGGTCGGCTGCGGCGATGGACGGGAACGCTGCGGCTCCGAGACCGACGGCGGTGCCGGCGAGGAGCTGACGACGGGTGATCACGAAATGGCCTCCGATGGAAAGGAACG
This sequence comes from Micromonospora sp. LZ34, assembly GCF_052981855.1. Lineage (NCBI taxonomy): Bacteria > Bacillati > Actinomycetota > Actinomycetes > Micromonosporales > Micromonosporaceae > Micromonospora > Micromonospora sp. LZ34. Next base: position 20,799 of record NZ_JBRIQN010000054.1, read on the forward strand.
TGCGGATCGCCAGGCGCAGCGGAAACCGATGTTCGACGCCGCCGAGTCGGGAGTGTTGCCGGAGCGGGCCGCGACCCGGTACCGGTAGCAGTAGGAGTCGTGGCACAGGAACGACCCGCCGCGCATCACGCGCCGGCCCGTGACATCCGGCTCCGCCGGCCCTTGGGGATCCACGACGCGGGTGCCGACGCGCAGGGCGTAGGTGTCAGGGGCGAACCAGTCCTCGCACCACTCCCACACGTTCCCGACCGTGTTGTACAGGCCGTAGCCGTTGGGGGCGTACTGCTTGACAGGTGCAGTGCCGACGAAGCCGTCCTCCGCGGTGTTGCGGCGGGGGAATTCACCCTGCCAGATGTTGCAGTTCCACCGGCCGCGCGGGAACAACTCGTCGCCCCAGGGGAACCGCGCCCCCTCGAGGCCGCCTCGAGCGGCATACTCCCATTCGGCCTCGGTGGGCAGGCGCATGCCCGCCCATGCGGCGTACGCGCGGGCGTCGTTCCAGGTCACCTGGACCACCGGGTGGTTCTGGAGGTCCGTGATCGAGGAGGCTGGTCCGTAGGGGTGGCGCCAGTCGGCGCCGCGGACCACGAGCCACCAGGGCGTACCGGTGGCGGCTCCGAGGATGTCGGGACGTTCGGCCTTCACCTGTATGTGGAAGACTGCGGAGACGCCGAGCACCTCGGCCTCGGTGAGGTAGCCGGTGGCCTTGACGAAGGTCGCGAAGGCGGCGTTGGTGACCGTCGTGGCGTCGATGGTGAAGGCCCCGACGGTGACCTCGTGCACGGGGCCTTCACCATCGCCGGGGTAGCCCTCGCCGAAGGCGTCGCCCATGGCGAAGCTCCGACCGGGGAGGCTGACCTGGCCGCGCGTGGAGCGCGACCGGCCAGCCTCCCCGGCGACCGGGGCCGGCTGCTGCGGCCGGCGGCCGATCTGCAGCAGCCCGCCGGTCGCCGCGGTCTGCTGCGGGCCACCTGGCGCACAGCAGCTCGGCGTGGTGGACCCGGCGTGATGGTGCACGGAGGTCATCGGTCGGTGACCGCCGTGGGCAGGAGCGTCGGCACCTCGTCGCCCGGCTGGAACGTCAGCTGGGTCGGCTCGTCGTAGTGGGTGATCCTCCCGTCGGAGTACGCCGAGCCCTGGAAGGTGACGGTGATCGGGTCCCTGCCCGCCCGCAAGGTGGCCAGCGGGGCGTCGACGTTGTCGAGCCAGCGGATCAGCCGGCCGCCGAGCCGCTGGGTGACGTCCGGGTACGCCGCGGCCAGGTCCGTGGTCTCACCGATGTCGCTGTCCAGGTGGTAGAGGTCCCAGTCCCGGGTCTCGTAGCGGTAGCTGAGCTTCCACGGCCCCGACCGGATCACCGTCGAGGGGCGCTGGTCCCGCACGCCCGCGATCAGGTATCCGGGCAGGTGCCAGAAAAGGGGCCGCGCGCCAAGGTCCGCGCTGTGGTTGCGCCAGATTCCGCTGAGGTCCACACCGTCGGGGCGCAGGCCCTTGGGCAGGTCCGCGCCGGCCAGCGACGCGAACGTCGGCAGGTAGTCGACCGCGTGGATCGGCGTCGAGTCGACCACGCCACCGTCGACCAGGCGCTCGTTGCCGCTCCACACGACGGCCGGAACCCGCAGCCCTCCTTCCCGCAGTTCGCCCTTGTATCCGCTGAGCCAGCCGTTGTCGGCGTCGGCGGTCCCACCGTTGTCGGAGGTGAACACCACGATGGTGTTGTCCGCCAACGGGTGCCCGGGGTTGCGGGGATCCGGGGTGGTCTCGAGGTGGTCCACGATGCGGGCCAGCCCTTGGTCGAGGCCCTCCAGCAGGGCGGAGTAGGAGGCGTCGGCCGGGTGCCCGGGCACCGCCGGCTTGGCCTGGTACTTCGCGAGCAGGTCGGCGCGGGGCTGCTTGTCGCCGATCGGCGTGTGCACCGCGTAGTTGCTGACCCAGGTGAAGAACGGCTCGTCCGGGTGGCGGTCGATGAAGTCGATGGTCGCGTCCGCCACCGCGTCGGTCACGTGCTTGTCGGTGCCGACGAGGGCGTCCAGGGTCGCGTCGTCCGCGCCGTGGGAGTAGGGCTTGATGTTCTCGTCGACGTACTTCTGGGTGTAGTCGGCCGCGAACCGGTCCAGCGCCGGGCCGATGCTGTTGTTGAACGTCCCGTCGATGGCGTGGTACTGGCTGGCGTGTCCCGAGTTCGAGCCGCCCAGGTTCTCCTCGAACCCGAAGTCGGTCGTGATCTGGCCAGCGGTCTTGGTCACGTGGAACTTGCCGACGTATCCAGTGGCGTACCCGGCGTCCCGCAGCGCCTCGCCGACGGTGTAGGCCTCGCCCGGCAGCGCGTCGTCGCCGTCCGGGAGTCCCTGCGGCGCACCGTCCAGCAGCGTGTCGTCCCCGCCGCGGTCGAGGTCGCCGACCAGGTAGAGGTTGTTCGTCGGCCGGGGCGCGTAGAGCCCGGTGAGCAGGGCTGCCCGGGTCGGCACGCAGTTGGGACCGCCGTACGCGTTGTCGAAGGCGACGCCCTCCGCGGCGAGGCGGTCGACGGTGCGGGTCTCGTTGTACGGGTTCCCCGACCCCTTGTTCGCGCGGCCGGTGCCGACATCGGCCCACCCCACGTCGTCGCCCAGCACGAACACGATGTTCGGCTGACCGGGGCCGGCCGGGGTGGCCGTGGTGCCGAGCGGAGCGGCGGCGGTGGGTGTGACGGCGAGGGCGGTGCAGCCCAGGGCGGCGGTGACGGCAGTCACGCCCAGTCTCAGGGGGAACGGTGACATCGGGAAGTCCTCTCGTCAGTGGAGTAGGCGGCTCGGCTTCGACCTGTCAGCGCTGGGCAAGGTGCGTGATCTCTGCGGGGTTCGAGTGCGCGGCGGTAGACCCGGACGTCGTCGAGGCGGCCGTCCCAGAAGGCCTCCAGCAGGCCCTTGGCCGGGTTGTTCTTGGCCCCGACGGCTAGCGGCTCCCCACTGACGCAGGTCGTTCCTGACACTGGCCGCGAGGTCGAAAGGACGCCATTGACGTACACCGATAGCGTCGACCCGTCGTACGTGCCGGTGAGATGTGTCCAGGTGTCGCGCGCGACGGGCTGGGCGCTGTCGAGGTACTGCCAGACGGCAGGACCTTCACACCCGCCGAAGAACCCGCCGACACGGACCACGCCGCTGGTGCGGACGTTCATCCAGTACGCGGCTGCCTTCTCCAGGACCTCCCACCTGCCCCCGGTCTTGTCGTTCTCCACGCCGCTGTAACGGACCCACGCCGACAGCGTCCAGTGGTCGACGTCGAGGACGGGGCGTAACGGCACGTCGACGTACTGGTGCTCGACACCGCGCAGCGCGATGGAGGCGCCCTGGCGGGGCAGACTCGGCGCGTGCAGGCGCCCACCCTGACCGTTGACGATCCGTCCGTCGAGTCCGTTGCCGGACAGGTCCCGGACCTCGTTCGGGCCGAGGCCCTCGAACGCGTACCGAAGCACCAGGCCCTCGGACGAGACGCCGTCGCGGGACGCGGCTGACGTAGGTGGCGCCAACGGTGGCGACGCCAGCGCCACCACCACCGCGGTCGCGGCTGAGGCCAACACCACGTTGACTTTCATGGGTACTCCTGTTCGGTCAGGCTCGGCGGGCGGTGAGGCCGTCGAGGGTGATGGTGCCGTTGTCGAGGCGGACGCTCGCGGCGTAGCGGTACTGCGCGCGTACGGCCGGATCGCTGAAGTCGATCGCGCCGCCGGTGTCGGCGGTGAACAGGAACTCCCATCCGCCGCCCTGGTCGACGTACGCCGTCGCCACGTGGCCGCGGAGCACGAACGCGTACCGGGCGTCCGGACCGGTCAGGTCCACGGTGCCGTCCAGGTTGTCCAGCGGCTCGACGCCCGCCGTGATCAGAGAGCTGTTGACGCGAAGATCCCAGCCCGCCCGGTGCAGCCCGTTGTGGTACCGGAACAGCAGGTAGTTGCCGGCGTCCTTGGCGAGGCCGACGAAGACCGTGTCCTGGGTGCCGGCCTCGGCGAACGTACCCGTGTCGAGCACGACCGCCACCCGGTCGGAGCTTGGGGCGACGTCGGAGCGGAACACCAGGTGGCTCATCCTGTTGTTCGTCGTCACCGCGAGCCTGCCTCCGCTGACCACGGCCGGGGCGGCGTAGGCGGTGACCGGCAGGACGCTCCAGCGTTCGAGGCTGCCGTCGAACGACTCCTCCAGCTCCACCGTCGGATAGTGCTCGGGGGTCGGTGGCGCGGGGAAGAGACCGGTCTCGGCGATGTGCGCCTCCAGCAGCGCCCGCAGCTGGCGGGCCTTCTGCGGGTAGTGCCCGGACAGGTCGGTGGTCTCCGTCGGGTCGCGGACCAGGTGGTAGAGCTCGCTGCGTCCGTCCCGCAGGTGTTGCACCAGCTTGAACTGCCCGGACCGGACGGCGGCGTGGGGGCGGGTCCGGCCGATGAAGTGCGGATAGACCCAGAACAGCGTGTCCCGGTCCACCGTGCCGGTCCCGGTGAGCACGGGGGCGATGCTCGTGCCGTCGAACCTTCCGTCCGGGTCGCCGCCGGCGAGGTCGAGGACGGTCGGGAGCACGTCGATGGTGCTGGTCGGCGTGGCGTCCTGCTGTCCCGGGCCCACCCTGCCGGGCCAGTACGCGATCAGCGGAACCCGGATTCCGCCCTCGTACAGCTCGCCCTTGCCGCCGCGAAGCGGCTGGTTCGCGTCGCGGTAGGGGCCTCCGTTGTCGGAGGTGATCAGCAGCAGCGTGTCGTGGTCCAGGCCGAGGTCTACGAGCGTGTCGACGATGCGGCCCACCTGTTGGTCGACGCTCTCCAGCATGGCGGCCAGCACCGGCCGGTTCGGGGCCTGGCCGGCGCCCGGCTTGGCCCGGTACTTGGCGACCAGCTCCGGCTTGCCGTCCAGGGCCGTGTGCACAGCGTAGTTGGACACGTGGAGGAAGAACGGCTCGTGACGGTGCCGGGTGATGAAGTCGACGGCCTCGGCCGCCAGCCGGTCCGTGAGGTGCTCGCCCGGTTCCCGGGCGGGCAGGTCTGGCATGAAGAAGTACGGGTGGAAGTAGTCGCCGTCGGCGATGTACCTCTGTTCGGAGGCGATCACCTCGCCGAACCCGTGGGCGTGCGGATTGCCCGGCCGTTCGTCGTACGGCCCGCTGTAGGTCTCCGTGAGGTGCCACTTGCCGATCAGCCCTGTGGTGTAGCCGAAGGGGTGGAGGACATCGGGCACGGTCGGGATGTCCGGCGACAGGTACTTGTTGCTCGCCGCCGGCTCGGCCCGGAGGAAGTCGGTGATCCCCGTGCGCACCGGGTAGAGGCCGGTCACCAGCGCGGCGCGGGTCGGCGAGCACAGCGGCGCGGCGGCGTAGGCGCTGGTGAAGCGCATGCCGTCCCGGGCGAGACGGTCGATGCGGGGCGTCTCGTTGAACGTGTTGCCGTAGCAGCCGAGCTCGTCCCAGCCGAGATCGTCGATGGAGACGAACACCACGTTGGGCCGGCGGCGGTGCCGGCCCGGCTCCGGTGGACGGGCCGCGAACGCCGCAGCCGGGGCCAGCCCGGCCAGGGCCGCGCCCGCGACGCCGCCGAGGAAGCCACGGCGAGAGACGGTGGTCAGGTCGGGTACGTTGATGAGCGCCTCCGACTGCGCAGGGGAAGGGGACATGGTCAGTTCAGTCCCCCTGGACGGCGGCTGCCAGCAGGCTTTCGGCCTTGCGGACCAGGGCGGGGTGCTCGGCGGCGACATCCGTGAGCTCACCGATTTCCTTGTTCAGGTGGTAGAGCTCGACGGGGCGGTCGTTGCGGCGCACGGCCTTCCAGTTGCCGAAGCGCACCGCCTGGTTTCGCCCGTTGTGTTCCCAGTACAGGTACTCGTGGGAGGGTTGTTCCCTGCCGGTCAGCGCCGGCACGAAGGACACCCCGTCCAGGGTTGCGGGTGCCTGCGCGCCGGCGACCTCGGCCAGCGTGGGGAGGAGGTCCCACACGGCGACCGGATCGTGCACGACCGACGCTGGCACGGGGGCGCCTGAAGCACGCAGCGCGGCGGGCAGCCGGACGATCAGTGGAACCCTGATGCCCCCCTCGTACACCGTGAACTTGATGCCGCGCAGTGGGCCGTTGCTGTCGAAGAACTCGGGGTCGTGCGGCAGGGTGCTCCCGACGTGCTCGAAGGCCTCTCCGGCCTCGTGCGGGCCGTTGTCGCTGGTCACCAGGACCAGGGTGTCCTCTGCCAGGCCGAGTTCGTCGAGCCGCGCCAGGATCCGGCCGATCTCGGCGTCGGTGTGGGTGATCTGGGCGGCGTGGTTGCGTTCGCCCTGGGGCCACTCCTCGTCGCTGTACGGCGCATCGCTAGGAATCTCGTTCGGGGCGTGCGGGGTGGTGTAACCCAGATACAGGAAGAACGGGCGGTCCTGGCTGCGGTCGATGAAGTCCAGCGCCTCCTGGGTGAACAGGTCGGTGGCGTAGGTGACGTTGGCGGCCTCGTTCTCCGGATAGTGAACCTGCTTGTCGTTACGCCACAGGTAGGTCGGCCAGTAGTCGTGTGCGTGCCGTTGGTTGATGTAGCCGAAGAAGTAGTCGAAACCCTGGTTGTTGGGATGACTGGGGTTGTCGCCGGTGTCCGGTCCCAGCCCCCACTTGCCGATGTGCCCCGTGCGGTAGCCGGCCGAGCGCAGCACCTCGCCGACCGTGACGTCCTCGGGCAGCAGCCCCTTGACGGCATCGCCGTTGGTCTTGATTCGCGCATGGCCGGTGTGTAAACCCGTCAGCAGCGAGGCCCGCGTCGGTGCGCACGACGGGTTCGCGTACGCCTGGGTGAACCGCAGCCCTTCCGCGGCGAGGCCGTCCAGTACCGGCGTTCGGATTACCTGCTGGCCGTAGCTCCCCAACTCGCCCCACCCGAGGTCGTCCAGCACGATCAGCACGATGTTCGGCGGCCGGCCATCTTGCCGAGATCGCAAGGCGAGGACGTCCGCCGCAGCCGGCAAAGACGCGCCAAGGCCCACCACTGCCGCGCCCGCGACGCCGCCGAGGAAACCGCGGCGCGAGAGTCCGGCTCGGTTCGGTTCATTCATTGAGATCCTCCGATGTGGGTGGGGCGAAACCACTCGCCCAACCAGAAGCCGTCTGTCGTGAGGTTCGTCAGGCAACAGAGAGGGGCAAGCCCGGCAACGGTGTGCCGGGCTGCGATCTGAACCCGACTGGGGAGCAGGGCAAGAGGCAGGCTCAGGCCTCGTCGAACGGCACGCGCACCGGCCACCCGGCGAACTGCTGAGTCTCGGCATGGCGAGGGTTGCGGTCCCAGGGCCAGGCCTCGAACACGAACTTCCTCGTTGTCGGGCATACCCGGACGATGCCGTAGCCCTCCTGCTTGAGGGTGCGGTCCCCGAGCCCCTGCCCGCTGGGGTAGCCCTTGCGGTAGTCCGCGAACGACACCTTTGGGTTCGCGACCGCGAGGACCCGCAGCTTGTTACCGAAGCCGTCGGTGAAATCCCCGGTGTACGGGTGCTCGTTGCCGTTGGCGAGGGGCTGAGCCGGTTCGAACCACCGTTGGAACGACGAGTTGCCGGCGGGCGAGGTGAACTGCAGGGGACCGTCGGCGAAGCCTTCGACGCCGTGGCGGACGAGCGAGGCGAGGTGTTGGTCACCGGAGAGCACGACGGCGCGCGCGTCCGCCAGGAGTTTCACGGCCTTGTCGCGTCCGGTCTTCGGCCAGCCGTTGGAGTCCGCGTCCCGCCGCGCCGCGCCAGCAGGATCGGTCTGGAGGCACGCCAGCGTGGTCTGGGTGAGAACCACCTTGGGCAGGCCGGGATGCATCGACTTCCAGGCGGCGAGGAAGGCTTCCTGGCGCTCGCCCAGCAGTTCGAGCTTTTCAGGCAGCGGGTCACCGTCGTCGCCGTCGGCGTCGGTGTTCTTGAACTTCCGGTCCTCGAGCAGGGCGAACGACACGCCTCCATAGGCGAACGCACCGTAGTAGACGGTGATGCCCTGCTGCACCGGCGTCGGGTCGTACGGATCCAGGTCGTGGCCGCTCTGGACCCGCTGCACCATGTTGACCCAGTCGGCGTCGTTCGCGTAGCCACCCTTGTTCTGATCCCGTTCCGGCGCTGGTGCTCCGCCGTGGCCCCAGAGGTTGCCCTGGAAGACGTCGTGGTCATCGATCAGGACAATGCTAGGGATCCTCCGCGTCAGCTCACGGAACGACCACAGCCAGAGCAGGTACTTGTAGAGGAAGTCCAACTCGGGCGCCGGCGACTGGTCCTCCGGTGTCGGGTTGTTCTCGTAGAACTGGTCGCCGAGGACGATGAGCAGATCGGGATTCTGCGCCGCCAGGTTCGCCGCGAGCGGTGCGTACGGGAAGTAGATGTTGCGGTCGGTGTGCAGCCGGAGCTGGTGTTCCCCGGGCAGGCGCGGGCTCCCGTTGCTCGCGCCGGCGAGCGAACGGTGGGTCGCCTTGACACAGTTGAGCGTCCCGATGACCAGGTCACGCCCGCGTGGTTCGGCCGGAATGGTCCCACGGTACTCCGTCCGCGGGCTGGTGGGGTAGACCACGCAGTACTCCCATGGCCGAGACGAGTCCCAGTCCTCTACCCGTAGCAGTGCCGCGTACCCGGCGCCGACTGCGGCGCGCGTCACCTGCCGCCAGCGGCCACTGCCCGCACGGATCTCGAGCGTCACCTCGCGCGGATCGTCGGGGCCCAGCGGCACCAGTTGTGCCGTCAGCTTGAGGACCGAGCTGGAGACGGAAAAGAGGGTGCCGACGATCGGGCCGAGGCCACGATCGCGATGGGTGGTCACGCCCGGACCCGTCGCGTGTAGATCGCTGAACCAGAACCGCGCCCCCTGAGCCGGCCGATCGTCGGACTCGACAAGCGAGAGGCCGCTCCGCACCTGTTCGGGGACTACTCCGTCCAGCGTTGCCGACGAAAGGACCGTGTCGGTGCGCCGGTCGCGGGCGTAGAGGCGGAGCCGCAGGTCGCCTCGATCCGTGGGCTTCAGCTCCAGCACCAGCTCGACGTCCTCGTCAAGGGTTCGCGGCCGGGCGGCGGGCGTCTCGACCGTGGCGGCAAGTACCGCAAAGGCGAATGGCCGGGATTCGTCCGTGTGCTCGCGGAAGGCCACCTGTCCGTCCGACCCGTAGACGGCCAGCAGACCGCCGCCCTCGCCGGAGGGCCCCTGGACCAGCGCGGCGGCGCGCGGGTCGAGCTCACCGGCGCCCGCCCCTACGAGGAAGCCGGAAAAGCCGGGGCCGGCTGCGAGCGTTCCCGTCCGTACGCTCAGGCGCACCGCGCCGCCCGTCAACTCCCGCGTGAGGACCCCGACCGTCCGCAGTCTGTGGGGGCCGGGCTGCGCGATGCTCTCGATGCGTCCGTCCGCCAGCCGCCAGTCCTGCAGCCGGTTGGCCCAGAAATCCGGTCCGAGCCACGGCCGCTGCACGTTCTTCACGGCTCGCCCCACCGCGCCGACATCGGTCGGTGTCGGTGCCTTCGCGGTGGCCGACTGTTCCAGCCCCGGAGCGAGGATCGACGCGCCCACGGCTGCTCCTGTGGCGGCCAGGAAGTCACGCCGCGTCAAAGTTCGGCCCGGTTGACCTGTCATGTCCGTCTCCGCCTTCCTCAGCGTATTGATGGTGGCAGCCCGTGCCGGACCGCACACCGGACTGCGTCGTCGTTCTGTAGTAGGACAAGCTGTCCGGGCGCGGTTCCTTTCGAAGGCCGCGATCGGGCGAGCTTCATGGGGCCTCGGCGGGCGCCTGGGTGCCCAGTACCCACAGCCCGGTGGCTGGGGGGGGGGGGCAGCCCGTGCCGCAGGACGCGGTCCCGGCGGGCATGGGCACAGGGGCTGCGGATGCGACCCATTGGCGGACGCAGGGCGGGATGGCGTCAGAAGCCAGAAGTAGGGGAGGGCGTCCGCAGCGCGGTCGGACTTCAGATCGACCGTGTGAACTGACAGAGGCTGCTGTTCACGAGCATGAAGTCAATCGCGCGCCGGGTCGTGAGGTTTACGTTCGGCACATTGCCTATAATCCAGGTAGGAAATATATAGTCAACGGGTTTCTTGGATCGTGAGATCCACAGGACCCGTTCCGCCGCGATCCGACCAAGAACCGGATCGGTAGGGCAGACAGAGCATCCGAGCAGCCCTCCCCACCGACGACTGAGGCCTCCGGAATCCGACCCGGCCTCGCGCCCCGCGCGCGTATCTTCGATCCTGGAAAAGGGAGAGGCGCACGCGCCCGAGCCTCGACAGGGGCGCAAGAAGCGACGAGGAAGGAGACTCCATGGACGGCCAGGCGATCCAGAAGCGGGCGGCGGCCCGGGCCGAGGAGTTGCCGGGGGCGTACCTCGACCACCCGTTCGGCCCGGACTGGGACGTCCACAAGGTGCGGGGCAAGGTGTTCATGCTCCAGACCGGCATCACGGGCGAGCCGATCGTGGTGCTCAAGGCCGCGCCCTCCGACGGCGCTGCGCTGCGCGAGGCACACGCGGACATCACCCCGGGCTACCACATGAACAAGCGGCACTGGATCACGCTGAACCCCGGCGGCACGATCGACGAGCAGTTGGTCGACGACCTCGTCACCGAGTCGTACCTGCTGGTGGTCGAGAAGAACCTGCCGCGGGCCGAGCGCCCGGTCGACCCGCGCACGTTCGGACAGGGGAAGGAGTCATGACGCTGAGCGGACGGGACGTCCAGCGCAAGGCGCAGGAGGTCGCCGGCGGGATGCCGGGTACGAGCAGCGGGTACCCGTTCACCGAGCATCTGCGGGTGTGGAAGGTCGGCGGGAAGGTCTTCCTCATCGTCACCGAGGACGACCCGGAGCTGGAGATCATCACCGTCAAGGCAGACCCCGACCGCTGCGCCGCGCTGCGCCGCGACCATGACTCGATCACGCGGGGCCGCTACTGAGCTACCACGTGCTGTTCCACTGAAACCGCCTCGCCCTGCCGTACGCCGACCAGCAAGCGCTCGCTGCCGCTGCGTACAACGCAATCCTCGGCCATGCCGGCGCCAACAGCGCTCTGTAGGCCCGTCGTTCGAGCGGTCTTGGCGGTGGCCGCCGCTGCACGCGCGGAGCTGTGGATGGACGCTGCAGCGCCCCGGTCTCTCGCCCGGTACGGCCCCGGGCTCGGCTCACCACCAATTCGGGCTGTGATCGCTCCTCATGTCCGCCCCAGATCATCGTCGGGGAGGGCTGACCCTTTTAGGGACGTAAATCGACTAAGAGGGTATGTCGGCGAGTGCGGAAGGATCACCAAGGGCCCGCCTCACTACGCCAACCGGCCGGCGAGTCACTCAACCATCGATCTCTGCCACGGCCCGCCAGCCACCGGAAACCCTTATTTACCAGGCTCTTGACAGTCCCCGCTAGGGCCTGTGTCGAAGTCGGTCACAGCCACTCGTTGATCGCGGCGAGGTGGATGGTGGCCTCGTAGCGGACGGCGAGTTTGTCGAAACGGGTGGCGACAGCCCGGTTGCGCTTGAGGCGGTTGATGCCGCACTCCACGGCGTGACGCTGCTGGTAGAGGTGGGGGTCGAAGGCCGGTGGCCGGCCGCGTTTGGATCCCTTGGCCCGTCGGTGGGCGTCCTGGTCGGCCTTGCTCGGGATCGTCGCGGCGATCCCTCGCCGGCGTAGGTAGGCCCGGTTGGCTTTCGAGGTGTACGCCTTGTCGGCCAAGACCCGGTCCGGTCGGGTCCTCGGGCGGCCGGTGTTCACGCGTGGGACGCGGATGGCGGCCAGGACCGGGATGAACTGCGGGCTGTCGCCGCGCTGCCCGGCGGTCAGCACGATCGCCAGTGGCTTCTGCCCTTGCTCGCAGCCCAGGTGTAGCTTCGTGGTCAACCCACCGCGGGACCGCCCGAGGGCGTGATCAGCTGGCTCGACGGTGACGCCGCCGGGTGGTTCGGCCTGCAGATCCCCCTTTTCCTCGCCCCAGCAGCGTGCTGGTGGGCGCGGGCGCTGGTGGAGTCCACGGACACGTCCCAGCTGATCCGCCCGGCCGCGTCGGCCAGGGCCTGCAAAGCGGTCAGCACCCGTTGCCAGGTCCCGTCGCGCTGCCAGCGTCGGAACAGGGCGTACATCGCCGACCAGGACCCGTACTGCGACGGCACGTCCCGCCACGGGGCGCCGACCCGGACCCGCCACCGGATCCCGTCGATCAGCTGTCGTCTGCTCCACAACGACGGTCGGCCCGGCCGCTTACCCGCAGGCAGCAGCGGCTCCAGCACCGCCCACTGCGCGTCAGTCAGGTCGAACCGCCTCGTCACCGCTAGGGTGTCCACGAGGTCTCCGGTGGTCTCCGGTTTTTCTTGGTCGTTAAACCATCTACCGGAGACCTCGCCCATTCTCGATCTTCGACACGCCGGCCGGTCACACCAGATCAGGCATCACCGCCGACTTCGACACGGGCCCTAGGTCGGGCATGTCCGGCCAGTTCCGCCAGTTGCAACGCGTCTTGGTCTTGATATCGGCCAGCAGTCGATACGGTCTCGGCGTCCTCCCGGCTACTTGCGTGGGGTGTCTGGGTGGGGGGGAAGTTGGGCAATGAGGTCTCGGATCGCCAGGGCGTACTGCTCTCCTGTGTGGTAGGGCTGGTGGCCTTCCACAGGCGGTGGCACGGTGTCGTCGGGGTCGATGGTCAGACTGCGCGGATCGCATAGTCGCACGTCGTCCGCTGTCGTTGGCCCACCCTCGTTGGTGTCGTCAGGGAATACCGGGCCGGCGATTGGATCGGTGTCCCGCCAGAGGTTCCGCCACCGCCAGCCGATCCGTTCGCCGATCTCCCACAGCGTCTGGTTACCGAGGTACGCCGGGCACAGCTGGGCGTAGAGTCGGTGTAGTGGCGAGCCGTGGGTGAGCAGGGCAACCCTGTCCAGCGTGTATGGCGGTAGTTGTAGCAGTGTGGCGACGGCGAGGACGGAGCCCTGACTGTGGCCGGAGAGGATCACGGGGCCCTTGCGGGCCAAGGCTGTTAGCCGCGTTCCGAGTTCGGGCACGGTCCGGCGACCGTACGACGGCGGCGCGAAGGGATGAATTGTTCGCGGCCAGAAGGTGCCCAGGTCCCACAGTACCGCAATGGTCCGGCGCGTCTCGGGAGAGCGGTAGGCCAGCACGCCCATGATCCAGAGCCCGACGACGACCAGGCTGATCACGTAGATCCCCATGTCGGACAGGTACGCGACCACGGCGGGCTCGTCAGCCTGTCCACTCAGATTGCGGGCGAGTTGGGTCGGGCCGGTTCCGATGAGGTCCAGCGCGGCTGCGCCCAGGCCCAGCGCGGAGATCAACAGGAACGCTACCAGCATCGGGCCGAGTCGCTCGATGGTCTGGGACCGGGCGATGATCTCCCGGATCTCGCGCAGCCGGGGTATGGCCCCCAGTGGCGTGTGCGGATAGTCGGTACGGACGATCCGCTCGGCGTCCCTGCGGCGATGGGTCCGGCTGAGCAGCATCGACCAGATCCCCGCCGCAGCTGCGATCAGCAACGTGGCGAGAGCTGCGAGTGTCGCCCACCAGTAGGACGTGGGCGGTTCCAACGGCGGCGCTCCGGGCGAGTCGGGCCGGACCGGACTGGGAATGGCGCTTCGATCTAACCAGTCGGCGACCCGGTACACCACCGTTGCGGCAAACGCCGCGCCCGTGTTCACGGCCGCTGCCGCCAGGACAGGCGTGCCCAAGCCCAGCAGGGCTGGCCGGCGCTTGCCCCGGCGTGCCCCGAGGCGGTGCACAGTGAGTGCGGTGAGCGCCACGAGCAACGCGGCCTGCAGGGTGGCCAGACCGGCCGTGATGCCTTCGAATCCCGGCAGCTGACTGCGCGGCGGGTCCGTGGTGGGGAGGGTCACCGCATAGGCCAGCGTCAGCATGGTCAGTCCGGTTGTGACCACCAATAGCACCCGCCCTGAGCGACGAACCGGCGAACCGTGTGGATTCGCCGGACGGGCCAGCAGCAGTCCGCACCAGAACAGCACGACGACAGCTAACCCTAGTAGTACGGTTCCCACGCCGACAGATGCGAGCGGGGCCAGGGCGAATAGCAGCATCGCCTCCAGCGTTGCCGCACCGAGGCAGAAGTGAACACGACGCAGCCAGGCAATCGTCGGCTCGGTGTTCCAGAACCCCGCGGCACCCAGGCGATCGGCGGCGCCATCACCGGGCATATCACCAACGGCAGCGAACGTGGGAGTGAGTCGGGCACTGACGGCCCAGAGCAGTCCCAGTGCGGCCAGCGGCACCATCGCGAGCACCGCCAGGCGCACGCCGATCGGCAGCGCCGACAGCCAGGACAGGTACGGACGATCCGAGATGCAGGGGTCGTAGGACGCGCACTGCCAGCCGATTAGGTCCAGCGTGATGCCTGCCACGGACAGCACGAATGCGGCGGTTAACGTGCCGCCGAGCAGCCGACACAGTGCGGCGATCAGGCCGAAACGGTCAGGGGCTGCCGGCCTGAACCACACCGTCAGGTTGCCCAGCATGAACGGAAGCAGAAACAGCGACAGCGCGCTGAGTAGCGCCCCTCCACCCGTCAGGCCAGCCCAGCGGTACGCCTCGACCGTCACGCCGGCAGCACCGTCCGCCGCCCCAGAACCAGGCCGAGGCCGGTAGAAACCGGCGCGGCGATCCCCAGCGACCCGAACCACGTTGGGATGGCCGAGAACCTGTTCCGCCGTCGCCCCGGGCTATGCCGTGTACTCGCAGTTCGATCGCATCGTTCATCGATCTGCCCAACGGTGCATCACTGACGTGGACATCGTCCGGGACTTGACGGGAAGTTTGGCAACTCGGCGTCGGACGACGGGGAACCGGGTTCCTGAGGCCGGCGTGATGCCTCGCGAGGCCCTGGCACCGCGCCGGTAGCCTCGCCTCCTGGCCAGGAACGAGAACGGACGAACTTCGCCCTGCTGCAACGCCGAGTCGCCGCCGAAGGCCTCCTGGCCTTCATCCGGCTGCATCCGGCCCACTGCGTGGTCTTCCATCTCCTCAGCGGCCTTTGGGACGGCGGCCGCTGCTCGACGCTCCACAGGCTGGGCGACGGGCGCTGCTGGTCGACATGGTCGCCGGAGCTCCACCCGCGATCACATTGTCCCCGTAACCACCGGCGTCACCGACGCCACCGAACGGCTGAGCACCTGGACCACCGCCGGCATCGAAGGTGTCATGATCAAGCGGCTTGACGGCCGGTACGAGCCTGGGCGGCGGGTCTGGCGGAGATTCCGCGCGTACGGCACTACCGAGGCGATCATCGGTGGGGTCACCGGCGCGATCAGCGACCCGGACACCCTTCTCAGCGGCCGCTACGACCGGCGGGGCCGGCTGCGCTACACCGGCCGCATGCACCCACTGAGCTGGTCCGGGCAGCTCGACCGGCCCGAGCCCCTGCGCTACCACCAGGTGGAGCCGACCGTGGTGGCGGACATCGACGTCGACACCGCGTACGAGCAGCACCGCTAGCGGCGCAGGGTCCGGTACTTGCGCCCACTGCTGGCCCTGTCCGTCTACGACGTGCCGCTGCTGCTCGACGCGGGCGGCCGCCGAGCGGTCATCGCAGCTCAGAAGCCGCCGCTCGTGGGCAGCTCTAGACCCGAGTGCGATCCAGTTCGTCGCGCCGGTACTAGTAGGTCGGCGACTTCGGGCAAAGCTGGCAGGCGAGAACCAGCGGTTGACCGGCACCTCCTGGCGGCTTCTCGCCGCAGCACAGAAACAGGTTTTCCACCTCGGGCGCGTCGCCCTGGGCGATGACTGTTCCGTTTCGGCGCTCGCAGCTCGTTCAGTCGTCCGGTCACGGCTTGTGGCGCTGCCGTTCTCGGCCAGCTCCACGGTCCCGCCCCGCTCGGCGACGACCTCGTTGTGGGCGTCGGCCGGGATCCAGGTGAGGCGGTCGCGGTACCGGTACGGTAGCCAGGACCCGTGCAGGATGCCCTCCAGCAGGTGGTCCAGGTGAGGGCGGCAGACGGCGAAGCTGCGCACTTCCGCACCTACATCACCGCGCTGAGGTTGATCGTCGCGCTGGTAGTCAAGATGAGCGATGACTTCATCTTGTCAGCTGCAGAAAGCACGCCACTCGACGAGAAGTCGATACCGTCGAGCGCCGGGTGTCACATCGTGTGATGGCGGCCGGCCGAGCACGTCGCTTCCGTCGCGACTCAGAAGCCCGGATCTGGCTCCCCTCTGTGTCAGGACAACGCTGGGAGCGGGGTTCTACGCTGGGTCTCGGCGGGTCCGGGAAGTGACTTCTCCGAAGAGCCGGCTTGGGGATGTGAGCTGGTCACGCTGGAGTCAGTTGTCGTTCCCCGGTGTCCTCCCGGGCCCGCCGCCGTGGCCGTGGCGTCGTTGATCATGCACCGGTAGACGATGTCGGACAGGCGTCGTTTCAGCGCGCATCGCTTCCATCGATGTCTTGCCGCAGGTCTTCTTCCGATCGAAGTAGGCGCGCCCTTCGGTGGGATTGCGCAGCTGAACGGTGGCCATGATGTGCAGCACCCGGTTGATCTGCCGGTTGCCGGCGCGGGAGAGCCGGTGGCGTACCTGCTCGCCGGAGGACGCGTCGATGGGGGCGGTGCCGTTCCAGGAGGCGAAGTGGGCTCGGTTGGGAAGCGGGTGATGTCGCCGCCCTCGACCAGCAGCCGGGCGGCGCCGGAGGGTCCTATGCCGTGCAGGTCCATCAACGTTGTGCCGGTGGAGGTGACCAGTTCCTTCAGTTCCTTGTCGGCTTCCTTGGAGCGCCGGTAGATCCGTTCGAGGTCACTGATCAGCTCCGCGGCGACCCGCCGTCGAGCTTTGCCGACCGCGTCACGGGGCCTGACCGCGGCCAGCAGTGCCTTGGCCTGGGCGGCGGACAGACTCTTCTTCGCCCCGCCGGGGACCAACTCCAGCAGCAGTTGGTGCAGCTGGGACACCATCCGGGTGTGGTCAACGCCGAGGGAGCGGCGCCGGTCGACCGGGATCCCAGCAGAGCCAACTGTTCGTCGTTGACCAGCGGGCGCAGTCCGGCCGTTCGGGTGCCGACCAGCGCGATGGAGTGGGCGTCGGTGGCGTCGGTCTTGCGGCCGTGCCCGGTGGCGAACACCCGCGCCAGGGCGGACAGCTTCGGCGGGACGTCGACGACCTGCTCGCCGTCGGCGAGCAGCCGGTTGGCGATGTGCCGGCCGATGCCCTGGCAGCCCTCGATCGCCCAGACCCGGTTCGGCCACTGCTCGGCGTACTTTGTCATCGCCGCGTAGCCGTCGCGGTCGGTGTCGAAGCGGCCTCCGCCGATGACGGCCTCGTCGCTGGTCATGACCTCGATCGTGGCGGAGCGTTTGTGCGGGTCCATCCCGATGACCACGCGATCCGACGTGCCACTCAACGCGTCCTCCGATGCTCGATCCACCTGGGTTGTCGAGCCGGGAGGGCAACGCTATGTCAAGCCCCGGGTTTGGTGGAGAGTTGGTTAGCTGGTTTTCAGGGGTGCGGTGACCGGCTGGGTCATCGCGTGT
>NZ_JBRIQN010000055.1:0-38112 GCF_052981855.1 Micromonospora sp. LZ34
TCTGTCGTCACAAACGGATCATCAACACCCTTCGCTGCATCCGCAGCCCCGGACTGACTTAGGAATTACTCGTCTAGTGTCCCGAGTCGTTGATTGTTTGATTAAGTCTTGTGCAGTAGTTGGCGAGGTTGTCGAGGATCTCGTCGGCGGTCTTGGTCCAGACGAAGGGTTTCGGGTCGGCGTTCCACGCCTCGATCCAGGCGTTGACGTCGGTTTCGAGGTCTTTGACGCTGCGGTGGCTGCTGCGGCGTAGCTTGCGGCGGGTCAGTTCGGCGAACCAGCGCTCGACCAGGTTGAGCCAGCTGCCCGAGGTCGGGGTGAAATGCAGGTGGAAGCGGGGATGCGCGGCCAGCCAGGTCCTGATCGCCGGGGTCTTGTGGGTGGCGTAGTTGTCGCAGATCAGATGGAGATCCAACTCGGGCGGAGTGTTCGCGTCGATGGTCTTGAGGAACCGCAGGAATTCCTGATGCCGGTGGCGGCGCTGGTGCTGGCCGATCACCTTGCCGGTGGCCACGTCCAGCGCCGCGAACAGGCTGGTGGTGCCGTACCGGATGTAGTCGTGGGTCTGCCGCCCAGGCACACCCGGCATCATCGGCAGCGTCGGCGCGCTGCGGTCCAACGCCTGCATCTGGGATTTCTCGTCGACCGCGAGGACCATGGCCTTGTCGGGCGGGTCGAGATACAACCCGACCACGTCGCGGACCTTCTCGATGAACTGCGGGTCCTTGGACAGTTTCCACGTGTCCACCAGATGCGGCTTGAGGCCGAACGCCCGCCAGATCCGAGAGACCGCGGTCTGGTTCAACCCGACGGCCTTGGCCATCGACCGTGTCGACCAGTGCGTGTCGTTGTTGGTCGGCGCCTCTTCGAGTGTCTTCACGATCACCGCCTCGACCTGCTCATCGGTGATCTTCCGAGTCGCGCCCGGGCGCGGCTCGTCCGACAGGCCCTCCAGCCGGTCACGAACAAACCTGGCCCGCCACTTGTTCACCGTCTGCGGCCACACCCCCAACGCCGCGGCGACGTCCTTGTTCGTCGTACCCTCCGCACACGCCAACACAATCCGCGCCCGCAACGCCAACGCCTGCGCCGTTTTCGCCCTACGCGACCACGACAGCAACGTCTCACGTTCCACATCGGACAACATAAGCTCGGCTTTCGGGCGACCCGTTCGCGGCATACCCACAGCCTAACCAACTTTGGTAACGAATCAACGACTCGGGACACTAGGTGTCAGAGCCTCTGTCGGGCCGTCGTACGAACGGGGCCAACCGCTCCCCCTCCTTGAGGTCCTCCCGCCAGTAGCGGTAGAACAGCCCCGTCACGACCTCGACGGAGCCTGCCGCGACGACACAGGGAAGGACTCCCCCACCCGCCCCGGCTTCAACGTCGAACGCCACGACCAGCGGCGGTTCCGCTCCGACGTAGCGACGCACGGTCTCGCACTCGTCAAGGGTCGGCGCACGGAACTGCGGATGGGAGAACCGGGTCGGACAGGCCAGATAGTCGACGTCGGTGAAGACCAGTTCCAAGCCGTGGTGGTAGGCCAAGTCGTAGCCGGCGGCGATCCGCAGTTCCGACCCGTTCCATTCATCCACCTCCCAGTCTCACCAGGAACCCTCGGGCAGCTGCACGACCGTCACGTCACGATGGTCCCATCGATCGTGGCTCCGACCATCCGCGTCGAGACACGGGACGAGTCCACCAGTCGTCCCCACCCTGCCAGAGCTCGCGAAAGCCGATCGCCGCTGTCACCGGGGGCCAGAATGTGGCACCCCGGTGACAGCGGCGATGACGGCGAGTCGACGGCTGAGGGCCCCGTCAGAAGTTGACGTTCACTCCGGCGGTCTTGCAGGCGGCGGTGATGTCCGCGCCGGCCTTCTCGAAGGCGGGGTTGTCGGCGGCGGTCGCCGGATCCGCGGCCGCTGCCGCCTTGGACGCCTCCGCGCCGAACAGCTTGATCGCGGTAGCCACCTTGCTGTCGTGCCCGGCGGAGACCAACGAGGTCATCTTCTGGTCCAGATCGGTCAGGATCTGCTTGAACACGGCCGGCGACGGGTCGCCGGCCTGCATGGCGGCGACGAGCGCCGCCTTCATCTCGTCCCCGACCTTCTTCGCAGACTCGCAGAGCTCCTTGTCGCTCTTGCCGCCCGTCGCAGCCGAGGAGGCCGGCGCCGAGGACGCGGCGGCGGCAGAGGAGGGTGCCGCGGACGGCGTGGACCCGGCCGTGGTCGCGGTGTCCTCCCCACCACACGCGGCAACGGCCATCAGGGAGGCACAGATCAGGACAGCGGAGGTAGCACGAAAACGCTTCACGGGCGGGCACGCTAACCGATGCCCATGTCTTGATCAACTCCGGAACCGGTGGTTTCGGGGCTTGCGAGCGGCCGTGGTCGTAGCCGCGATCGGCGTAGAGCCTGCGCGGACGGCAACGGTCAACGAAGTCGACAGCGTGATCATCAGATTCGTCCGGAAGACTTCCGGAATCTGTGGCGAGCTCGGGTCGGGCGTGCATCTTGAAGCCAGAGGTCCGAGAGGTCAGCCCCGAACGTTGATCGAGCCTGCATGCCGCTTCACCTGCCTGGACGTAGGCCTGCCGAGATCCTCTGCGCAGATAGGGTTTCCACAACGTTTCCGAGAGTTGTTGACAACTCAATGCGGTGCGACCAATACTGGCGCCGTCGCTAATCCATCAGCGTCGATGCAACTACCGCGACCTGCTCCTCCGGTCGTCGTGCAGGACGACCGGCCAACCACCACCGGTCGGTACGACGCCACCATCCGGTGGCCGCCACCGCGGCCACCGTGAGCCCTCGCCGGGTCGTACCGCGCTGCTGGCCTCCCGCCAGCCCTCACGAGGAGGAAGCAACCAGATGAACGACGCCCCCATCCGATCGAGAAGTCGCGGACGCGGACGCCTCAGGATGCTCATCGGCGGTGCCTGCGCCGTCGCCCTGGTCACGGCCGCCACCACGGCCATCCTGTCGGGCCCTGCCCATGCCCAGACCGTGACGTCGAATTCGACCGGCACCCACAACGGCTACTTCTATTCCTTCTGGGAAAGACAGTGGCAACGTCTCCATGACCATGGGTAGCGGCGGCCAGTACAGCACCCAATGGAGCAACCTCAACAACTTCGTCGCCGGTAAGGGCTGGAATCCCGGCGCACGCCGGACCGTGACCTACTCCGGCACCTTCAACCCGTCCGGCAACGCGTACCTGACCCTCTACGGTTGGACGAGAAACCCGCTCGTCGAGTACTACATCGTCGACAGCTGGGGCACCTACCGTCCCGCAGGCGGTCAGGGGTTCATAGGCACTGTCACCAGCGACGGCGGTACGTACGACATCTACCGGACGCAGCGAGTCAACGCGCCCTCCATCGAGGGCACCAGGACCTTCTATCAGTACTGGAGCGTCCGGCAGTCGAAGAGGGTGGGCGGCACCATCACGGCCGGCAACCACTTCGACGCGTGGGCCCGTTACGGAATGAACCTGGGCACGCACGACTACCAGATCATGGCTACCGAGGGCTACCAGAGCAGCGGAAGCTCCAACATCACGGTGGGCGGTGCTGCCCCCGGCCCCACCACCCCGCCGCCCGGTGGCGGCTGCACGGTCAGCGTCAGCCGTGGCCAAGAGTGGAGCGACCGGTTCAACGTGAACTTCTCGGTCAGCGGCAGCAGCAACTGGGTCGCCACCATCTACACGCAGGGCGGTCAGAGCTTGCAGAACAGCTGGAACGCCTCGATCAGCGGCACCAGCGGCACCCTCACGGCCCGCCCGAACGGCAACGGCAACAACTTCGGCATCACGCTCTACAAGAACGGCAACAACACCACACCCACCGCGAGCTGCGCGACCGGCTGACCCTGATGCCCGGGGTGGGGTGCCGACGGTGGATCGGCGCCCCACCCCGCGTCCTCGGGTCCCCAGGTAAGAAGAACGGCGCTGGCGCGGCGACCCACCGGTGGAACGCGACGGCCTCGACGAGAGCTGGTGCAGCTCTCCAACCCGGCCATAAGGTTGCTGCGCAGATGGGGGGTTGTCGTGACGAGGAAGCGGCGTCGGGTGCCCGCGGTGCCGGCCGCCGACGCGGCGGCGGCTCGACGGAAGACAGGTCTGTTGGGGCTGGTCGCCCTGCTGGTCGGGCTCGGGCTACTCGGTGGTTCACTCAGCTACCGGTGGTATGTCTCGTCTGAAGCTGACCGGCTGCGTGCCGAGGGCGTGCCGGTCACCGCCACGGTCGTCGACCGGGCGGGAGGCGGCGGCCGGGGCAGTGGCGTCGATCGGATCGAGGTCTCCTACCTCCGTGACGGGTCGCAGTACTACGGCTGGATCCCCTGCGCGGGGTTGACCGGCTGCCGCAGCACACCCCCGCAGGAATTGACGGTGTGGGTGGACCCGACCGACCCGGAGCACTTCGTAGCAGAGAACGGCCACACCGACGGCTCGCTGTCGTTCCTCGCCTCCTGGACGCTGATTCCGGTCGGCGCGCTCGCCATCGTCATCGGCGGCGGGCTGGTCGTTCTGGTCGCGCGGGAGAAGCAGAACTGGACGTAGCGGCTCGGTACCCCGCTACCTGTAGGCGGCACCCAGCGCGACCAGCGCGGCGATCAGCTTGCCGGTTCCGGCGCCAAGGTCGAGCACTCGCGGGCCGGGCGCAAGCTCAAGCGCCCAACGCACCGCGGCCTGCGCGTAGTCCGGGCGGTGCTCGGCGTATGCGGCCGCCGCTGCGCCGAACGACGAGCTGAGAAGTAGCCGTTCCTCCACGCGGTCACCGTACCCGGCGGGCCACACCCGCTGGGGGCGACGACGGGCGCTCCCCTACCGCTGCCGCCCATCTGCGTCACCGCGCTGCGGCATGCTACCGGCAACAGGAGGCCGCCAAGGGGAAGGCCGGCGAGACGTGTCCGTCGCCCTCGACGAGCACACCGTCACCGTCTACGGCGCCGGCACCGTCATCACAGCCGTCCCCCGCCGCAGCACCACCGACCTGAACCGCACGAAGGCCAACCCCAGATCACGGTCGCCGCTGGATGGGTTTTCCGCGCTGGCGGCTACCACGGCCAGAGCGTGGCCAGGTGGGCCGGCTCGTCACCCGGCGACACCACGAACACGTGCTCGCCACTGTCATCGAACACCAGCAGCGGCCCCGCCTGCGATGCCAGCGCCACCACTGCGGCCAGCACCGCAGTGCCGGACGGCTTGCGGAAACCGATGTCGGTCACGGCCTGGTCCAGCTCCACAGGCTCGTCGCCGTCTGCGCCATCGACGCCCAGACTGACCTCACCCAGGTCCAGGCCGCCCATCGATGCGCAGGTGGCCGGCTCAGGGCAGCCAGGGAGCCGGCTTGCCACGTCATGCCCGGCGACCTGGAACCACGGCACGCCGTGACAGCCGGCCTCCCGGAACGCGGACAGGACCTGCGCCACCGTCGGCAACTCACGGGCCGCCGGTGGCTCCTCGGGCACGCCAAAGGACGACTCAGCCCCGGCTGCCCACTCGAGTCCACCGTCTGCGACTGCCGTATGCAGCGGTGCCATCAGCAAGTGCCAACTCACAGCACGCATCGTGCCATCCGACGGCCGGGACCCTGCGGCGCGACCGTCACCTCCGGGACGGCCTCGCCCTACCATCGACCCAGGCACCAGAACTTATCGATCTCGACCTGGCGTCAAGCGTCCTGCGACGCCGTCTCGTCAACCATCATGCGAGACCAGGCATCGCCGGCGGCCGGCTGTCCGGTCTCGGACCTCGGCGACAAATCGGTATCACGGCCTGCGTGACACTCCGCGGGGCCTGGTGGGGTCTCAGCCCGGGATGACCTTGACTGCGTCCTGAAGCCGGATAC
Source organism: Micromonospora sp. LZ34 (assembly GCF_052981855.1). NCBI lineage: Bacteria > Bacillati > Actinomycetota > Actinomycetes > Micromonosporales > Micromonosporaceae > Micromonospora > Micromonospora sp. LZ34. The sequence goes on from NZ_JBRIQN010000055.1 coordinate 5,855, forward strand.
GACCAGGGCGCTCGACGGTCGCCCAGACGCCGAACGTCATGTCGTGGTGCTCGGCAACGGTCCGCAACAGGTGTCCATGCTGTGGGGCGTCCTCCTGCGCGAGGTCGATCATGACGCACCGGGTAAGCCGCCGGCGTGGCCGCAACGCAACCTCGGGACCGATGCGAACGGCTCGCCCGAGCCAGCCATCCTCCGGGAAGTCGCTGCCCGCGACGTCGACGAGCAGATTCGCCCGGAACCGCACTGGGTCGACCGGCTCCCCTAACAGGTCATGAAGTCGCCGTAGGGCGGCGGTGGTGATGAGGCTTACGGGACCCTCGTCATGGTGCATGACCTCCGCTTCGCGCTCGATCGTCACGCGATGGCCGAGCACCTCGCTGACAGCCTCATGCCCCGCAGGCTTGTCCGCAGCGAAGCGGCTTCCGTCTGGCATCTCGACGACCGGCACCGGATCGCCAGAGTGTCCGCGCAGCGTGAACAGGCCCTGCATCCGCCGGAACCGACGGGTGCTCTTCCCGCTGCCCAGCTTCCCGTCCGTGTCACGCACGGCCCACAAGCGGTCACCAACGAGGCCTCGCTGGTCGACTTCAGCTGTTGTGAGCCGCTCACCGAGCAATGACTTGATCGGATAACGGCGAATCTCGGCTAGCTTCATCGACGTCACCTTAGATCGCCAACCCGAGGAAGATCATCTAACCGGACGTGTCACGCGCGTCCTGAGAAAGCCAGGTCTCATCCAAGGCCACCCGGGGGAAAGGCCATCCGGAAGATCCCGAATGGCCTTCGACCTGGGTCGGGACGGCCAGATTCGAACCGACGAGCCCTTGATCCCCAGTAGTCCGGTGGCCCAGCGGCATGCTCACGGCACGCTTGCCCAGGTCGCTCGCAAGCGTCCGGAGGCTAAGCGATGCTTGCGAGCGGAAACCTCAGGAACATCGGGCTGGTCACCGCCACCGGGTTCCGGTGGCGCGTACGTAGTTCCGCCACACGTACCGCCACGGGGTGACGGCGAGGATGACGACAACCAGGGAGCAACTGACCACGGTCTCGGTCGTGGCCGCGTCGAGGTCACCGGTGATGGCTTGGGGGAGGGCGACCAGTGCGAGCCAGAAGAGCTTCCAGAGCGACTCGAAGAGCAGCACGGGAAGCAGCTTGACCGGGTAGCGCAGGCCGAGAAACGCCAAGAGGGACATGGCGGTCAACATGCAGAGCGTCACGCCCTCGTAGAGCGGCAGGGTGGCGACGTCGGGCAGGAGCGGCCACTTCACCAGGGCGAGTCCGACACCCATCAGGAGGTAGCCGGCGCGCATCAGGTGCAGGCGGGTCAGCGACAGATCGGGATGGATAGCGGGTGCGGCGGCAGTGAGGGTAGCCATGGGATTCACTCCTGGTCGAGGCGGGATGGTGGCGGTCGCGCCGAAGTACGTGATCGGGGCGTGGGGGTCGGCCCCGTCGCGTGGACCCGGGCTGTCTATTGGTGTTGCTGTTCCTGGGAATCGGGGTCGCGCGCGGCGTCGATGGACGTGAGGGAGATGAGGGTTACGCCGAGGTCGCGGACCCTGGTGAGCAGGCCGTGCAGCTCGGCCTGGTCCCTCACGGCAGCGCGAAGTGTGGTGGTGCCGTCGTCCTCGCGGGTGAGGGCGAGGCCGCCGAACCAGGTCACCGTGGTCGACCTGGACGCCCATCCCCGGATCGCGATTGGCGATCCTGAGACATGCGGGCTTTTCGATCACGATTGAGATCTAGGCCGTGTTTGGCAAGGGTCATAGCCATTGGTTGATCGCGGCGATGGTGACGGTGGCTTCGTAACGGACGGCGAGTTTGTCGTATCTGGTGGCCATGGCGCGGTGCTGACTCGAAAATCGGTGAGTGAGTGGGCAGGCGGCAGCGCCCGGCGTAGCGCAGCGGAGCCGGGCTCGTGGTCTGGTGGGATCAGGCCGCGGTGGGTAGTTCGGGTTGCTGGAGGGTGACCTTCTGGCCGGTGAGGTGTTCAAGCTGGCGGATGAGGTCGTGTTGCCGGCGCTGTTTGTTGATCCGCGATTGGTGGTAGTCGGGGCCGAGGTCGTGGTAGTGGGTGCCTGGGTCGGATAGCACATGCCAGATGATGGTCAACACCGAGTTGCCGACCGCGACGATCGCGCGTTTCTTGCCCCTGCGGCGGGCCAGCCGGCGGTAACGCTCTCCGAGGAAGGTGTTCGTGCGGGCGAGTCCGGCGACGGTCTCGCCGATGGTGCCGGCCAGCCACGGGTTGCCTTTGCCGGTGGAGTTGCCCTTCTTGCGGCTGGCTGACTGGGCGTCGATCGGGGAGAACTTGGCCCAGGACACCAGGTGCGCGGCGGTGGGGAAGACGGTCATGTCCACGCCGATCTCGGCGATGATCTCCTGGGCGGAGCGCACGCCGATACCGGTGATCTCATCCAGCTTCTCCACCGCCTGCGCGAAAGGGGCGATCATTGCCTCGATCCGGGCGTCCAGGTCAGCGATGTCGGCGGCGAGGGCGTCGATCCGGCGCAGCATGGTGGCGCAGATGAACGCGTGATGCTCGCCGAAGTGGCCGGTCAACGCCTGCCTCAGTTGGGGGATCTTGCGGCGCATCGACCCGTGGGCCATCTCAGCAAGGACCTTCGGGTCCCGCTGCCCGTCGATGAGCGCCCGCAGCATCTGCCGACCCGACACCCCGTGCAGGTCACTGATGACCGAGTCCAGCTTGATCTGGGCGTCTTCGAGGGTCTTCTCCAGCCGCTGCTTCTCCCTGGTCTGCTCCCGTATCAGGCTGCGCCGGTAGCGGGTCACATCACGCAACTGCCGAATCGGTTTGGGGTGCACCAGGCTGGGCTGGCACATGCCCCGCTCGACGACCTTGGCCAGCCACGCCGCGTCCAGCCGATCGGTCTTGGGCCTGCCCGGCACGTTCTTGACATGACGGGCGTTGAGCAGCCAGCACGTGAAGCCCTCCGCCTCCAGCAGGTAGAACACCGGCTTCCAGTAATCCGACGTGGCCTCCATCGCCACCAGCTCGACCCGTTCGACGCGTAGCCAGTCGGCCAGCGCCAGCAACTCCGGGGTCACGGTGGCGTACTCACGTACTTCCTGCACCCGCCGGTCCGGCCGGCTCGCGTGGGGCACCCGCACACACGCCACCAGACCGGCCTTGCCGATATCGATCGCGCACACCCGCGCGACCACCTGCACCGGCTCCTCGCTGATCTCCTCCACAGCCACCACCTCTCACCCGCACGGAATTGACCAGGCGGTCACCCGCAGAAGCGTTGCGGGGCAAGAACAGAGGCGGACTCGCGTGCTCGAAGCAACAATGCAGGGCCCCCAGATCACGCTCCCAGCGTCAGACTGTTTGACGGGCTCGAAGCACCAAGCACTCTCGACGTCGGCGGGTGACCACCCCCGATTTTCACGCACGGCACGGGCGTCACGACACAGTCATCGGAGACTGTTTGAGCTGGTTGATACCGCACTCGACGGCGTGACGCTGCCGGTAGACGACCGGATCGAACGCGGGCGGTCGGCCGCCTCTGGATCCCTTGGCCTTACGGTGGGCGTCCTGGTCGGCTTTGCTCGGGATGCACGCCTTGATCCCGCGAGCGCGGAGGTGACCACGGTTGCCTTTGCTGGTGTACGCCTTGTCGGCCAGCACCTGGTCCGGGCGAGTCCGCGGCCGGCCGCCGCCAACCCGCTTCACACGGATCTTGCGCAGGACCGGGATGAACTGCGGGCTGTCACCGCGCTGCCCGCCGGTGATCACCATGGCGAGCGGTTTGCGGCCCTGCTCGCAAGCCAGATGCGTCTTGCTGGTCAGCCCGCCCCGGGACCGTCCCAGCCCATGATCAGCGGGCTCGGTCCGCAGCCCGCCCGGCGGCTCCTTCTGCAAGTGGCCGTCGCGGCGGGCGCCGGCCGCGTGCTGGTGCGCTCGGCTGACCGTCGAGTCGACACTCACTGTCCAGTCGATTCTCCCGGCGGCGTCGGCGTCAGCTTGCAGCTCGGCCAGGATCTTCGCCCAGGTGCCGTCGCGCTGCCAGCGCCGGAACCAGTCGTACAGGGTCTGCCAGGGCGGGTACGCCTCGGGCACGTCGCGCCACGGGGTTCCAGTGCGTACTCGCCACCGGATCCCGTCGATGATCTGCCGTTTGGTCCACTTGGGCGGTCGTCCTTTGCCCGAGCTGCCAGGCAGAGCAGGCTCCAGCGCCGCCCACTGCGCGTCGGTGAGGTCGTGCCGCCTCGTCGCCGCTACGCTGGGCACGAGGTCTCCGGTCGGTCTTCGGTTTGCTTGGTCGCTAACCGATCTACCGGAGACCTCAACCTTTATCGATCACCGCCACGCCGGAACCTCACCACCCGCCGACCCCTTTACCAAACACGGCCTAGAGCCAGGTCTCGTCCAAGGCTACCCGCCAAGCCCTGGGGGAAATCGGCCGAGAGCCTGGATCAATGAGCCGTTGCTGTACTTCGCTGCTGTACAAGACCAGAAAAGGCCACCTGGAAGATTCCAGATGGCCTTTGACCTGCGTCGGGACGGCCGGATTCGAACCGACGACCCCTTGACCCCCAGGCACCCAACAAGGGGTCCATGACCTGCTGCTCTACAACTGCTGAGCTGCTACGACGGTCCCCCGGTATGCAGGGTCGTCCGCCAGCGTCCGTCGTGATCGTCACCCAGTTAGAGGTCCTAACAAAATGATCTCTGGGCCTTCCATCCCTTGTAGAGGGTGATCTACAATGTCGTGCCGTGAGGCGTGGCGAGTAGCCGCCGTGGATCGTGCCGGACGGGCTGTGGCAGCGCATCGAGCCGTTGCTGCCCAAACGTGAGCGCAACCCACGGCACCCGGGACGTAAGCGAATCCCGGACCGGCAGGTGCTGTGCGGGATCCTGTTCGTGCTGCACACCGGCATCCAGTGGGAGTTCCTGCCCCAACAGCTCGGATTCGGGTCCGGGATGACCTGCTGGCGGCGCCTGGAGGAATGGAACCGGGCCGGGGTGTGGCAGCGGCTGCACGAGCTGCTGCTGGCCGAACTGCACGGCGCCGGCAAGCTCGACTGGTCCCGCGCCGTGATCGACTCCTCGCATGTGCGGGCCGCCCGACGTGGCCCAAAAGCGGCCCGAGCCCGGTCGACCGCGCCCGAGCGGGCTCGAAGCACCACGTCCTGACCGAGGGCGCCGGCATCCCCCCGGCCGTGTCGCTGACCGGCGGCAACCGCCACGACGTCACCCAACTACTCCCGCTGATCGACAAGATCCCGCCCGTACGCACCCGGCGCGGACGGCCACGCCAGCGCCCCGACGCGTTGTTCGCCGACCGCGCCTACGACCACGACAAGTACCGCAAGGCGGTACGCCGCAAGGGCATCCGCCCGCGCATCGCTCGTCGCGGCCAGCCCCACGGCTCCGGGCTCGGTGTGTTCCGGTGGGTGGTCGAGCGGACGATCGCCTGGTACCACGGCATGAGGCGGCTGCGTATCCGCTGGGAACGCCGCGACGACATCCACGAAGCCTTCCTCGCCCTGGCCACCTGCATCATCACGTACCGGCACGTCGCACGACTTTGTTAGGACCTCTTAGTCACCCACCCGCTCGTCGGCTCGCGGCGCGTCCCGGTGAGGGCGCAAAGCATCCTTCTTCTGGCCAACGCGGCTCAGCAGGATCAGGAGTGGGCCGCCGACGAACATGGCGAGGAGGCAGCACAGGCCCTTAAGGGGAACACTCGCATCGACCGTGGGCGGTTCCATTCGAGGCACCCTAGCCAGAGCTGGCGGTCTTCGCTGTCCCCGTCACGAGCGGTCCGCCCTTCCGCGGCCTGGGGTCGGCCTGGGCCTGGTCAACGAGCTGCACGGCCCTGCCTGCCAGGCGTTCCGACCCCTCGCTTGTAAGTCCTGGGCAGCCGTCCGACTGCGTCCATCGCCAGCCGGGCCGCCCCGATCGACCCGCCAAGAGCCCGTGGTCGTGCGCCGTCGTCCGTCATCGTTGCTACAGGCGCTGCTACACCCCGCATCTGGCGACCAGCGGATTAAAGGGGCTGGCTCTCGCACCGTTAAGTGCCGAGGCCTCCCTCGGCCTGGTGGGCTGAGGTGCCGGTCGTGCTCATCTTGCGGCCCGTTGGGGTCGCGTAGCGGTCGACCCCTCGGCGACCCTCCCGATCCCTAACGCTGCCTTGCACAAAGGCGGCTCCACACAGTTGATGCTTGCTGATCAATGCCGACGACTGGTGTTGTCGTCCGGGACTTTGCTGTCCCGTACCAACGGTTGACGGCTGTTGTCGCGCGTCTCGCTGACTTCCTGCTGAATGACGACCGCCAGGGCTCAGCCCGACGGGCACCCTCGTCCAGCCCCGCTCGCCTCGCCCGGTACGATCGCGAGCTTGTTCGCACTGCAGGGAGCCCATGAGATCCGCGTGCGGCCGCCCCGGCAGTTTCCATGCTGAGAGTAGGTTTCGTCAATGGCATGCCGTATCAGTGAGCTCGTGCTCAAGTGCCGCGACCCCGAGGTGCTGGCGCGGTTCTGGTGCGAGGTCCTGGACTTCATAGAGCTCGATCGCGAAGAGGGGGTCTACATCGAGATAGGTCCGCGCGAAGGGTTCGGCGGGCCGCAGCCGACGATCTTCCTCATCCGCAACGACGAGCCGAAGAACGGGCATGCCCGGCTGCACATCGACGTCAACCCCACCGACCGCGATCAGGACGCCGAGCTCGAGCGCCTCCTGGCCGCCGGGGCCAAACTCGTCGACATCGGTCAGCCCGCGGAGGCGTCCTGGCACGTCCTCGCCGATCCAGAAGGCAACGAGTTCTGCCTGCTCAAGCGCCGCCTCGACCCACTCTGACGGCCCTCGCCCGAACGATCGACGCAGCCGCCACCCCGCAGCCGCCGACAAGATCTGGCGACCCCATCAATAGCTGGGGGGCCGGGTGGATGCTCGACCTGCCCCGTGTCGCATGCGTGTTGGTGAGGCATTGGCCCAGCCAGCGGAACCTCGCCATCCCGTCGCCGTCGACCCGCCCTTGTGGGAGCGGGCCGACGTCGGGGCCGCCACGTCAAGACGGCCTTGACGCACGGACGGACGCTGGCGGTCCCGGCGGCGGTCTGCTCGGCTCGCCCCGGGTCTTCGGCGGTGGGATGGCGCTACCGCAACCACCCGCGGACCGCGACCCGCCGACGGAGCCCCGGCCATCCTGGAGCCGGAGCGCCCCCGCCGGAGGCGCACTAGCCGCAACCCCGCGACCGCCGCCAGCTCGCCGACGCGGCCGGCGTGCGCTCCCTTACGCCGCGCGGGCACGTGGCCGCGCGGCCCGGCCGGCTGCCGGCCCACCCCTCACTCTTCGTCTCCGCCGCTGGCACCGCCCTCGATCGGCACAACGTGCTGCGAGCGTTCCGCCCCGTCGTCGCCAGAGTGGGCCTCGACCCGCGCGACTGGACACCCCGCGAGCTGCGGCACAGTTTCGTCTCGCTGCTCTCCGACAGCGGTGTGAGCATCGAGCAGATCGCGGACCTCTGCGGGCACTCCGGCACGACCGTCACCGATAGCGTCTACCGGCACCAACTGCGGCCGGTGCTCCTAGGCGGGGCGGTCGTCATGGACCGAATCTTCGACGCTGAGGCGTAGTCACTCAGTTAGCCTCCGATGTTCCCCTTGGTGACGCCCGTGCTGGGCGTGAAAATCAGGCTGGTTGCCCGCCGACGTCGAGTGACATTGGTCTGTGAGACCGTCAGTTAGCCTGACGCTGGGAGCGTGATCTTAGGGGCCCTGCATTGTCGCTTCGAGCACGCGAGTCCGTCTCTGCCCTTCCCCCTGTGCCGTTCCCGCGGGCAGCCGCCTTCGCAACCCGAGGTGAGGCGGTGTGATGAACGAGATCAGCGAGGAGCCGGTAGCCCAGCACACGCGGGTGTGCGCCATCGACATCGGCAAGGCAGGGCTGGTCGCGTGCGTGCGGATCCCGCACGGGACCAACTCGGGCCGCCGGGTACAGGAGGTCCGGGAGTACGCCACTACAACCCCGGCCTTGCTCGGATTGTCGGACTGGCTGCGCTGCCAGCAAGTCGAACTGGTGGCGATGGAGGCCACCTCCAGCTACTGGAAGCCGGTGTTCTACCTGCTGGAGGCAGAGGGCTTCACGTGTTGGCTGCTCAACGCCCGGCACGTTAAAAACGTTCCGGGCCGGCCGAAGACCGACAAGCTGGACGCGGTATGGCTGGCCAAAGTCGTCGAGCGGGGCATGTGCCGACCCAGCCTGGTGCAACCCAAAGCCCTTCGGCAGCTGCGCGACCTGACCCGCTACCGGCGCAGTCTGGTCCGCGACCAGACGCGGGAAAAGCAGCGGCTGGAGAAGGTGCTCGAGGACGCCCAGATCAAACTCGACTCGGTCATCAGTGACCTGCACGGCATGTCCGGTCGCAAGATGCTCGACGCGATGATCGCTGGCGAGCGTGACCCACGGATGCTCGCCGACCTGGCCCACGGCCGCATGCGGGCCAAGCTCCCGCAGCTGCGCCAGGCGTTGACCGGCTACTTCGAAGACCACCATGCCTTCATCTGCGCCGCGATGCTACGCCGCATCGACGGTCTCACCGCGGACATCACCACCCTGGATGCCCGCATCGACGAGCTGATCGCCCCGTTCAGGGCAGCGGCCGAAAAGCTCGACGAGATACCCGGCATCGGACCTCGCTCAGCCCAGGAACTGATAGCCGAGATCGGCGTGACCATGACCGTGTTCCCCACCGCCGCGCACCTGGTGTCCTGGGCCAAGTTCGCCCCGATCGACAAACAGTCAGCCGGCCGGGCAAAAACCGCCTCCACCGGCAAAGGCAACCCATGGCTGGCCGGCGCCCTCGGTGAGATCGTCGCCGGCCTGGCCCGCACCGACACCTTCCTCAGCGAACGCTATCGCCGCCTGGCCCGGCGGCGCGGGAAGAAGCGCGCCATCGTCGCCGTCGGCAACTCAGTACTAACGATCATCTGGCACGTCCTGTCCAACCCCGACACCCGCTACCACGACCTTGGCCCCAGCTACCACGAGACCAGACTCAACAGCCGGCGCCGGCAACGGGACCTGATTCGACAACTCGAGCACCTCACCGGCCAGCAGGTCACCCTCACCCTCGGACCGAACCAACCCACCGCAGCCTGACGCCCAACAACCACCCGAGTCCGGCTCCGCTCCGCTGCGCCGGACGCTATCGCCTGCCCACGCGCTCCGTGATTTTCGAGTCAGTCACCCAGGTACGACAAAGGGGCCGTCTCGAACCTCCGAGATGGCCCCTCACCTGTGTCGGGACGGCCGGATTCGAACCGACGACCCCTTGACCCCCAGTAGTCCGGTGGCCCAGCGGCATGCTCGCGCACGTTTGCCCAGGTCGCCTGAAGCATAAACCAACCGAGTAAAAGGAGTTGTCGCACCACTCCCCCGCGGCCATCGACTTCCTGCCGTCACCTTCCCAACGCGACGACTGACGCCTGCATCGCCCCGGGGCCTGATCGCCGCGATCCGGCTGGTCAGTCGTACCTGCTGTACCACGTCTCGTCGGGGATATCGGTGGCTGGTGGGGCCGTGTGGACGACCACCTCCATCGCGTCTCGGATGTCGGCCAGCAGGGCGCGCAAGATCTCCGCCAGCTGCGACTGCACGCTGAACCAGCCGTGAGCGTCCTCCTCCGCGACGGAGGCGTTGACCTGGCGCAGCGACTCGCGGCGACGATCGGTGGCCAGGGCCTCCAGGCTCGGCTCCAGGCCGGACGGCCGGGGCTCGAAGATCTGCTCCGCCTGGTCGCTCCAGCCCTTCAGCTCCGTACGCGACTGCACCGCCACACCCAATTCCCGGAGATGGTCGGCGTTCCGGGGTGGGCGCAACAGGCGCAGATCCGGGCGGACGCCCGCCACGTCGAGGCACTTGGCGTACTGGTCTCGGATCTCGTCGGCGACTCGGGCGAAAGCCGCTCGCTCGGCTTGGCCGACGCCGAGCTGGCGGCGGGCCAGCGCGGAAAGATTCTGCTGCACCGCCGGCAGGTTGCGGGCTTCCGCGGGCACACCAATGCGTGTCGTGACGCCGCCGCCCAGGCTGCGGAAGTAGTCCTCGAGCACGTCCAAGCCGCCGATACGGCTGGGGTCGCCGCCGCCCACCTGCACCAGGTTGCCCAGCAGGCGATGGTCGGGGACCATCCAGCGCTCGAACGAGCCGCCGCGCTCGCGCGCGCACCAGCGCTGAAAGGCGGGACCGTCGCTGATGCCAATCGCGTGCAGCCGTATGCCGGCGACCTGGCGCAGCTCGTCCATGAGCGACACCGCGTCGCGGGTGACCTCGATGGCCTCGCCAGTGGCGTCGTCGCCCTTCGGGTTGAACTCGGCGCCGTCGCTGATCAGGACGATCAGCTGGTCGTTGCCGGGGACGCCGTGGCGGTGCAGCAGCTCGGAGGCGAAGTACAGCGCGCCGCCGATGTCGGTGTTCTGCGGCTGCGGCTGCAGCCGGGCGACGGCCGAGCGGAACAGCTGCGCGACCTCGGGGCCGCTGTCGGCGCTCACCTCGGCCATGCCCTCACCGGCAGGGAACATCAACTCGCACGAGGTGCCGAAGCGGACCAGCGCGATGCGGGCCGGTCGCCCCGACGCTTCGAGCCGCGCGTCGAGCAGGCGCAGCAGGGCCCTTTTCTGGGCGTCGGCGCGGCTGATCGTCCCGCTCGCGGTGGTGCCGAGTTGCCAGCCGTACGGGTCCTCGCCGCTGCTCGCGGGCACGTCGGGCAGGTTCATCGAACCGCTACAGTCGGCCAGCACGACGATGTCGACGCCGGTGCGCCCGCTCTTGCCGTAAAGGGAGAGCTCGGTGCCGCGGCCGATGCTGACGAGCCCGTCGAGGGGCCGGCCGTCGCTGCCGAAGGCGGCGCGGACCCTGAACGGCATGGTGGCGATGGTGATCCATGCCGAGTCGTCGTCCTCTAGGTGGATCACCCGGCCGGACAGGTCGGTCGCGTTGAGCATGGCCCGGGACAGATCCTGCATCGAGCCGTCGGTCATCGGTTCGACCGTGAGCCGGGCGGCCTCGATGGCCACGGCCGCCGTCAGCGTCCAGCCGGGCTGGCCATCGGCCAGCCCCAGCTCGGCCGCGAGCCCGGCGCCGATCGCGACGGCGCCGGAGGGCAGCTCCGGGCGGGCGAAGAGGCGTACGCCCGTCCGGCGGTCTCCGGCGGTCAGCAGGCCGGCTGTGTCGCCGGCGAGGTCACGAGCGCTCACCGCGATCCAGTCGGCGTCGATCAGGCCCGCACCGGTCACGATCACCAGGCGCTGCCTGTCGGAGTTCCAACGGGCGTTCAAAGCTTCTCCAGGTTGATCCGCAGATCGAGACGCTGCCGCAGCGCGTTGATGGTGGCGCCCTTGGTCCCGATGAAACGTGGTCTGAGGTGGTCGGGGACGCGCACCCACAGCTCGTTGGCGTGCGGCTTGAAGATCGACAGTGAGATGTGCGGGACGAGGTCGCCGCGACCGAGGTCGGTCAGGGCCTGGCAGAGCCGGGCGAGGTGGCGCTGCCCCTCCCTTTCGGCGACGTGGGCCTGGTCGCGTTCCCGCTCCCACCCCGGGCGGTGCTCCTCAATCAGGGCGGCGAGCGGACGATTCGCCCGCTGCGTGCGGTAGACCCGGTCGGTGACTTCGTACAGCTGCGGGACCGTCAGCAGCCGCCGCTGCCCGTTGATGAAGATGTGCTGGAAGAGCGACAGGCGCGGCAGCCGGGGGGTACGGGAGCGGTCCCGGCGACGGCCGAGCGTGCCGGTTACGACCTGCCGCACGAGCTCGTCGGGCGCTAGCGCGGGGAGCTGCGCGTGATGCCCGGGACAGAGCACCAGACCGCGGCGGCTGGGCCCATACACCTGCCAGCGGAAGGCGTGCCCGGGGCAGACCCGGGTCCGGCAGGAGCCGGAGCCGGTCCCGAACTCGCAGGACATGCTGCCGATGCTGCGGCAGCTCGCCGCCGAGCAGGTCGGGAAGCGCCGGTCGTAGCAGCCGGGGCAGTAAGAAATTAGCTCGTCGCCGGGATGGCGTCGGCGATGCCGGTCGCACCAGGCCTTCGCGCGCCCGCAGCCAGGCCCGGAGCACCAGAACGTGGCGGTGCGCCCGCACTCGCAGGACGGCACGTGCGCCGGGCAGGTGGTCCGCGCGAAAGTCAGGTCGAGGATGACGACGTGCTCGTCGCAGACGCGGCGGCGGGTGTCCGTGGAGCCGCAACCGGAGCAGACGAACGGGCCGTACCGCACCTGCCCGGCGTCGGCGCACGAGCCGCAGCGGTAGACAAGCTTCGGCCGCTCAAGTACGCCGCACACGGCGAACGTGGTGTCCGGCCCTGTCCACCCCGCCAGCGTGGGGTCGGTCTCCAGTACGACGGCGCCGATGACGCCCTCCGGCCGGCGGACGGTCACGGTGTCGTCGGCACGCAGGTACCGGCCGGTCAGCTCGGGCTCGACCTGTGCCCACAGCCGCCGGCAGCCGTCCTCGTCGGACGGCGCGGCGCCGTACTCGCGCAGGTCGAGCATGAGCAGGACGGAGGGTCTCATCCGGCGACCTCCACGCTGGTGTCGACCAGCAGCAACTCGATTGTGGCCCGCTGCCCGCAGCCGGGGTCGCGGTAGGCGGCGTTGGTCAGCAGGAAGACGGCCATCCCGGCAGGCGGGCGGCGCAGGTGGTCGCGGGCGGCGGCGACGGCGGCGTTGCGCCGGTCGGCGGGCAGCTTGACGCTGAGCATCGCGCGACCGTCCTTGCCGGCGAGGCGCTGCACCTCGGCGGCCTGGTCCCGGTCCCAATCGGCCGGCACGGCGGTCGACTCGCGGGTCAGGGCCCGACCGGGCCGCAGCGTACGACGGATGGCCTTGGCCCTGTCGTCGGCCAGTCTGCGCAGCGCCGGCAGGAGGTCGGCCGGGCCGCCGTCGCGGGCGTAGGCGGCGAGCGCGGCGGTGACGTCGCGGGCCGACAGTTCCTGGTCGCCGAGGCGGGCGAGCAGGTCATCGGCGGAAGGGCGGCGCGGCTGCGGCGCGGCGGCACGCTTCGGAGACGGGCGCAGCCGGCTCGCCCAGTAGCTGCGGGCCAGCGCCGTCGCTCCCGGAAAGGCCCGGGTGTTGGCCGCGGTCAGGTGATCCTGCTCGAGCCACTGTGCGTTGCCGAAGAAGTCCGCGTCATCCAGGCCGGACCACTGCCGCAGCAGGTCGCTCTCCTTGCGTACAGCCGTGGGGTGCGCGCCGGCCAGCGTGAGTCCGAAGGCCACGGGCGCCAACTCGTCCGGCATCACCCGCAGGGCGCGCAGCTGCGGGACGACGTCCTCGATCAGCGCCAGCGCGCGCTCCCGGGCCGGCACGGGCTGGGCCTGCGGGACGCGGTCGTTCCGGTCGCGGCGGCTCCGGTCGGTCAGCGGGTCGAAGGTGGCGGCGAGCCCGGCGGAGATGGCGCGCGACCGGTTGTGGTCGAGCACGGCCTGCGGCACCGCGGGCACGCGGCGGCCCTCGCGTTCGAGCGTGCGGGCGTGCACGGCGAGGGCCTGCACGAGCAGTGCGTGCGCCAGCACGGTCGAGGGCAGCAGCTGCGCGTCGACGCACCGCAGCACCACGTTGGGCACCGTGTCGTCGAGCCCGACGGGATTGACATCCATCAGCTCGAGCCGGGACACACCCTCGTCGCGCCGCAGGCTGTCGCGCACCCGCCCGAGGTGCCGGGGGCTAGCCGACGCGAGATATCGGGTGGACAGGTGCTCGCCGGAGTCGGCCAGGCGGCGCGAGCCGATGCCGTGCACTCGGTCGCCGCCGAAGGAGGGCTGGCCGGTCAGCGCGATCAGCTCGGGCGCCCACGACCGCAGCAGGTTCGCGCAGATCTCCCGCTGCGTGTCGGTGATCGTTTCGATGGCGTGCAAATCGGAGACGAGACACTCCCCCGCGCCGCGCGATCCGAGCCATCCGCCGGGCGCCAGGCGGCCGCCCGCGGCCCGGACGGCGGCGGCGAGCGAGGCCGTGCCCGCGGCGAGCGCCTGCCGCAGCCGCGAGCGGGCCAGCGGGTCCGTCAGCCAGACCATCCCCGTGTCCAGCCAGATCGCGCCCGGCGACCGGCCGGCGGTGTGCAGCCGCAGCAGGCCAAGTTCCACCCCGCGGGCGACGACCGCCGCGGTGACCGCCGCCGGGTCACCGGCCGCGATCACGAAGCCCTTGAGGATGCGGTGCCGCAAAGGGCCGGTGCGGGAGAAGCTGACAAGCATGAGTCCCCCGGGAGCGGGGAACGCGGATGGATCACCGCCGTTTGGCCGCGGCCGCGGGCGACGGCAGCCCGGACAGCCGTTCGGCGCCGGTCGACGGCCACGGTGGGTCCGGCCGGCTGGCGAGGCGCCGGTAGAGCGCTCGGGCGTCGTCGTGCCGGCCGGCGTCGCGCAGCGCGTCGCCGGCCTCGAGCAGCAAGCCGGGATCGTCCAGGCCGGCCAGCGCCTGGCGGTAATAGCCGAGTCCGGCCGCCCTCGTCGCCGGGTCGCCGCAGAGCAGGCGCCCCAGCTCGCGGGCCGCGGTCGGCGACCAGCGCGGGTCGTCCAGCTCGACGGCCTGCCGCCAGGCCTGTTCAGCCCGGCCGGCGTCGCCCATGGCGGCGAGCCGGGCGCCCCGGCGGCACGCGGCCTCGGCGGCCCAGCGTGGGTCACCCGCCTCGACTACCTTGGCGTACGCCTCCGCGGCCGTGGCGTCGTCGCCGTCCGCCGTCGCGAGCTCGCCGAGCCGCATGGCCGCGAGGGTTCCCCAGCCGCTGCCGTCCTCGCTGAGCCGGCGCAGCGAGCCCACGGCGACGGCCCGGTTGGCCGGTTCCAGCCGCAGGGCCTTGTTCAGTCGATCCGCCGCGCGGCCGCGCTCGCCCGCGGGGCCGCGGACGGTACGGGTACGACCCAGGGCCACCAGGCCGATGAGCTTGTTGCTGTACGTGGGCCGGATTGCGCCCTCGGCCTTCATGCGCTCGTGCACGTAGTCGTAGAGGTCGTCCAGCAGCAGGAACCCGTCGCGTCCCGTGGCGGCGCCGCGCAGCCCGGCGATCAGGTGGCCTGTGAACTGGCTGGGCTGGTCCGGGGCGGCCGCGTCGCGGCTCGGCAGATCGGGCTGAGAGCTGGTCAGCGCGACGACGCCCTTGCCGTCGAACACTCGGCCGGACGCCGGCCCCTTGAACCGGTAGTTCCCGGAGTTGCAGCAGTCCAGGACCACGATCTTGGCGGAGGCGCGGCTCGCCTGCGCCTGGCGGGCCAGGACGGTGGCGCTCATCGTGGTGCTTTGGATGGCCCTGCGGGTGGTGTCGCGGGCACACAGGTACAGCTCGCCGTCTTCCTCCTTCCACCCGTGCCCCGAGTAATAGATCAGCAGTTGGTCGCCGGGCTTGCCGTCGTCGAGGAACATCTCGATCTCCTGGCGCATCGGCGAACTCTCGAGATTCCTGCGCACGATGACGTCCGCGGGACGGTGCAGGCCGCACTCCGGGTTCGTCAGCGCCTCGCGCAGCCGTTCCACATCGGTCGCCGGCCCGGCGAGATCCCGCAACACGGCCGACTCACGCGGAAACTCCCAGTTGCCGAGCAGCAGAGCGCGGTAGCGGCGATCGGCCGTCATTGCTCTTCGGCGGGCAACGCAGCGGCCGTGTCCTCGCCGGCGTCGTCGGCGTCCTGGCGGCCGAGCGCGGCGAGCAGGGCGGCTCGCATGGAGCTGTCGCTCAGTCCCTCGCCGACCACCTTCACCGTCCGCCTGTCCACGCCCTCGCCCACGGTCAGCGTCAGCCGCCGGCTGCTGCGCGCGTTCAGCCAGTTGAGCAGGACGGTCGTGGCGGCGCCGACCGTACCGGAGCCGCCGAGCG
Source organism: Micromonospora sp. LZ34 (assembly GCF_052981855.1). Classification (NCBI taxonomy): domain Bacteria; kingdom Bacillati; phylum Actinomycetota; class Actinomycetes; order Micromonosporales; family Micromonosporaceae; genus Micromonospora; species Micromonospora sp. LZ34. Next base: position 21,691 of record NZ_JBRIQN010000055.1, read on the forward strand.
CCAGGATGATATCGGTGGCGATTCCCTTCTCACCGGCCGCCGGCGGCAGCGCCTGCTGCCGGACATCGAGGTCGTACGCCTGCAGCAAGCGCACGAGCGTGCGAGTCTGTTCACCCCACTGCCAGTCTCCCGGCTCGAGAGAGGTGTCCTCGAGAGCCAGCACCACCGGTCGGACGGAATCGGGCACCACGCCTCACCCCACAGTCGACGGATCGAGCACTTGCGTGCTTACATCATCTGCGGGTGACTATCCCCGTCCCGTCGGTGATGCGACAGAACCATTTCGGCCCGGACTTTCGCGTCCAGAAGGTGGATAAGGGATGACCAACCGACGCCTCCTCTTCGACGATCGTCGCTTTCCCGATCTCGTCGAGCAGGCCCGCGCCGAGCTGCGCCGGCGCCTCACCGACGCGGGGGCCAACCGTGCGATCAGCATTGAGGAGGACGCCGTGCTGGTGTCGGCCGCCCTGCTCGTCGATCACCTCCATGACCGGCTCGGCGCGCTCTCCGAACGCCTGCGGCAGCCGCTGTTGGAACTGATCGGCCTACGGCCGCGGGGGCCGCACGCGGCGCACACCCACGTGCGCCTCACCTTCGAGACGCCGCTGACCGACCCGCTCGATGTCCCGGCCGGCACGGAGGTCGGGTTCGGCGCCAACACACCGCCGTTCACCACGGTCCGAGACCTGCGGGTCATCCCCAATCGGGTGATCCACGTGCTCGACGACCCCACCGGGCTGCTGATCGGCTTGGCCGAGCCGGGTGGCAGGACGACTGTCGAGCTGACCGGTGTGACCGGCTCGGCGACAGGAGAGTTCTGGGACGGCCGGCAGTGGCAGGCCTGCCGTCGCCGGCCCGTGCCGGGTGACGCGCTGTTGCTGGAGCAGCCCAGCCACGTCCGGCACCGGCTGGACGGGGTCGAGGCGGCGTGGCTACGCCTGCCCGGCGGGCGCGTTTCGGGTGACGTGCGCGCGCGTACGGCCGAGGCGGTGGTCCTCGCCGTGCATGCCCGCCGCATCGCCGAGGAGCCACTCGGGATCAGCGACGGCACCGCCGGCCAGCGCTTCCGTCTGCGGGAACGGCCCGCCGTCGTACCCGGCCAGGTCCCGGTGGTGGAGACCTCGGACGGCTACGGCTGGCAGTCCTGGGAACCGGTCGAGTCCTTCGCGGAGAGCGGGTCCGACGATTACCACGTCCGGTACGACGTGGCGGCCGGGGAGATCGTCTTCCCACCGGCCGTGACCGGCCCCGACCGGTCACGCCGGGCCGTCGGCCCGGTGCCGCCGGCGGGTGCCCTGGTCCGCGTCCGCGACTACTGGACGGGCGGCGGCGCGGCCGGCAACGTCCCGGCCGGGGCGCTGCGCGAGCTCGGCCTGGACCTGCCCGGCGTGCGCGTGGAGAACCCGTACCCGGCGAGGGGCGGAAGCGACGCGGAGACCGAGGCGGACCTCTGGCAGCGGGCCCCCGGCCTGCTGAAGGCCGGTGACCGAGCGGTCACCCCGGCCGACCACGAGGAGCTCGCCCGGCGGGCCGACTCGTCACTGGCCCGGGTACGCTGCGTCGCCGACGAGCAGTCCGGCGCCGTTCAGCTGCTGCTCGTGGCCACGCCGCCACAGGCACGGCAGGACCGGCCGTCCCTCGCGGACCTGCAGCCGTCCGGGACGACGCTAGAGGCGGTCCGGAAGTACCTCGACGAGCGGCGCCTGCTCGCCGCCCGGCTGTACGTGATGCCCCCGCACTATCAGGGCATCGAGGTGGACGTCGAGATCGCCGCGGCGGCCGGCGCCGACCCTCGGGACGTGCGAGCCCGGGTCGAGCAGGCCCTGTACGCGTTCCTGCACCCGGTCATCGGTGGCGAGGACGGCACAGGCTGGCCGTTCGGCGAGGCGGTGCATGAGTCCACGATCAAGAAGCTGCTCTTCCCGCTTCCCGGCGTCCAGGACTGCGTCCACATCGCGATGTCGCCAGTGGATCCAGTGACTGGCGCACACAGCCCGGCCCAGACGGTCATCCCCCTCATCCCGACGGCCCTGCCCCTGTCAGTCGGTCATCGGGTTCGAATCGTCTGAGGGTGACGGCAAGCACCAAAAGGGACGGACGGCGCCCGACTCGGCAGGAGAATCCTCAACCGATCATGCGTTCCGTCGTGTGCTTGTAGCTGAGAGCGAGAATGACGACAGCGGCCTAGGTTGAAACCGCGCCACCGGCCCGAAAACCGAACAAGCATGCCAGATGGCCTGTTCATCGCGTGGCGTACTGCTCACAGTGCTATCCGACACGGTCTCTTTCCCCTCGGAGGGTGCCGCATGCCCGAACCGGCCTTTCATGCGGTCGCGCTCGTCGATGTCGAAGGCTTCGGCAGCCGGCCCAACCCCGTCCAGCGGCAGGTACGCGCCGACCTCTATCAGGTAGTCCGCACCGCGCTGACCGAGGCCGGCCTCGACTCCGCCCGCATCGACCAGGAGGACCGCGGCGACGGCATTCTGATGATCGACCCGGACGTGTCGGTGCTCATGCTCGCCGGCCGGTTCGTCCGAGAACTCGACTACGGCCTGCGGGAGAAGGCGCGCACCAGCTCGGAGATCGCCCGGATCCGCCTGCGCGTGGCGATCCATCAGGGAATGTGCGAGCACGACGGCGAGGGCTGGGTGGGCACGGCGGTCAACACCACCGCGCGGCTCGTCGACGCACCGCCACTCAAAGCCACGCTCGCCGCGGCGGACGGGGCGAACCTGGCGCTGATCGTCTCCCGGCAGGTCTTCGACGACGTCATCCGGCACGACTACCGGTCGATCGACTCCTCGACCTTCGAGCGCGTCGCGATCGACGCCAAGGAACTGCGCGGCGAGACGGCCTGGATCCAGGTGCCCGGCTACCCGTACCCGCCGGGAGTGACGCCCGCGCCGCCTCCTGCACCGGCGGCCCCCGAACCGAAGACGCCGAAGCCGAAGAAGAAGTCAGCCACCCAGAGCGGGTTCGTCTTCAACGGCACCACCGAGATCACGGTGCACGGCGACCAGTTCGTCGGCGACAAGACCGTTAACGGGGGTGGGCGGTGACGGCCCCTGATCCGGCATCCGCTCCCGCGCCCGCTGCTCCGGCGCCGGCACCCAACGGCCCCGCTCCGGCGGCTCCGGCGTCCGACGACAAGGCCGACCTGCCCGCCTCCGGGCAGCCGCCCACGCAGAAGCCGGTGCTGCCCGACGCCACGGCCGACGGCAAGGTCAAGACCACAGTCGACTCGGCCGACCCGGACGCCTCGCGGGTCGAGGGCCGCGCCGGGCGCCAGCGCCAGCGCAGCATCGAGAACGCCCGGGTCAAGGTCGCCGGCGACATGGTCGGCGGCGACAAGCTGGTGTTCGCCCTGGGCGACGCCGAGCCCGCCCCGCTGCAGGCGCTCGGCGCCTGGATGAGTGAGCCGGTGCGGCACGCGTTCGTCGCCCCGGACGGCTGGGACACCGTGCGCAGTACCGTCGGCGACCGGCGGGTCGTCGTGCTGCGCGCCGAGCCCGGCCACGGCAAGGTCGCGGCGGCGATCAAGCTGCTGCAGTCGCCGCCCGACCGCCGCATCTTCAACCTCGACCGCAACGTCGACCTGCGCCGCCTTGGCCACTGGCTGGAGACCGACGCCAAGAGCGACGATCCGCTCCCCCGCGCCGCCGGCTTCCTGCTCTGCGAGCCGCTCGCCTGGGGCCAGGTTTCTGCCTGGGTCCTGCAGCAGCTCGAGACCACGCTCGAGGCGATCGACGCGCGGCTGGTGCTCACAGTCACCGCCGACGCGACGCTGGGAGATCCAGACCTCACCACATACGTCGTCACGCTCCCCCCGCCGCGGGAGCAGACCGCCGTGCTCGCCGCCCACCTGGCCTGGTCGCTCGGCCGGCCGCAGGCAGCCGCCGAGCGGCTGCTCGCCGAGCCCGAGCTGGCCGCGTTCACCGTGCGGGTGTTCGCCGCCGACCAGTCGATGAAGGCCGCGGCCGACCTCGCCGTGATGATCGGCCAGGAGCTGGACGGCGCCACCGTCGACCTGAAGCGGCTGGAACGCCGCTGGGCCGAGCGCGCCACCGAGGACTTCGAGATCTGGTTCGGCGGGCTGCCCGACGTGCAGAGCCGATGCCTGGCCATCGCCCTGGCAGTGCTCAACGGCCTGCCGTACGAGATGGTCGTCTTCGCCGCCGGCCGCCTTGCCGAACGCCTCGACGGCCCGCACGACGGCGCCGACGGCGACAACCCCCGGCCACCGTGGCGCGACCCGTTCTCGGCGGCCCGCGGTGAGCTGCTGCGGCTGCTGCGCGCCCGGATCCGCACCACGACCGTGCGCGGCCCGTTTGGTTCCGCACCGGCCGAGGTGATGGAGTACGTCGGGGAGGACTACGCCTCGGCCGTGCTGACCCGCGTCTGGCGCGAGTACCGGATCCAGATCCCGCTGATGCTGTGGCTACGCGACCTCGCGGACAACCCGTCGGAGGACGTCCGGATCTGGACGGCCACCGCGCTGGGCGTCTTCGCCAAGCAGGCGTTCGACTTCGTGCACCGCAACGCCGTGGCGTTGATGGGTATCGACGACAAGTTCTGGCTGCGCGACGTGGCGGCCAACGCGCTGAGCGTGCCGGCCGCCGACACCCGGATGCGCCCGCTGGTCGAGTCGGTGGTCGCCGGCTGGTATGGCAACGAGAACAACCGCCTCGGCCAGGCCACCGCCGCGCGGGTGTGGGGCACGGCCCTCGGCGGCCACAACCCCGACCGCGCGCTGAACGCGCTGGAGCGCCTCACCACGATCGACGACCGCCGGGTGGCCCAGGGCATCGCCGACAGCTTGGCCGACCTGCTGCTCGCCGACGAGCAGGGTAACGCCACGCGCGTGCTGCGCCGCGTCGGCAGCTGGCTGTTCGACGACCGGCGCGCCCTCAGCGGCACCTTCGTCTTCCTGGCGCTGGCCGAGAACCTCACCTCGGAGCCCGCCGGAGGCACCGGCACCTGGCCGATGCTGCTGTTCATCGCCGACCAGCGCGCCGCGCTGCGCGACAAGCTGCTCGCGATGTGGCACCGGGTGATTCAGTCCGGCCTGCTGGCCGACACCACCGCCCGGGTGCTCGCCCGCTGGGCCGACCTGGCCGAGGCCGACGCCGACGTGCGCAGCGCGCTCGCGAACATGCTGGCCGCGCTGCCCGGCACGGTCGGCCGGTTCGACCCTGTCGAGCTGAACCTGCGCTCCCAGCTCAGCCAGTGGCTGGCGCCCGACAACCTGCAACCCAAGACGCTGACCGCGTACGCCGTCGAAGCCGAACTCGCGAAGAGGAACGGGTCCTGATGACCAACTCCGTGCCGCTCATCCAGAATCAGACACCCGTCCAGCGGGGATTCCGTCCCGAGCCCAACCGCGACCCCAGCGTCGCCGCCGTGTACGCGACGGCCTCGGGCGAGCTGGTCTTCTTCTCCGGCCGCACCCTGTCGTTCAGCCAGCGCCTGTTCACCGAGTGCCGCACCCGGTACGACGTGGACATGGGCGACCACCGCCGTACCGCGGAGCTCGCCAGCACGCCGCTGCGCACCCGCGACGGCCACTACTTCATCGCGAAGGTGAACGTCGGTTTCCGGGTGCACGACCCATGCGAGGTCGTCCGGCGCAACATCCGCGACGCCCTTCCGGTGGTCTACACCTACCTGGGCCGCGCTCTCGAGGCGGTCACCACCCGGTTCGACGTCGAGAACCCGAGCGCGGCAGAGCAGGCCATCCGGCGCGAGTTCGCCAACCCGGTACCGCTGCCGGACGGCATCACCATCTTCGAGGTGGCGCCCCACCTACGGCCGGACGACGCGACCGCCGAGTACCTGAGGACCCGCCGCGACGCCCGGCGCACCCTGGACACCGACGCCGACCAGCACCGGGTCGAGCTGCAGCGGGAGCGGCACCGCGCCGAGCGGGAGGGGCTGGTGCAGGCCAGCCGGCTCAACGCGCTCGAGAACGAGCGCCATGCGCTCGGCGGGCGCGGGCTCACCGCCGCAGACATGGCCCGGGAGCACCTGATCCGGCACCCCGAGGACACCGAGAAGGTGACCAGCATGCTGCTGGAGCACGAGCGCGCCATGCTGACGGCGCAGGACGTGCACAGTCAGCGCACCACCGAGTTCATCAAGTTCATGATGGACAACGGCGTCGTGCAGCCCGGCCAGTTCCAGCCGTTCGTGCAGGGGGCGGCCCAGGCGTACGGCCTGTCCGGCGCGGCGGGCGCGGTCACCGGGCCCGGCACGTGGAACCAGCCGCCCGTGCTGCCGCCGTCGGGAGGCGCCGGCTCGTCCACCCCGGCCACGCCGGCCGGCCCGCCGCCGCGCGAGCAGGTCGTGCTCGAGCAGGACCCCAACACCAAGGTGTGGGTGCCCTCCGACGGCGTCCAGCCGGTCTACCTGCTGGTCGACGAGTCCACCGGCGCCGCTCCCTACCTCGACGACCTCGGCGACGGGCTGCAGCGGCTGCTCGACGGCCTGCGCCGGGCGGCCGACGTCGCCCCGGCGATCCGGCTCTCCGTGCTGGGGTACGCCGACCAGGTCGCGGCCCGGCTGTCAATGGCCGCCGTCGACGCGGCCACGTCGGTGCCGTGGCTGACCTCGCGCGGACCGGCGAGCTACGCCAACGCGTTCGAGACGCTGTACGGCCGGATCTCCCCCGACGTGGACGCGCTCAAGGCGCAGGGGATCACGGTCCGCCGGCCGCTCGTCTTCCTGCTCGCCGCGGCGCCGCCAGCCGACGAGAGCATCTGGCAGACGCCGTACGCCCGGCTGACCGACCCGGCCACCCACCGGTACGCCCCGCAGATCGTGGCGTGCGGCGTGGGTGGGGCGACGGCCGGGCTGATCGCCGCGATCGCCACCAAGCCCGAGTTCGGGTACGTGGCGACGGCCGGCGCCGACGTCCGTACGGCGATCGCCGACTACTGGGACGCGCTGACGCGCTGCTTGGTCACGTACGGCCGCACGCTGCTGGCCGGCGCGCCCGACCTTGAATTCGAGCTGCCGCCCCACTTCCGGGTGGCCGTCGCTTCATGACCTTGCCGACGGCTTCGCGGCAGAAACCTGATCCCGTCCGGCCCCGTGCCGGGGAAAGCGAGTTGATGAGATGGCGGAAAACAGCGGGAGCCTGCTCCCGGTCTACATGGTGGCCGATGAGTCGTTCTCGATGAGCGACTACATCGGCAACCTCAACGAGGGCCTGGCCCAGCTGCACGACGCGCTGCTCGGCGAGCCGATGGCCGCCGCCAAGGTGCGGTTCACCATCCTCGGGTTCTCCGACGACGTGCAGCTGCGGCTGGCGATGGCCGACCTGCGGCGCGAGAACGAGCTGCCGCAGCTGGAGGCGCGCAACGGCACCGCGTACGGGAAGGTCTTCGAGGATCTTCGCGCCCGGCTCCCGGCCGACGTGGCCTCCCTCAAGGGGCAAGGGTACGTCGTGCACCGTCCGGCCGTGTTCTTCCTCAGCGACGGCCAGCCCACCGACGGCAACGGCTGGCGCAAGACCCGCGACCAGCTGGTCGACCAGAACGTCACGAAGGCCGCGCCGAACATCATCGCGTGCGGGATCGGCGACGTGAAACCGCAGACCATGCTGGACGTGGCGACCAAGCAGGAGTACGCCTTCGTCTCGACCGGGTCGGACCTGGGCGCCGAGATCGCCAAGTTCTGCGCGGCGCTCACCAAGAGCATCGTGAAGTCCGGCCGCACGATCGGGTCGGCGCAGCCGGAGCTCGTGGTGGAGCGGCCGCAGAACTTCAAGATGGCGATCGACGTGGTCTGACGATGACCAATGTCTTTCAACGCGTCGTCAGCGGGCTCAGCTGGTTCCTCAACGGAGACGGCAAGAACCCGCAGGAAGTGCCGGGCCAGCCGCCGCATCAGGCGCGCGGCAGCCATCCACAGCCTTCCGTCGCGGCCAGCGCTCCACCGCCGTCCGGGAACGCCGGCGCGATCTACCGCGGTGAGCAGAGGGTGACCAAGGAAGGCGCACCCGCCACGGTCCCGGAACGGCCGCACACGGCGGCAAGGCACCAGGAGCCCCACGGCCGAGGCCCGCTCGGGCTGACCCCGCCACCCGGGCCCTCTGCGCCACCGCAGCCGAGGTCGGCACCGCAGCTTCCCGCGGAGTCCGCGCCGGCACCCCGCCTGTGGGAGCCGCCGGTTGTAGGGCCGCCGATCCCGACATTCGCACCAAGGCCGTCGACGGCGGCGGCGTACCGACCCGACTACATCGTCGACGGGTGGAGCACGCCGCACTTCGTCGTGCGAGCCGCGTCCGTCCGCGGATACTCCCACCGCGACAGCGGCGAGCCGCGGCAGGACGACGTCGCCGTCGCCTGGCACCGCCCGAGCGGGGCGGTGCTGTTCGCGATCGCCGACGGTGTGGGCAACGCCCCGCTGTCGCACATCGGCGCCACGTCGGCCTGCCGGGCCGCGATCGGCGCCATGACGGCCGGCCTGGACGCCCCTCAGCAGGAGGTTGACTGGGAGGGGTTGCTGAAGAGCGCGGCGTGGCAGCTCTACGAGCAGGCCCGGATCTCGCTCGGGTTGCCCGAGATCAACCAGATCGCGGCCGAGGAGCAGATGGCCACCACCCTGGTGGCCGGGCTGGTGCTGCCCCGGCCGGACGGGCCGTGGGTGCAGCTGGTGCAGGTTGGTGACTCCAGCGCGTGGATGCTGAACAGCCGTGCACGGCGTTTCCGGTGCCTCGCGCCGACCAAGTACCGCAGGGGTGAGGAGGTCGTCAGCAACACGGTCGTCGCCCTGCCACGGATGCCACCGGTCGACGTCAAGTCCGGGCTGATCACCCCCGACGAGGTGCTGCTGGTCGGCACGGACGGCTTCGGCGACCCGCTCGGCGACGGCGAGAACGCGGTCGGCGCCCACTTCGCCGCAGCGCTCGCCGGCGTGCCGCCGATGCTGAAGTTCGCCAACGACCTGGACTTCTCGTTCGAGACGTGGGATGACGACCGGACCCTGTTCGCGCTCTGGCCGCGCCGGCTCAAGGGCTGGGCGGCGTGACGGCCGACGACGTTCCCGAGGTGCCTCGGGCGAAACTGGATCCGCTGCGCCGGGTGGGCGACGGCGGGCAGGGAATTGTGTACTTCACGGACCGGGTCAAGATCAACAAAATCTGGGACGCGGCGTACAAGGAGTACCTGCCGGCGACGCCGTTCGACCCGTACGTGCTGCGCCGGATGGTCGCCTTCGTGCCCGAACTCGACGAAGGCAGCGGCCGCTGGCTCTGCGAGAACACGTCGTGGCCGGCGGCGCTCGTGGTCAACGGCAGCCAGGTGACCGGCTTCCTCATGCGCCGCATCCCCGAACGGTTCCGGATGGCGTGGGGCGACAACGGCGCCGAGGTGCCCGCCGCGCTGCAATACCTGCTCAACCCGCAGCCGTACCTGAACCGCAAGGGGATCCGCCTGGACGAGCGCATCCGTCTGCGGCTGCTCGAGGCGATCGCGGACGTCATGGCCCGGCTGCACAGCCTCGACATCATCGTCGGCGACCTGTCGCCGAACAACCTCCTCGTCGACCTCGACGACCCCGGCTGCTTCTTCATCGACTGTGACGCCATGCGGCTGCGCGGCCAGGACGTGCTCGACCAGGTGGAGACGCCGGAGTGGGACATCCCGGGGCGCGGGCACGAGCCGATCGCGACGGCGGCCTCCGACTCGTACAAGTTCGGGCTGCTCGCCACCCGGCTGTTCGCCCAGGACCAGATGGGGCAGGACATCTCCGTGCTGGCCGGCGTCTCCAGCGACCTGGGGGTGCTGGCCCGGCGGAGCCTGGACGGGAACTCGACCCGGCGCCCGTCGATGGGCGACTGGCTGAGCGCCCTGCGGACGGTGCAGTCCGGCCGGGTGCCGCGGCAGGCGCCGCCCGCGCACCGGGTCAACACGTCGCCCCGCATCGTGCGAAAGGCCACCGTGCCCCCGACGCCACCTCCTACGACGACGTACGCGCCGATGCCGCCACCGACGCCCACGACGTATGGATACGCCTCGGTGCAGCAGCCGCAGCCGGTCGTGCCGAAGCCCGCACCCGCGGCCCCGCCCCAGCAGATCGCCGCGGAACGTCCGGTGCTGTACTCGGCGATCGGCTGGGCGGTGATCCTGCTCGTCCTCGGATGCATCGTAGGCGTGATCGTGTTCGTCGTGAACCTGTTCTGAGCCGCGCCGGCCTGGACGGTGGACATTACGATGAGGACATGACGCTCGGCCACCCTCGGGAGCCGTTCTGGTACGCACTGCGCAACGACCAGCGTGCCGCGCTCATGCGGACGGGCTCCCGACGGCACTACGCCCCCGACGAGGTCCTGGTCCGCGAGAACGACACCTCCGACTACGCCTTCGTGCTGCTCGACGGCTGCGTCAAGGTCTCGGCGATCGCCCACCACGGCTACCAGGCGATCCTCGGGCTGCGCGACGCCGGTGAGCTGGTCGGTGAGCTGGCCGGCTCGGACGGCGGCTTGCGCTCGGCGACGCTGACCGCGATGACCGAGGTGGACGCGCTGCGGCTGCCCGCGACCTCGTTCGGGCCGTTCGTGCGCGCCGATCCCGAGGTGGCGGCGATCCTGCGCCGTACGCTCTCGGCCCGACTGCGCGAGGCGGACCGGTCGCGGGCCGCGGCCGGCGCCGAGTCCGCCCAGCAGCGGCTCGCCGCGCTCCTGCTGCACCTCGGACGGCGCTACGGCAACCCGCAGCCCGAGGGCGAGGTCGTCATCGATCTCGCCATGTCCCAGCAGGACCTCGCCGGGCTGGCCCTCACGTCGCATCGTTCGCTGGGCCGCATCCTGGCCGACTGGCGCCGCGACAACGTGGTCCTCACCGGCCGGCGGCGCGTCGTGCTGGTGCGCCTGGCCGAGCTGACCCGGCTCGCCAACGGCGCCTAGATGTTCTGATACGACACCTGGTTGTGGCCGTACTCCGGTCCGACCTGGTTCCACAGCTTGGCGAACTGCTGCTTGGCCTTCGTCGACGCGGCCGACTCCTTGTCACCCCGCTTGCGGTCCGGGCCGTTGAGGACCGCCTTGCGGCAGCCCTGCTTGCTCAGTTTCAAACCCCAGCTGCGGTACGCGTCGTCGGCCGCCTTCGAATGCTTGAAAGCGGAGATGAGCTCGGCCTTCATCGTCGCGCCGTCGGGAAGCTCGGTGACCTGCAGTCCGTTGGCGGCGGTGAGCGAGCGCTGCCGGGCCGACGAGGCCGCGCCGAGGTCGGCCACCGACCGCTTCACGTTCTTGCAGGCGGTCAGGTTGGTGACGGCGCCCTTGACCTTGTTACGCACCGGCGCGGACGAGGCGAGCAGGCCGGCGATCTTGTCGGCCTGGGCACGGGCCGCGGCGTCGTCGTCGGAGAAGACCGCCTCGGCGGCCCTGCGCGCCGCAGACTCGATCTGGTCGGTGTGCATGGCGACGTACCCCAGAAGCAGTGACAGTACCAATAGCTTGACCAGGCCGCGGCGCCGCGCCCGGGTGAGGCGCGGACGGACGGGGGCCGGCACGACGGGCGGCCTCGACGCCGCTATCCGCGGCGACGGCACGGTCACCCTGACGGTCGGCTCGACCGGGATCGGGCGAGCGGCTCGTAGCTGCTTCTCCCACTTGCCGAGGCCCGGGCGGTTGCCGGCGTCCCCGGACAGCGCCCGTACGGCCAGAGAGTGCACGCCCGGCCCGGCCCGGCGCAGCGCCTCAGGATCGGTGGTGCTCTGGTCGCCGGCGAACAGCCGTACGCAAAGGAGGGCGAACTTGTAGGCGTCGCTGTCCTTGGAACCGAGCGCGCCGCCGCCCGCCGGCACCTCCCAGTCGGTGGTCTCCACCTGGGGCAGGACCGTGCGGCCGTTCAGCTGCATGGCGTCGCAGTCGATGAAGTGGCAGCGAGGCTTGCCCGTACGGCTGTAAAGCAAGTTGTTCGGGGACAGGTCGCCGACCGTCAGCCCGAGCCGGTGGAACAGGCGCAGCGTCCCGGCGATGTCGGCGAGCAGCTCCAGCCGGAACTGGTCGTCGATCCGGAGCTCCACGCGATCCAGGTAGTCCGGCGGGTTGAGCAGCAGCTGGGTCTGGCCGAGGCGTACCTGATGGCCCTTCAGCAATTTGAGCGTGGTGTGGAACCGCTGCGGGACCAGCGCCATCGTGAACCCGCGGACGCGATCACCCTGGGTGACGACTCTGCGCGGCCAGGCCGCCGCGGCCAGCAGCTCGTGCCGGTCCCGACCGGGCAGGCCGGACGGCACCTCGATCATGTCGGTAAGCACGTCCGCGTCCAGGTCGGCGAGCACGTCTTCCGAGTATGCCTTGTAGACCAGCGACGGCGACCGGGACTGCGGCAGCGCGTAGACCGTGCCCTGGCCGCCGGAGCCGAGCTCATCACCCAGCGGGCCCAGGCTCGCCAGCGTTACCCGGCCCATCCGTGTCTTCCTCTCCCTTGTCCACTTGCTACGGCACACTGGCCGGTCGCGGACGCGATCACCAGGCCATATGGCGAACAACGGCGTCATCGGCGCCGACGGCGCGATACCTGATAGCCGACACCGACGGGCAGCGCAGATCGGATCACCTCGTCCAGTCCGTCGAGCGGCTCGTCGGTGTCGAGCAACACGGTGACCGGCGCGGGCGGCTGCCGGACGGGCGTCTCGGGCACGGCGGAGCAGGTCGTCCCGCCGGGGTCGACGATCTCGGCGCCGACCCCGTAGCGGAGATCGATCAGCTCGGTTAGGCCGCGGGCCGTGCCGCGCCACTTGTAGCAGCGCACCAGCCCGGACAGCAGGCGGCGGCCGTGCCGATCGTCGAGCAGGCGCGGGCTGTCCACGCCGAGCGCTCGGTACATCCAGGCCAGCACGTCGGAGGGCGCGACGTCGGGCGACAGCAGCACGGGCAGCTGTTCGGCGAACGCCGCCACGGGTTCGGAGACGGCGTGCACCACCTCGGCGATGCCCGGCGCCGCAGGCGCGGCCGCCGCAGGCGCGGCCGCCGCAGGCACAGCCGCCGCAGGCACAGCCGTCGCAGGGCTCGGTCGCCTGCCTGTTGCCGTGCGGACCCAGAACGGTGGCCTCGCGTCGGTCACCTCGGTGAAGTCCGCTTCGAGGACGCCCGCAATGTCGAGCACGGCAGCGCTGATCGCGAGGCGTACGGCATCCTCCGCCGACGCCGGCTCGGCCAGCAGGCGGGCCGTTGTCACGGCGTCCCCATACCAGCCCCTGTCGTCGCGGTGGCACATGCCGACGGCCAGGCCGAGACCCAGGCGCACCGGCCCGGGCAGTCTGGGAAGGGCGTCGGCCAGCGCCTGCGCGAAGCCTCCGGCCAGCCGTCCGGCAGCCGCAGCCGGCGCCGCCACGAGCAGCCCCGGAACCGATCGGACGTGATCGGCCTCCCGCCAGTCCAGACCGGACTCCCGGAACGCGGCGGGCAGCACCGAGCGCGTGAGCTTACCCCACGGCGGCGCGCTCTCCCCGGCAGCGACCGCCATCACCGCCCGGTATCTGTCTGCCATGGCCCGATCCTGGCGTGCCCCCTTGCCTCGGGCCAACATCCGTACGCACAGTGCTCAATGGCTGCTTTCTAGCGGTTCGAGCCACTCGCCGGACCTCGATTCCATGAGGGGGACGTCCGGGCTCAGGCTTTGGGGGTCTGGCTGTACAGGTAGCCGGCGCTCTTGCGACCAGGCGCAGACCGACCAGGCCGCTGGCGCCCCACGCAGCCTTCTTCGCGGTCTGAAAATCGCGGACATGAACTCGTACTTGTCGTTGATCTTGGGATGGTCGATGCTCACGCCGGTCACGCGACCGTGCGCGGCGAGGGGAGCCATCATGGCCCGGGCGGGTACGCGCCCGCCAGGTGGTGAGCATCCGGCTGGCGTCCTCGCGAGTGCCAGCTCCGCTCGTGCCGCAACGCGACGAGCTCGCCTGGCCGCGTCGGGGTGACCCCGCCCGCCGCCATTCACCTGTCCACACAGGGCACGAGGCGAGTGGCATTGGCCGAAGGCCGATCGGCACGACATCGTGAAGCTGCGCCGCCGTGATCACGTCACCCGCGACCACCATCTCCGGGCCAGAGGCGGTGATCGGACACACCCTCCGCGGGCCGCACCGAAGGGTTCATAGTTTGCGTCGCCGGGTAGACCAGGAGCAGCCGGCGGGGATCGCTCCGCCGCGACTTAGCCTCCCCTGCGGGGCCGCGCTCATGCGCTCGCCAGACCACGGCAGTCATCACCGCACTCGGGAACCCCGCCCATCGATCTTTCGGGGATGGCATCGCCAGCAAAGGAGCGCCCATTTGTCCCGAGTTGATCCGCCGTCAAGGCGTCCAGCGACGAGCGCGCCGGCGCTAACGCATGCGACATGCCAGGCCATCCACGGCGGAAGCCCAACCGAAATCAACCCAGTAGACCGCCGAGTTAAGGATTCTAGCAGCGACTTGCTCGCCATCGAATCGATCGACAACGATCGAGCCACGCCTCCCGCAAGGAGGCGACCTGCGGAAACCCTCTCTTTGTCGGGACGGCCGGATTCGAACCGACGACCCCTTGACCCCCAGTACTCATGTGGGTCAGCGGCATGCTCGACGCTGTTTGCCCAGGTGGCGACTAGCATAAACCGGCCGAGTAAAGGGGTCGCCGACCACGTCGCCCGCCGGGCTATGCGGCGGTCTGAACCCACCAGGCCGCCACCGGGCCTACGCCAGGTAACTGTCCACGGCGCGGACTCGACCCGATCCACGCAGCTAAGTGCCTCTCGTCGGTAATTCGCCGGGGGTCACGCGGCGGCGGGTAGGAACTCGTGGGCGGCGAGTCGTTTGGGCAGGGCGTCGAGGTCTCTCTTGGTGTATCGCCAGTTGAAAGGTCGGGCGCCGAGGTTGTAGTGCGCCTGGAACGCCATGAGCCGGTTCTGGACATCGGTCAGGTCGTAGAAGTCGTTCGGCGTGACGACCTTGCGCTGCACGATCGAGAAGTACAGCTCGACCTGGTTCAGCCACGACGCGTGGATCGGCAGGTGGACGAGCGTCGCAGTAGGCCACGCCTCGGTCATGCGGTCGATAGAGGCCTGCCCGCGGTGGGAGGAGCCGTTGTCCACGATCCAGAACACCCGGTCCGCTGAGGCGTAGGGCTCCCTGGTCATGACCTGCTCGACCAGGCGGGCGAACGGGGCCAGCCCGGTGGAGGGCTCACAGCGGCCGAACACCCTGCCGTGGTGCACGTCCAACGCGGCCAGGTATGCCAAGGCGCCGCCGCGTTCGTACTCGTGCTCGACACGCATCAGCCGGGACCGGCCTGGTGGCAGGGTGGGATGGCAGCGGCAGCGGGCCTGGATCGAGGTTTTCTCGTCCGCGCTGATCACGAAGTCACCGTCGCCGAGGGGTTGCCCGTCCCACATTCGGGCATACAGGTCCAGAACGATGCTGGCCTTGGCGGCGAAGTGCGGGTCGCGGGGAAAGATCCACGACCGGTGCCGCCAGGGTTTGATCGCATCGGCGGCCAGCCAGCGGGCCACCGTCGAAGCCGAGATGTCCTCTACGACACCGGCGGCCACCGCCTCGTCGGCCAGGTCAGCGGCGCTCCACCGGGAAAGTGGCACGCCACGCTCGGCGGGCAACTCACACGCGAGGGCTTTGACTTGCGCGGCCTGCACATCGCTGAACCGGCGCGGCCGGCCAGGACGCGGCGCGTCGGCCAACCCGTCCAGCCGCCGCCGGTAGAAACGCACCCGCCATTTGCGCACCGTATCCACGTGCACCCGCTGATCGGCGGCGATCAGGGTGTTGCTGGCGCCATCGGCTGCGGCCAGCACGATACGAGCCCGCACCACCAGCCGGTAGGAGGTCGTAGGCCGGCGGGCCAGCGCCTGCAGGGCGGCACGCTCATCGGCGTCGAGCATGATCGGGTACGGGGATGACGGGGGCATCGCAACGTTGTGCCACCCGCACCGCCACCGCGCCGGCACCGACACGCCGGCACAGCGGTGGGGCAGGATGGCAGTCGTGGCCAAGCCCCCACCCGAGTCGACCAAGACCAACCTGCGTCAACGCCTGAGCGCGCACGCCCGCACCCGCTGGCCGGCCCTGACCGCCGTACCCGTGCGGTATCACGGCATCTTCGCCTACGTCGACGGGCGGCTCGCCGACGGCACCACCCTGCCGCTGTGCCGGCTACGCTACGGCGGCTCCGCCAGCAGATGGGGCTTCGCGATCTACCTCGCCAGCCGTGACGGCTACCAAGACTCCGTCCTGCCCAACGGGCTGCCCGCAGGCAGCCCGGAAGAAGCCCTCGACTGCGCCTGCGGCCTCTACCTCAACGACCCCACCGCCTGGACGCAACCCCCGGCGAATTAACGACGAGAAGCACTAAGTACCCCGCGCCGTTAATTCGTCGGGGGTCGTATCCATGCGGTGGGGTCGTTGAGGTAGAGACCGCACGCGCA
>NZ_JBRIQN010000056.1:0-37881 GCF_052981855.1 Micromonospora sp. LZ34
ACCTTCTCCGGATCACCGTTGAACGGCACGTCCTCCACCAACGTGCCATCCCGATCCAGCAACACCGCATCGAACAGCCGCTGAGCTGCACTGATCGGGACGTCCATGTCGGACCAGTTGCCTCGGGCGGGAGAAGTAAACATCAACGTCCCGTTCCGGCACGCTCCACGCGGCTGTCCCACCAGCCGCATAGCCAGTGGGTCACCGCCAGTGGCGGGATCAGCGCGCTGGTCACCAGCATGGTGGCGATCTCGTCCGGGGTGCGCGGGCCGGGCGCGATCCGGGCCCGGGCGAACTCGGCGGTGCCGGCCAGCCAGCCGAGGGCGCTTGCCGCGGCGAGCGCGCCGAGTGCCGTCCGTGAGGCCCCACCGGCCCGGGCACGGAGTCCGGCCGCGACCAGAGCGACCGCGCCGGCCGCGGTGACCGCGACGTGCCGGGGCCGGCGCCCGGGCGGCAGCCGCAAATCGGTACGCCAGTACGGGCCGTAGAGCCGGCGCAGCAGCGCGTCGTCGGCGTTGCCCCGCTGGGTCCGCAGGCTCACCCAGCGGCTCTCCGGGCGCACCGGATGGGTCACCGACCGCTCGCCGCGGACCAGCTCCCAGCCGGCGCGGCGCACCCGGTGGGCCAACTCGGCGTCCTCTCGGTAGGCGCGCGGGAACCGTTCGTCGAAGCCGTCGACGGCGGCCAGCGTGTCCCGGCGGTAGGCCATGTCGGCGGTGATCCAGGCCCCCTCGGCGAGGCCGGCGGTGACCCGTTCCCAGTCGGTCGGCCGGCGGTGCGCCGGCAGCGGCACCCGGACCACGCCCTGCACCCCGCCGACCAGTTCACCGACGGCCAGGTCGTCGACCAGCCGCCGGCACCAGTCGGCGGCGGGCACCACGTCGTCGTCGAGGAAGACGATCCAGGGGGAGCGGGCGACGCGCCAGCCGGTGTTGCGGGCCGCCGCCGGGCCCGCGCCGGGCCCGGTCAGCACCTTGGTGTACGCGGCCAGCGCCTCCGGCACCGCCAGCTCGCCGGTGTTCTGGCGGCGGTCGTCGACCAGCAGGATCTCCGGGTCGGGCAGCGCACCGACCTGGCCGGCGAGCGCGTCGAGCAGCACAGCGAGGCTGGGCCGGCCGAGCGTGGGCACCACGATGCTGATCACCGGTCACCGCCCAGGGCGTTGCGGCGCACCGCGAAGGGGCCGAGCGCCAGCAGCTCCACCGGCGCGGAGCCGAACAACTCCATCGCCTCGCGCGGCGTGTCCACCATCGGCCGGCCGGCGGTGTTCAGCGAGGTGTTCACCACCACCGGCAGGCCGGTCAGCCGCTCGAACCCGGCGAGCAGGTCGGCGACCAGCGGCTCGGTGTCGGCGTGCACGGTCTGCACCCGGGCGGTGCCGTCGACGTGGGTGACCGCCGGGATGCGCTCGCGCCACTCCGGCTTCACCCGGTGCACGAAGAGCATGTACGGGCTGGGGAGGACGCCCTCGAAGATCTCGGCGGCCCGCTCGGCGCGCACCATCGGCGCGACCGGGCGGAACTGCTCGCGCCCCTTGACATCGTTGAGCCGGGCGGTGGTGGCCGGGTCTCCGGGGTGGGCCAGCAGTGACCGGTGCCAGGGCGCGCGGGCCGTACTCGCTGCGTCCCTGGAACCAGGCGACGATGCCGTTGCCGGCGAGCACCCGGGCCGCCTCGGCGGCGATCGAGTCCGGCCGGGTGTACGGCAGCGCGGCGCGCCGCAGCTCCGCCTCCAACTCGTCGTCCGACCAGCCCCGACCGAGGTCGGCGCCGGCCATCGGGGTGGCCCGGTCACCGAGGTCGCGGGCGACGTGCAGGGCGGCGCCCAGCGCGGTGCCCGCGTCACCGGCCGCCGGCTGCACCCAGACCCGCCGGTACGGGCCCTCGGCGGCGATCCGGGCGTTGGCCACGCAGTTCAGGGCCACCCCGCCGGCCAGGGCCAGGGTGGACGCCCCGCCGGAGGCGTCGTGCAGCCAGCGGGCCAGGTCGAGGATCACCTCCTCCAGCCGGGCCTGCACGCTGGCGGCCAGGTCGGCGTGGTCGCCGGTCATCTCCCCGTCGGCGGGGCGCGCCTTGGCCAGGCTGCCCCAGTCGACCTCCTCGATCCGGAAGCCGCCCTCCGGGGTGACCCGCACCAGGTCGCGCAGCAGGCCGAGGTGTTTCGGCTCGCCGTACGAGGCCAGCGCCATCACCTTGTACTCGTCGCTGGAGTGCAGGAAGCCCAGGTGCCGGGTGAGGTCCTCGTAGAGCAGGCCGAGGGAGTGCGGCAGCTGCTGGGCGTAGAGCGAGCGCAGCAGCCCGTCGGAGTAGACGCCGGCCAGGTGGCTGGCCACCTCGCCGCGCCCGTCCAGGACGAGCACCGCGGTGTCATCGCCGGCCGGTGGGGCGGCCAGCCCCGCGGAGGCGGCGTGCGCCACGTGGTGCGGGACGAACCGCACCTTGCCGGGGTCGAGGCCGGGCAGGGCGGCGGCCAGGAACTGCGGTGCCCGCTGGGCGTACTCGACGCGCAGCCAGTCCCACGGGTCGGCCAGCCCCAGCGTCTCGGCCGGCCGGCACAGCCCGGGGTCGAAGGAGTAAGCGACGGCGTCCAGGTCGTCGACGTCCAGGCCCGCGCTGGCCAGGCACCAGGCGGCGGAGAGTTCCGGCAGTTCCCACGCCGAGAAGGCGACCGGACGCTTGCCGTGCTTGCGGCGGCTGAACCGCTCCTCTTCGGCGGCAGCCACCACCCTGCCGTCGACCACCAGGGCGGCCGCCGGATCGTGGAAGATCGCGTTGATGCCAAGGACCCGCATGACCAAGGTCCCTACCCTCGGCTTCTCCGCCTAACCTCTAGATCATCGACTTCTCCTGAAGCGCCGGTCAGTCGCCTGTGGAGATTCGGTGCCGGGGCGGGCAGGCGGTCCGCCCCGGCACCGCCCGGTTCAGACCCGGTCGTCGCGGAGCATGCCCGGCCCGAACACCTCGTAGCCGATCCGCTCGGTCGGGACGCCACGTCGCAGCAGGCCGCCGCGGACCGCGTTCATGAACGGCAGCGGCCCGCACAGGTGCACGTGTGCGTCCGGGGAGAGCGGGATCAGCTCCGGGTCGACCCGGCCAGCGGCCACCTCGGCGGTCACGCCGGCCAGGTCGGCGCCGGTGGCGTCCTCGTACCACAGCGCGGTCCGCAGGTTGGGCAGCGCGGCGTGCAGCCGGGGCAGCTCGCCGCGGAAGGCGTGCGCGGTGCCGGCCCGGTCGGCGTGCACCAGCGTCACCGGGCGCTGCGGCTCGGTGGCCGCCAGGTGCTCCAGCGCGGCCATCGCCGGGGTCAGCCCGATGCCCGCGCTGACCAGCAGCAGCGGGCCCTCCCCGGCGACCGCGCTGACCTCGCCGAACGGCGGGCTGAGCCGGAGCGTGTCGCCGACGGTCACGTGGTCGTGCAGGAAGGTGGAGACCATGCCGTCGGGAGCGCCGGCGAGGCCGCGTACCCGCTTGACGGTGATCCGCCAGTGCTCGGCGCCCGGCCGGCCGGAGAGGCTGTACTGGCGGATCTGCTGGCCGCGTCCGCCGTCCAGGTCGACCGCGACCGAGACGTACTGGCCCGGGGTGAAGGTGGGCACCGGGCCGTCGTCGACCGGGACCAGGGTGAACGAGACGACGTCGGCGGTTTCCCGGACCTTGCCGGTCACCCGCCAGCTCCGCCACACCGACTCGCCCTCGCCCAGCCCGGCGAGCGTGTAGAGGCGCGCCTCCCGGGCGATCAGCTCGCAGGCCAGCAGCCAGTACACCTCGTCCCAGGCCGCCGCGACCTCCGCGGTGACCGCATCGCCCAGCACCTCGCCGACGGCGGCGAGCAGGTGCCGACCGACGATCGTGTACTGGGTGGCGGTGATGCCCAGCGAGGCGTGCTTGTGCGCGATCCGGTCCAGGATCGGCCCCCATGGCACCGGCGCGCCGCCGGTCAGGTGCTCGGCGTACGCGACCACCGCGCCGGCCAGCGCGGCCTGCTGCGCCCCGGTCGCCTGGTTGCCCCGGTTGAACAGATCCAGCAGTTCCGGGTGCGCGTCGAACATCCGCTGGTAGAACCGGCGGGTGATCGCCTCCCCGTGCGCCTGGACGGCGGGCAGGGTCGCCGTCACCACTGCTGCTGAGGACTCCGTGAGCACGAGTTGTCTCCTTCTCCGATGAACCGCTCGGGCCGTCACAGCTAAACAAGCATTTGAGATACCTCTTCAGGGCCGAAGGTCCCGGGTCGCTGGTCGTCCGGATCACACCGCGGGTCCGTCCCGACCCTCGTGGCGGTTTGTCGGCGCTGGCTAGGGTCGGGGCGTGAAGCTCAACCGGTCCACCGACATGGCGTTGCGGATCGCGATGGCCGCCGCCGCCTCGGGACGCCGGACGACGGTCGACGAGCTGGCCGAGCGGCTGGCGCTGCCCCGCAACCACGTGGCGAAGCTGGTCCAGCGGTTGCAGCGGCTCGGAGTGCTGGTCACCATCCGCGGCCGCGCCGGCGGGGTGGCGGTCGCCGAGGGCGGCGGCCAGCGCACCGTCGGGCAGGTCGTCCGGGCGTTCGAGGGGGACGACGAGGTGGTCGCCTGCGAGGCGCCGGCCTGCCCGCTGCGGGCGGCCTGCCTGCTCCGGGCGGAGTTGCGCCGCGCGCAGCAGGCCTTCCTCGCCGTGCTGGACGGCGTGCGCCTCGACGATCTCGTCGCCGGGCCGGCCGCCCCGGTGCTGCTCGCCCTCGGTGCATCGCCGGCCGTGACCGGGTTGCCCGTCGCCGCGGCGCCGCGCGGCGCCGTACCGATCCCGTCCGCCGTCGCGGCGAGTGAGGGGTAGCCATGCCCGGCAGCCGAGTCTCCCACCCGATCTTCGCCCGGGTGTTCGAGCGGGCCAGCGTCTCCATGGACCGGGCGGGCGCCGCCGCCCACCGGCACCGGCTGGTGACCGGCCTGACCGGTCGGGTCGTCGAGGTCGGCGCCGGCAACGGCCGCAACGTCGCGCACTACCCGGCGACCGTGGCGCGGGTGCTCGCCGTCGAGCCCGAGCCCCGGCTGCGGGCCGCCGCCCTGGCCGCCGCGCGCACGGCGCCGGTGCCGGTCACGGTGGTCGCCGGGCTGGCCGACGCGCTGCCGGTCGCCGACGGCGCGGCCGACGCGGTGGTGTTCTCCCTGGTGCTCTGCTCGGTCGCCGACCAGGCCGCCGCGCTGCGCGAGGCCCGCCGGGTGCTGCGCCCCGGTGGCCAGGTGCGCTTCTTCGAGCACGTCCGCGCGGCCACCCCCGGCCTGCGCCGGGTGCAGCGGGCGGTCGACGCGACCCTCTGGCCGCTGCTCTGCGGCGGCTGCCACACCGGCCGGGACACGGTGGCCGCGATCGGCGCCGCCGGGTTCGACGTCACCGAGCTGGACTCGTTCCGCTTCCCGGACGCCACGGTCCCGGCGCCGGCCGCCCCGCACGTGCTCGGCACGGCCCTGCGCCGGTAGCCCTCGCCCGCAGCGGAACGGCGGGCGCCGATATCGGCAGGTCGCGTCGCGCGACGTCGGTCGGCCCGCCGACCGGTCGGCGGGCTACCAGCCGGCCGACGTGGCGGCGGCTCCGGCCGCCTGCTCGGGGGAGAGGGCACGACCGTCGGCAACGGCGGCGGCGAAGATGTCCGTGCCGAGCGCACCGCGGACGGCGGCGGTGATCCGGTCCACCTCGTCCCGCTCGGTCGGTGCCAGCGGCAGGCCGCCGCGGTCGCGCAGCGCGTCGGCCGCTCCGAGCAGGCGGGCCGCTTCGGCGTACGCCCCGTCCAGCGCCGCCGCCCCGGCGAGGCCGGCCAGCGCGAACGCCTGGTCCCGGGCGGCGTGCAGCTCACCGGCGAGGGTGAGCGCCTGCCCGTGCAACGACCGGGCCCGCCCGGCGTCGCCCCGGTGCTCGGCGACGAAGCCCAGCTCGACCAGCACCATCGGCACGTGCAGCGCGTGTTCGCCGCCCTCGCCGGCCGCGTCGAGCAGGCCGCGCAGCCGCGCCTCGGCCAGGTCGAGCCGGCCCTCCCGGCGGGCCGCGAAGCCGAGCACCAGCCCGGCGAAGACCTCCACCCCGCGCAGGCCCTGCTCGGTGGCGAGCCGCACCGCCCGCTCGCCGTACTCGCGGGCCCGCGGGTGCTCGCCCTGCTGGAGGGCGAGCCAGCCGAGCCAGCACAGCCGGCCGCAGGCGTCCGACCAGAGCCCCAGCTCCTCGGCGATCCGCAGGCCCTCGCCGTGCAGCCGAATGGCCTCCGCGTGGTCACCGGTCAGCTCGGCGGCCGCGCCCAGCCACTCGCCCGCCTGCAACTGCCCCCACCCGTCGCCGAGCTGGGCGAACAGCTCGGCGCCGCGCCGGGCGGCCCGGTCCAGCCCGGCCAGGTCGCCGCGGACGTGGGCCAGTTTCGCCCGCACGGTCAGCGCGGCCGCGACGCCCCACCGGTCGCCCACCGCCTCGAAGTCGCGCAGGGCCTGGTCGACCAGCTCCGCGGCGAGGTCGACCTCGCCGAGGTCGGTCAGGCCCTGCGCCAGGAACCACCGCGCCCGGGCCCGCCGGGCCGGCGGCTCGACGGCGGCCAGTTCGCCGAGCACGTCCGCCCGGTCACCGGGCCACCCGTCGCCGCGCAGCAGCGCCACCCCGGCGCGCCAGGCGCGGGCGCTGGTCACCATGGACGATGGTGCCGGGCCGGCGAGGTCGAGCGCCGCGTCCAACGACCGGCGCGCCTCGCCGAGCCGGCCGCGCAGGAACCAGTACCAGGCCAGCGCGTCGGCCAGCCGTACCGCCAGATCGGCCTCGTCGGCGCGGACCGCGCCGTCGAACGCGGCCCGCAGGTTGGCGGCCTCCGCGTCCAGCCGCGACAGCCACTCCCGCTGCGCCGGCCCGTGCAGCCGCCCGGCGGCGCGCTCGGCGAACCCGGTGTACCACCGGACGTGCCGCTCGCGGACCCGGTCGACTTCGCCGGCCTCGCGCAGCCGGTCGGCGCAGTACGCCGCCACCGACTCCAGCAGCCGGTAGCGGGGCGCGCCGCCCCGGTCGTCCACCCGCACCAGGGAGCGGTCCACCAGGCGGGCCAGCAGGTCGACCACGTCCGCGCGGGGCAGCTGCGGATCGGCGCAGACGGCCTCGGCCGCGTCCAGCGTGCAGCCGTCGGCGTGCACGGCGAGCCGGCGCAACACGGCCTGCTCCGCCTCGTCCAGCAGCTGCCAGCTCCAGTCGATCATCGCGGTGAGGGTTCGCTGGCGCGGCGGCGTGCCGCGGTGCCCGGTCGCCAGCAGCCGGAACCGGTCGTCGAGCCGGTCCACCAGCCGCTGCACGCCGAGCGCCCGGACCCGAGTCGCGGCGAGTTCCAGGGCCAGCGGGATGCCGTCGAGCCGCCGGCAGAGCAGCGCCACCGCCGGGCCGGTCCCGGCGTCCAGGGTGAAGTCCCGGGACGCGGCGGCGGCCCGGGCCACGAACAGGCGGACCGCGCCGGACGCGGCCAGCCGGTCGGGGTCGGCGGCGGCCGCCGGATCCGGCACGTCCAGTGGCGGTACGTCCCACACCACCTCGCCCGGCAGGCCGAGCGGCTCCCGGCTGGTGGCCAGCACCCGCAGGCCGGGAGCGGCCCCGAGCAGGTGCCCGGCCAGCGCGGCGGCGGCCTCCACCACGTGCTCGCAGTTGTCCAGCACCAGCAGCAACCGCCGTTCGCCGAGCGCGGTGGCCAGCCGGTCGGTGAGCGGCACGGAAGGGCCGCCGGTGGCGTGGTCGCGGATCTGCAGCACCGACCCGAGCCGCTCCGCCAGCGGCGGGTCGGTGCCGCGCCGCAGCCCGGCGAACTCGACCAGCCAGACCCCGTCCGGGCACTCGCCGTGCAGCTGCCGGGCGGCCTCGATCGCGAGCCGGGTCTTGCCCACCCCGCCCGGGCCGGTCAGCGTCACTAGGCGGGCGTCGGCCAGCGCCGCGCGCACCTCGGCGACCGCCTCGTCCCGGCCGACCAGCTCGGTCAGCGCGGCCGGCAGGTTGCCGACCGGCCGGTCCGGCGGCGCCGGAAGGTCGAGCGTGCCGCGGGGCTCGACGGGCGCCAGGGACGGATCCTGTTCCAGGATCGCCCGGTGCAGGGCGACGAGTTCCGGCCCGGGGTCCAACCCCAGCTCCTCGGCCAGCCGGGTGCGCAGCTCGGCGTAGCTGGCCAGCGCCTCGGACTGCCGCCCGGCCCGGTAGAGGGCGCGCAGCTGCGCCGCGCGCAGCCGCTCCCGCAGCGGATACCGGGCCACCAGGTCGGCCAGCTCGCCGAGCACCGTCCGGTGCTCACCCAGCTCCAGCCGGGCCTCGACGTGCTGCTCGAGGACCGCCAGCCGCTGTTCGGCCAGCCGGGTCGCGGCCGGCCGGACGAACTGCTCGTCGGCGAAGTCGGCGAACGGGTCGCCCCGCCACAGGCCCAGGGCCTCGCCCAGCAGGTCGGTGCGGCGACGCGGATCCGCCGTGGCCACGGCCAGGTCGGCCAGCTCGGCGAACCGGGCGGCGTCGAGCGCGTCGTCGTCGAGCCGGAGCAGGTAGCCCGGGGGACGGGAGACGACCAGCTGCCGGCCGTCCGGCTCCGCCTCTTCCAGCGCCCGGCGCAGCTGGGACACCCGGACCTGGAGGGCGCCGGCCGGGTTCGCCGGTGCCGCGTCGGCCCAGAGGTCGTCGACCAGACGATCGGTGGAGACGGCGTGCCCGTGGTGGGCCAGCAGGTCGGCCAGCAGCGCCCGGACCTTGAGGCCCGGCACCCGTACCGGCACGTCGTGGTCGGTCCAGACCGCCACCGGGCCCAGCACCCCGAATCGCATCCGCCCACCTTACGAGCCGGCCGGGCGGTGCGGGGGGAGGCCGTAAGCCGACCTGAAGCCGGCCGTAAGCGGGCTCCGGCACGGTGAATCCGTCAGCAGGTCCGGTACGTACGCCGGACCCGGCGCATGGAGGTCGTGATGGTGGGAAGCGGTCCGCTGCGGATGGTGGTGATCATCGGCAGCACCCGGGCCGGGCGGTTCGGCCCCACCGTGGCGGACTGGTTCGTCGGCCGGGCGCACCGGCGCCCCGAGTGGGACGTCGACCTGGTGGACCTGGCCCGCACCGCGCTCCCGGAGTCCCTCCCGGACCTCGACGACGAGCTGCCGGAACCGGTGCGCGCCCTGGCCCCGCGGCTGGCCGCCGCCGACGCCTTCGTGCTGGTCACCCCCGAATACAACCGGGGCTTCCCGGCGCCGCTGAAGACGGCGCTCGACTGGTACCACGACCAGTGGTGCGCCAAGCCGGTGTCGGTCGTCTCCTACGGCCGGGACTCCGGCGGCCGGTACGCCACCGAGCAGCTCCGCCAGGTGCTGACCGAACTGCACGCGGTGACCATCCGGGACACCGTCGCGCTGCCCTGCTACTGGGACCAGTTCGCCGCCGACGGCAGTTGGCCCCGACCCTCGGCGGACTGCGTCGCCGCCGCTGACACCGTGCTCGACCGCCTGTCCTGGTGGGCGTACGCGCTGCGCGAGGCGCGCGCCCGCCACCCGTACCAGCCCTGAATCCGCACCGGAGCGCCGCTCCGACCATTTCGGAAGGAACCGACATGACCCCGACGACGACCGGATACGCCCCCGTCAACGGCCTGGAGATGTACTACGAGATCTACGGCGAGGGCAAGCCGCTGCTCCTGCTGCACGGCGCGCTCTCCAACATCAACACCGACTTCGGTGCGATGCTGCCGCTGCTCGCCCGCAACCGCCAGGTGATCGCCGTGGAGCTCCAGGCGCACGGCCGCACCGCCGACATCGACCGGCCGCTGCGGGTCGAGCAGCTGGCCGAGGACTGCGCCGCGCTGCTGCGCCACCTCGGGGTGGCGAAGGCCGACGTGCTCGGCTACAGCATCGGTGCCGCGATGACGCTGCAGCTCGGCGTGCACCACCCGGACCTGGTCGACCGGCTGGTGCTGCTCTCGATCGCCACGAAGATCGACGGGATGCACCCGGGGCTGCTCGACGGCATCGAGCTCCTTCAGCCGGAGCACCTGCACGGCTCGCCGTTCCACGCCGAGTACCTGCGGCTCGCGCCCCGGCCGAAGGACTTCCCGATCCTGGTCGAGCGGGTCAAGGACATGGACCGCAACCTGCCCGAGGTGCCGGACGAGGTAGTCCGGGAGCTGGCCGCGCCGGCGCTGATCGTGATCGGGGACTCCGACATCATCCGTCCGGAGCACGCGGTGGAGGTGTTCAGGCTGCTCGGCGGCGGCGTGGTCGGCGACGCCGTCGGGCTGCCCCGGTGCCAGCTCGCGGTGCTGCCCGGCACCACCCACGTCACCCTGGTGCACCGCGCCGACTGGCTGGCCGGCATGGTGGACGCGTTCCTCCAGGCGCCGGTGCCCGCCGGGGCGTGACCGTCGACGAGGCCCCGCCGACCGGCGGGGCCTCGTCGTGCGCCGGCCTCCGGGCGGAGGTGCGGCGGGAGCTCCGGGCGGGTCAGGAGACGGTGATCGTTCCGTTGCCGGACCGGACGCAGGCCACCGCGCGGGCGCTGGTGGCGGCGGCGCCGCTCAGGCACTGCCCGAGCACCTGGTGCCCGGCCGCGTTCGGGTGCCACGACTCCTGGCAGGTCTGGAAGTACGACACGCAGGTGTTGGCGATCCGCTGGATGGCGATCTTGTCCTTGCCCTCCAGGCTGGTCACGAAGACCCCGTTCGGCGGGGAGTCCTGGAGCCGGATCGGGGTGGCCAGGGCGCCGGTCGGGCTGGCCGCCGACTCGCAGAGCCGGGCGCCGTCGAAGGCCCGCTGCACGTTGAGGTAGACCAGGTCGGCGCCGGGGAACTCGGCGGCCAGGGTGTCCCGGGTGGACCGCACCAGCGTGCCGAGGCCCTGCGAGAAGCGGTGGCCGGGCAGCAGGCTGGCCCGGTGGATCGGGCAGCCGGCCGCGTACCGCTCGGCGCCGAGGGCGCGGAACTTGTCCCGGGTGTCGTCCCGGCTGTCCTCGGAGTGGAACGTCGGGTCGAGGTCGAACGGCAGGGGGTTGGTGTAGTCCTGGAAGACGATCCGGTGCTGCCTGTCGGCGTCGATCTCGCGCAGGGTGCTGAGCAGCTGGCGTACGGCCGCGGTGGTCTCCGCGGTCGCGGCGCTGAACTGCGCGGTGGTGGCCAGGTCGGCGTCGCTGCACGGCTCCTGCTCCACCGGCCCGCCCAGGTACGCCCAGAACTCCCACCAGCCCGTCCAGGCGTCGGCGATGAACCGGTTGGCGCACTTCTCGGCCACGTTGCCGAAGGTGAACGAGCTGTTGTTGGAACCGAGCCCGAGCAGCACCAGGTCGATGTCGTGGGTGCGCCCGACCGCGCGGAGCTGGTCGAGCTGCGCGGCCACCTGCCGGCCGTTCGCCCGGGCCGCTGAAGTGGTGGCGATGTCGTGCGGCTGGCCGCCGGAGCAGGCCAGGTTGAACCGGTCCTGGATGCCCGGCAGGGCGGCCCGGTGCAGCGAGGCGTTCGCCGAGCGGTGGCAGAAGAACGCGTTGCTGTTCGGCGCGGTCCAGCCGGGGAAGCCCTGCGCGACGCCGTTGACGTCCACCACCGGGGCGTACGCGCCGGCGCCCTCGCCGCTGACGAAGCTGTCGCCGAGCGCCACCGCCGCGGTGGGCAGGGCCGCCGAGGCGGGCGCGGGCAGCCCCACGGCGGTGGACAGCGCCGCCGTCGCGACGGCCAGCGCGGCCGCGACGAGGGTACGACGGAACCTGATCATGGCTCCCCAATCTCTCCATAGAAATATGAAAGATTCTCCGAGAGCGCGATCAGATCACCCTTGTGTGACGGGCGTCAATGGGTTGTAACGAGATCGTTCCATTGGGGAGCGTCCAGTCCCGCGGCAGCGTGCCGGCGGAGCTTGCGGTGGGCCCGGCGTCAGGCGGGGCGGTGGAACTCGGCGCGCCAGCGGCGTACGCCCGACGGGTCGCGGAGGTCCTCGACCCGGACCGGAGCGAGGCCGTCCCCGGCGAAGGCGTCGATCTCGGCGCGGGTCAGCGGCCACGGCGGCGCGCCCGGCACCGCCTCGTCCTCACCCCGGCCGGCGGCGATCACCAGCAGCGTGCCGCCCGGCGCGACCAGTTCGCCGACCGCGCCGAACCCGGCGGAGCGCACCTGCGGTGGCAACGCCTGCACGTTCATGCTTTCCACGACCAGGTCGAAGCTGCGCCGCCAGTCGGCGGGCGGGTCGAGCAGGTCGGCGCTGCGGTAGTCGACCGGCGAGCCGGGGTGCCGGTCCCGGGCGGCCCGGACGGCGGTGGGGGAGATGTCGAAGGCCACCGTGGCGAAGCCGAGCCGGGCGACATGCTCGGCGTCCCGGCCGTAGCCGCAGCCCACCACGACCGCCCGGCGGCCGGCCCCGGCTGTCCCGCGCGCCTCCGTCCACTCGACGAGCAACCCGTGCGGCGCGTCGCGGTCCCACGGCACCACCGCCTCGCCCCGCGCCGCCTCGGTGTAGAGCCGCTCGAACCAGCCGGTCGGATCGCCCGCGGCGAGCGACTCCGCCGACAGCCGTCCGGTCGCGTCGTCCTCGCCCACGTCGCCCCCCGTTCCTGCCGGCGCCCGGCTGGGCGCGACCGCCGGTCAGCGTACCGGCGCGATGCCATCCGGCCGTTCCGCGCGAGGTGTCCCGACCGTCCCGTGCGACCACGTGCCGGCGCCGGAGCGGCCCCGGGGCCGTGTTGCCGCAACGGCCGACGGCCGGGGGCGGAATCCGCCCGGGGCGGGCGGCGTTGCACCACCGGGAGTGCCGCCCGCCGTGCCGCTCACCCGGTGTCCTCTCCGGGTGTTCCCGGTCGGACCCACGCCCCGCCCCGCCGGTCGCGCGGGGCGCCACGGGGTTGTCGGAGCAGCGGGCTAGGCTCGCTGCGGCGCGCCGCCGGGGGGCGGCGTCCGCCGGTGAGCGGCACCACACCGCCGAGACCTGGGAGTACGACCAGTTGACCGCAGAGCCTGACACCCTGTACGGGGCCGACGACCTCACGCACCTCGAGGGGCTGGACGCCGTCCGCAAGCGGCCCGGCATGTACATCGGCTCCACCGACAGCCGTGGCGTGGGTCACCTCGTCAACGAGATCCTCGACAATTCCACCGACGAGGGTGTCGCCGGTCACGCCACCAAGGTCGAGGTGACGCTGCACGCGGACGGCTCGGTGCAGGTCGACGACGACGGCCGGGGCATCCCGACCGACGTGCACGCCCGGTCCGGCCTCTCCGGTGTTGAGCTGGTGCTCACCCGGCTGCACGCCGGTGGCAAGTTCGGCAACTCCGGCTACAAGACCTCCGGCGGCCTGCACGGCGTGGGCGCCTCCGCGGTCAACGCGCTGTCCCGCCGGTTCGACGTGACGGTCCGCCGGGGCGGCAAGATCCACGCGATGTCGTTCCGGCACGGCGTGCCGGGAATCTTCGACGGCGACGGGCCGGACGCCTCGTTCACGGCCGGCCCCGGGCTCCAGGTCGTCGGTGCGATGAAGCGCGGCCAGCGCACCGGCACCTCGATCCGCTACTGGCACGACGCGCGCTACTTCGAGACCGGCGCGGCCCTGGACGCCGAGGCCGTGCGGACGAAGCTGCGCAACACCGCCTTCCTGGTGCCCGGGGTGAGCTACCTGCTGCGTGACCGCACCGGCGCGGAGCCGACCGAGGAGCGCTTCCACTACCCCAACGGGCTGACCGACATGGTGGAGTTCCTCGCCCCGGCGGGCGACCGGCCGGTCTCCGGCACCCTGCTGGTCACCGGTGAGGGCACCTACCGGGAGAACGCCGCCGACGCCAACGGCGTGATGCAGGCCAACGTGCAGCGGCGGGCCGAAATCGAGGTGGCGTTCCGCTGGGGCACCGGCTACGAGCGCACCGTCGAGTGCTTCACCAACACCATCCGCAACGCGCACGGCGGCACCCACCGCAAGGGCTTCGAGCGGGCCCTGGCGCGTACCCTCGCCGACGCCGTCCGCAACGCCCGCGGCCTGCTCAAGGCCAAGGAGGACCCGCCCACCCTGGACGACGTCCTGGAGGGGATGACGGCCGTGGTGCACGTGCGGATCCCCGAGCCGCAGTTCACCTCGCAGACCAAGGACGAACTCTCCACCGCCGGCATCACCAAGGTGATCCAGTCCCTGGTGGAGCAGCACGTCAAGGCGTGGCTGGAGGACCGGCGCACCAAGGCCGAGGCGCGCACCGTGCTCCAGAAGATCGTCGACGCGGCCCGGGTGCGGCTGACCCAGAAGCAGCAGAAGGACGCCGCCCGGCGCAAGACCGCGCTGGAGGGCGCGTCGATGCCGGCCAAGCTGGTCGACTGCCGCGCGGCGGGCATCGAGCGCAGCGAGTTGTTCATCGTGGAGGGCGACAGCGCGCTGGGCACGGGCCGGCTCGCCCGCTCCGCCGAATACCAGGCGCTGCTGCCCATCCGCGGCAAGATCCTCAACGTCCAGAAGGCCAACCTCCAGCAGGTGCTGGACAACGCCGAGTGCGCGGCCATCGTGCAGGTGCTCGGCGCCGGCTCCGGCCGCACCTTCGACCTGTCGGCGCTGCGGTACGGCCGGGTGCTGATCATGGCCGACGCCGACGTGGACGGCGCGCACATCCGGACGCTGCTGATCACGCTCTTCGCCCGCTACATGCGGCCACTGATCGAGGCCGGCCGGCTCTTCGCCGCGATGCCGCCCCTGCACAAGATCACCACCAAGGGGCGCAACCCGCAGACCATCTACACCTACACCCAGGCCGAGATGGCGGCGACGGTCCGCAAGCTGGAGAAGGCCGGCAAGCAGATCGTCACCCCGATCCCGCGGTTCAAGGGCCTCGGCGAGATGGACGCCGACGAGCTGTGGGAGACCACGATGAACCCGGCCACCCGGGCGGTCCGCCGGATCACCCTCAACGACGTCGACGCCGCCGAGCGGATCCTCGAACTGCTCATGGGAGAGAAGGTCGAGCCGCGCCGCAACTGGCTGATCGACTCGGCCGACCTGGTCGACCGGGAGGCGATCGACGCATGAGTACGTTCGTTCGAGGGGAGGGCTGAGCGATGGCACGCCGCAAGGAAACGAAGGTCGACCACTCCGCGTTCGACCAGGCCGGCGCGCGGGTCTTCGACAACCCGTTGGTCGCCGAGGTCTCCGACTCCTACCTGGAATACGCCTTCTCGGTGATCCACTCCCGGGCCCTGCCCGACGCCCGCGACGGCCTCAAGCCGGTGCACCGGCGCATCCTCTGGTCGATGTACGAGCAGGGGCACCGCCCCGACCGGGGGCACGTGAAGTCGGCCCGCATCGTCGGCGACGTGATGGGCAAGTACCACCCGCACGGCGACACGGCGATCTACGACGCGATGGTCCGGCTGGCCCAGGACTTCTCGCTGAACGCGCCGCTGATCGACGGGCACGGCAACTTCGGCTCACCCGACGACGGCCCGGCCGCCGCCCGCTACACCGAGGCGAGGATGTCCCGGGAGGCGATGCTGCTGGTCGGCGAGCTGGGCGAGGACACCGTCGACGTCGAGCCGAACTACGACGGCTCGCTGACCCAGCCCACCGTGCTGCCGGCCGCCTTCCCCAACCTGCTGGTCAACGGCGCGTCCGGGATCGCGGTCGGGATGGCGACCAACATGATCCCGCACAACCTCGGCGAGGTGGTCCAGGCCGCCCGCTGGCTGATCAACCACCCGGACGCCACGCTGGACCGGCTGATGGAGTTCGTCCCCGGCCCCGACCTGCCCACCGGCGGCCTGCTGCTCGGTCTCGACGAGGTGCGCCGGGCGTATGAGACCGGGCGCGGCGTGGTGCGGATGCGCGGCAAGGTGGAGATCGGCCCGCTGGAGGGCAGCCGTGGCCGGCAGGCCATCACGGTGGTCGAGCTGCCGTACGGCGTGGGCGCCGAGAAGGTCATCGCGGCGATCACCAACGAGGTCACCAAGACCAAGCGGCTGACCGGCATCGCCGACGTCAAGGACCTCACCGACCGGGAGAGCGGGACCCGGCTGGTCATCGAGTGCAAGGTCGGGGTCAACCCGCAGGCCCTGCTCGCCGACCTCTACCGGCTCACCCCGCTGGAGCAGTCCTTCGGCGTCAACAACCTGGTGCTGGTCGACGGGCAGCCGCAGACCCTCGGGCTGAAGGCGCTGCTGGAGGTCTTCCTGGCGCACCGCTACGACGTGGTGACCCGGCGCAGCGCCTACCGCCGCCGCAAGCGCGAGGAGCGGCTGCACCTGGTCGACGGCCTGCTGATCGCCCTGCTCGACATCGACCGGGTGGTCAAGCTGATCCGGGGCAGCGAGGACGCGCAGGCGGCCAAGGACGGCCTGATGCGGAAGTTCAAGCTCTCCGAGATCCAGGCCACCTACATCCTGGACACTCCGCTGCGCCGGCTCACCAAGTACGACCGGATTGAGCTGGAGGCCGAGCAGGAGAAGCTCCGCGGCGAGATCACCGAACTGTCGAAGATCCTCGACGACGACAAGGTGCTCAAGAAGGTCGTCTCCGACGAGCTGGCCGCGGTGGTGAAGCAGTTCGGCGCTCCGCGGCGCACCACCCTGGTCGACGGCGACCTCAAGGAGGTGCTGGCGGCGTCCGCGCCGGCCGGTCCGCTGGAGGTGGCCGACGACCCGTGCCAGGTGATCCTCTCCGCGACCGGGCTGGTCGCCCGGACCGCGGCCGAGTCGGAGGAGGCCGCCGAGGGGCGCCGGCGGCACGGCCGGGTCAAGCACGACGCCGTAGGCGCCGTCGTGCACTCCACCGCCCGGGGCCGGGTGCTGCTGGTGACCAGCGCCGGGCGGGCGTTCAAGATCGACGTACTGCCGCTGCCGGTGCTGCCCGAGCAGGCCGGCACGGTGTCGCTGCGCGGCGGGATGTCGGCCGCCGAGCTGGTGCCGCTGGAGGCCGGCGAGACGGTGGTCGGCCTCGCGCCGCTCGGCCCGACCGCCGAGGGCTCCCCGGGGCTGGCGCTCGGCACCCGGCAGGGCGTGGTGAAGGTCTGCGCGCCGGACTGGCCGGTCCGCTCGGACGAGTTCGAGGTCATCGGGCTGCGCGAGGGTGACGAGGTGGTCGGGGCCAGCTGGCTCACCGACGGGGCCGAGGCGCTCACCTTCATCACCTCGGAGGCGTCGCTGCTGCGCTTCGCCGCCGGGACGGTTCGCCCGCAGGGCCTCAAGGGCGGCGGCATGGCGGGCATCAACCTGCCGGCCGGTGCGCGGGTGGTGTTCTTCGGCGCGGTCCGCACCGACGACCCGGCGCACGGTGAGCCGATGGTGGTCACCTCCACCGGGGCGACGGTGAAGGTGACGCCGTTCAAGGCGTACCCGGCGAAGGGGCGGGCGACCGGCGGGGTGCGTGCCCAGCGGTTCCTCAAGGGCGAGACCGACGTGGTGGTCGCCTGGGTCGGGCCGCGTCCGGTGGGTGCCACCGCCAACGGCGAGCCGGTGGAGCTGCCGGCGGCCGATCCGCGCCGCGACGGCTCCGGCTTCGCCGTCATGCTCGGCCCCACCGTCATCGGCCACCAGGTCGAACGCGACTGACCCCGGACGAGGAGGGGCCGGCTGCCGCCGCAGCCGGCCCCTCCCGCCCTCCCGCCCCGTCACCTCCGTTGATCATGAGGTTGACGGCACCGAACCGGACATCTCGCCCCGCCAACCTCATGATCAACGGGGTAAGGCGGGTGGGGGGTGGGCGGGTCAGAGTTCGGGTTCGGGGGCGGGGCGGGTCTCGGGGGTGGTGCCGCGGAGGCGGGCCACCAGGCGCATGCCGTGGTAGACGACCAGGGCGGCGGCGGTGCCGACGGCGATGCCGTTGAACGACAGGTCACCGGCGGTCAGCGTGTAGTTCGCCGCGCCGACGATCACCGCGACCGCGGCGGTCAGCAGGTTCACCGGGTCGTGGAAGTCCACCCGGTTCTCGATCCAGATCCGCGCGCCGAGGATGGCGATCAGGCCGTACAGCGCGGTGGTGGCGCCGCCGAGCACGCCGGCCGGCACGGTGAGGATCAGCGCGCCGAACTTCGGGCTCAGCCCGAGCAGCACCGCCGCCAGCCCTGCCACCCAGTACGCGGCGGTCGAGTAGACCCGGGTCGCCGCCATCACGCCGATGTTCTCCGCGTACGTGGTGGTGCCGGAGCCGCCGCCGGAGCCGGCCAGCACGGTGGCCAGCCCGTCGCCCAGGAACGCCCGGCCCATGTCCCGGTCCAGGTTGCGGCCGGTCATCGCGGCGACCGCCTTGACGTGGCCGGCGTTCTCCGCGATCAGCACCAGGATCACCGGGATCACCAGCACGACCGCGCGCAGGCTGAAGCTCGGCGCGTGGAACTCGGGCAGGCCGACCCAGGCGGCCTCGCGCAGCCCGTCGACCGCCTTCGGGTCGAGGTCACCGAGCACGGCCGCGAGCAGCCAGCCGACCACCACACCGAGCAGGATGGACAGTCGGGCCAGGAAGCCGCGGAAGGCCACCGTGGCGAGCAGGATCGCGGCCAGGGTGACCACCGCGATCAGCGGCTGCGCCTTCACCCCGGTGCCGCTGCCCCCGCCGTCCCAGGCCACCGGGGCGAGGTTCAGGCCGATCAGCGCGACGATCGCGCCGGTGACCACGGGCGGCATCAGCGCGTCGATCCAGCGCGAGCCGGCCAGTTGCACGACCAGCCCGACCGCGGCCAGCGCAAAGCCGGCCACCACGATGCCGCCGAGCGCCGGCCCGATGTCCCCGCCGGCCTTGGCCGCGAGCACCGGCGCGATGAAGGCGAACGACGAGCCGAGGTACGAGGGCAGCCGGTTGCCGGTGATCAGCAGGAACAACAGCGTGCCCAGGCCGGAGAAGAAGAGCGTGGTGGCCGGCGGGAAGCCGGTGATCAGCGGCACGGTGAAGGTGGCGCCGAACATCGCCACCACGTGCTGCACGCCGACACCGAGGGTGCGCGGCCAGGAGAGGCGTTCGGCGGGGTGCACCACGTCGCCGGGGCGGATGGACCGGCCGTCGCCGTGCAGGGACCACGGGGACCAGCGGGAGCGCGGCTCGGTGGAGGACTGGGTCATGGAGCGCCCTTCGCTCGAGGTGGAGGCGGGGGCGTGAGGGACCCTGAGCGTTGATTCTGGCACGGCCGCCGATGACGCCACGGCAAGGTGGGTGACCGTGCCACGGCCGCGATCGGCGGCGCGACTGGCCGACGCACTATCGCCCGCCCGGTGGCCGGCGGCGGCGCAGATCCGCCGGCGGTGTCACGGCAGGGCCGGGCCGTCTACAATCGGGCGACCTGTCACCGTCGATGGCCCGTGTGCGCCGCGAAGCACACCTCTCGATGCCCGATCTGCACCACGGCGGAGTCGCCGCGGCGGCGTGAGCGCCGCCATCCGGGTCCGGCCGCGCCGCGAGTTGCGTGCCGCCCGCCGTCCCCGTCCGCACCGGTGCTGGGGTCACCTGGTCGCCGCCCCGCTCTGGCCGATGCACGGCGCCAATCTCGGCACGCTGCTGCGCACCTGCGACGCCGTCGGCGCCTGCCTCGCCGTGCCGCCGTTCCGCTGGGTCGACGAGGCGGTCGCCCGAGGCAACACGCTGCGCCGGCCGGGCTGCGTGCACCGGGTCGGCAGCCCGTTGCGCTGGCTGGCCGCCGAACGCGCCGCCGGCAGCCGGATCCTCGGGGTGGAGCTCGCCGACGAGGCGATCCGCCTCGCCGACCTGCCCGCCGCCCGGGGCCGTACCGTCGTGGTGCTCGGGCACGAGGCCACCGGCATTCCAGCGGAGGCGTTGGACGCCCTGGACGCGGCGGTGGAGATCCCGATGGTCGGCGGCGGGCTCAGCCTGAACGTCGCGGTCGCCGGCTCCCTCGTGCTCTACAAGCTGGCCGGCCTGCTCTGAGGGCGGCGGGCCGGTCAGGCGACGCCGGCGGGGCGGAACTGGACGCTGACCCGGGGGCCGACCGGCCGGGCGGTCTTCGGGATGGCGTGCTCCCAGGTGCGCTGGCAGGAGCCGCCCATCACGATCAGGTCGCCGTGCCCGAGTGGGAAGCGCAGGCTGGCCCCGCCCCCGCGCGGGCGCAGCAGCAGCGGCCGGGGCGAGCCGAACGAGACGATGGCGACCATGGTGTCGCTGTGCGCGGACCGGCCCAGGGTGTCGCCGTGCCAGGCCACGCTGTCGCGCCCGGTGCGGTAGAGGCACATGCCGGCGGTGACGAACGGCTCGCCCAGCTCGGCGGCGTAGTGCCGGGTCAGCGTCTCGCGCGCCTCCGTCAGCACCGGGTGGGGCAGCTCGCGGCCACCCGCGTACCAGCAGAGCAGGCGGGGCACGTCCACCTCGGCGTCGTACATGGTGCGGCGCTCGGCCCGCCAGGGCACCTCCCGCAGCAGCGTGTCGAGCACCTGGTCGGAGCCGCGCACCCAGCCGGGCAGGTGGTCGACCCAGGCGCCCCGGCTGAGCACGTGCCGGCGCACGTCGCCGGCGAGCGGCCCGAGTGCCGGCCCGGCGTCGGTGAGGTCGAGCATCGACGGCTGGTAGGCGGCCTGCGACATGCGACCCACCCTAGCCGGGTCTTCGTACAGGCGTACGACCGTCAGGGTGCGACGGCGGCGGGCCGGACCGCGGTCAGCACCGCGTCGGCGACCCGGCCGCGGCCGCGCCCGTCCACGGCCGCCCAGGCCCGGGCGGAGAGCGCCGCGCGGTGCGCCGGCGAGGTGAGCAGTCCGCGCAGGATCCGCGCCGCCGCGGCCCGGGCCGCCCGGCCGGCCACCCCGGGACCGGTCAGCGCCGGCAGCTCGCCGAGGCCGGCGGCGAGCCGGTGCGCCACCACCCGGTGGTACGACTCGCGCTGGTTGTCCACCACGCAGACCAGCGCGGCCGGCGCGCCGAGGCAGCACAGTTCCCAGGTGGAGGTGCCGGCGGCACTGACCACCAGGTCGGCCGCGCCGATCAGGGCGGGCAGCTGGTCGGTCGGGGGCACCGGGTGCAGCGCCTGCCCCCGCCCGGGCGACACCGCGGCCAGGTCCGCCTCCACCTCGGGGCGGCCGACCACGACGGTGAGGTCCATCGGGTGCCCGGTGGCGAAGAGCACCCTCGCCAGCACCGGCGCGGCGCCGACCGCGTCGGTGCCGCCGAAGAAGGCCAGCACCCGGGGGCGGCCGACCGCCGTCGCGGGCCGGGGCGCCGCCGGCCGCGCGGCCACCACCGAGTCCCGCAGCAGGGCGTACGCGCTGCCGGCGAGCAGTCGACCGGCCGGCGCGACGGTCCGCGTGCCGAAGTTCTGGTCCAGGTAGAGGTCGGCGTCCTGCCCCCGGGTGTCGCCGTCGACGACGGCGACGGTCAGCACGCCCGCCGCGCGCAGCGCGCCCGCCCCGGCCGGATCCAGCTCGTAGGAGTCGAGCACCATGACGTCCAGCCGGTGCCGGCGCGCGGCGGCGACCAGTTCGGCGGGCGTCTCCGGGCCGGGGTGCAGCGGGATGCCCCGCGCCGCGAGCTGCGCGGCCGCCCAGCCGACCCGCTCGACCGACCCGAACAGCTCCACCGCGACGCCCCGGGCCAGGAACTCCTCGCCGAGCGCGAGACAGCGGACCAGGTGGCCGACGCCGCGGTCCGGCCCGGCGTCGCAGCGCAGCCCGACGCGTACCGTGTTCAGGACTCCTCCAGCCGCTTCTGCCGGACCCCGGCGTTGAGGGCGCGCAGCGCCGGCTGCCCGTCGAGCCAGTCGGCGAGCTTGGCCAGCGGCACGCTGACGTCACCGAAATGGTCGGTCACCGCCCGCACCAGCTGCCAGTCCTGCTCGGTGTCGAGAGTGAGCCGCAGCCCCGAGCGGTCCGGGGTGAGGGTCACCCCGAGCACGCGGAACAGGTCCGGGTGGGTGTACGCGTACGAGGTGACGTGCACCCGGTGGTGGCCGGTGGCGAGTCGGTCCAGGGCGTGCAGCGCCCCGGCCCGGATGATCTCGACGTCCAGCCCGCGGGGGAGGGTACGGGCGATCGAGGTGCTGGCGTAGTCGAGCCCGGGCACCGCCCGGTAGACCGACGCCACCAGCGTGACGATCTCCGGGTCCAGCAGCGGGCAGTCGGCGGTGAACCGCATGACCGCGTCCCCCGGGTGCGCGTCGAGCGCGCCGACGAACCGGGTCAGCACATCGTCGACCGGCCCGCGGTGGCAGGCCACGCCGAGCCGGGCGCACTCGGTGACCACCGTGTCGTCGGCCGGGTCGGTGCTGGTGGCCACCACCAGGTCGGTGAGGACGCCGCTGTCCGTGGCGGCCCGGACCACCCGGCCCAGCACGCTGCGTCCGGCGAGCGGCCGCAGCACCTTGCCGGGCAGCCGGGACGAACCCATCCGGGCCTGCACGACGCCGACGATCCGCGGCCCCGCACCGGCCTGCGTGACCGGATCGTGCGGCGCGGTGCCGTCCTGCGGCAGGGCGCCGACCCGCGGTGCCGCCCCGGCCCGCGGCACCGGCCGCGCCGCCGGGCCGGCCTGCGGTGCCGTCCGCTCCGGCCCGGTCACTGCTGCTCCTCCTGCCGGGTACCCAGGGCCGCGCTGGCCCGGCGCTTCGCGGCCCGGGCGCCCCGCTTCGCCAGCCGGGCCGGGGTGATGGCCAGCCGGCCGACCCGGTAGCTGAGCGAGCCGCTGAGCAGGTTGATCGTGGCGTCGGCCCGGCGCAGCGCCCGTTCCCGCGAGGTGAGCAGCTCCTCGGTCCACTTCAGCAGCGCGCCGAGGCGGGTCAGCTCCTCGCGCTGGCGCAGCCACGCCTCGCGCAGCTGCTGGTAGCTGCGCGGGCCCGGGGGCGGGTCGGTGGGGTCGACGCCGCGCAGCTCGCTGGCGAGGGCGACCCGCCCGTCGGCGTCCAGCCCGCGCAGCGCGGCGGTGATCGCCGCCTCGGTCTCCACCGCCGCGTCGACGGTCGCCCGGGCCAGGTCGTGCCCGGCGAGGCCACCGAGCACGACGGTCAGGCCCGCCACGTCCAGGGTGGACGTCCACGGGTGGGCGCATCCGCCGGTGAGCAGGTCGGCGGCGAACCGCCACAGGCCCCGGGCCAGCACCACGTCGCCGGGCAACGGCTCGGCGGCCCGCCAGCTCGGATCGAGCACGGCGTGGTCGTCGCCGGCGACCACGACGTTGTCCACTCCGGCCAGCGCCACCGCACCGGAGAGCCGGCCGCCGGCGTCGGCCTGGCGGGCGAGCCACGCCGCGTACCCGCGCAGCAGCCGGCGCAGCTCGTCCAGGTCCCGCCGCAGGCAGCCGTCGAGCAGCAGGGTGCGCAGCAGCCGGCCGTCGGGGACCGGCCCGGCCAGCGCCGCCCGGTCCCGGTACGCGGCCTCCCGGGTGGCGTACGGCGCCGCCGGCCCGCTCCGGTCGGCCGGCCGGTCGACCCGCCACCGCCAGCCCGCGGGCGTGTCCACCACCTCGACCACGCCGAGCCCGGGCGGGCCGGTCTGCACCAACGCCACGGGCAGGTCGCGGCGCTCCCCGGCGGCCGGCTGGTCGGCTCCGGCAGCCTTGCGGGCGAGCACCAGCCAGCCCGGGGCGAGGTCGGCGGCCCGCCCGGCGTGCAGCGCGTCGACCGCCAGCCGGGCCGGGTCCCGCAGCACGTCGCGGTCGGCGAAGCCGCCGGCGCAGGCGCCGTGCAGCACCGCGTCGAACAGGCCCGAGTCGGTACGGCGGGCCAGCGCGCCGGTGTCCAGCAGCGCGGTGGCCGCCTCCGGCCGCGGGTATCCGGCGAAGCAGGCGTCGGCGCGCAGCCCGGCCCCGGCCAGCCGGTCGCGGAGCCGGTCGAGGTTGGCCGGGTGGGCGGCGTCGAGCACCCCGCCGACCGTCCAGGCGGCGTCCTCGCGGGCGGCGTACCAGGGGGAGACGGCGACCAGCCGGTGCAGGCCGATCGGGTTGTCCAGCCGCAGCAGCAGGTCGCCGCCGGGGCGCAGCGCCGCCACCAGCCGGTCCAGCACGCCATCCCAGCCGAGCCGCGGCCCCTCGACCGACTCCACCGCGTCCAGCCCGGCCGGCGCGACGACCACGTCGTACGGCCCATCGTCGGGCAGCCCGGCCGGTCCGCCGACCACGACCCGGGCCGCCCGGTCGGCCAACGCCACCCCGTCCGGGTAGCTGCGCAGCAGGCAGGTCACCTCGGCGTGCGCCAGCCGGTCGAGCAGCGCCGGGTCGTGCGGGCCGGCGAGCAGCACCCGGGCCCCGGCGGGCACCACCCGGGCGAGCAGCGCGGCCAGCGGCCCACCGTCGGCGAGGCGCACCGCCGGCAGGTCGGACCAGGCCAGCATCTCCCCGCCGGGCAGCGCGATCCGGGGCGCCGTCTCAATGGTCAACTCGTCTCCTCCTGCGGGTGCGCCCAGCCGAGCAGTTCGCGCAGCGCGGCCGGCGGCAAGCGGTGGTCGGTGCCCAGTTCGGCCCGGGCGATCTCCACGGCGGTCGGCAGGTGCACCGACTCGCCGTGCAGCTGCGGCCACTGGCGGCGGATCCGGGCGGTTCCGCCGAAGGTCGGGTCCTCGTCGGCGAGCACCATCGGGTCGCCGTAGACCGCTGGTTCGCAGCCGGCGGCGATGCCGTAGAAGATGGCGCTGGTCAGCCGGTTGGACGCCACCCGGCGGTGCCGACGCAGCTCGGTGAGCTGCTTGTCCAGGAAGAGCGGGTCGGTGTCCCGCCACCAGTGGCCGCGGTAGCCGTGGCAGATGACCCGGAACCCGGCGTTCTCGTAGAGCCGGCGTACCCGGCGCATCCGGTGTTCGTGCCAGTAGAGGCAGACGGTGACCGGGCCGGGCTCGGTGGCCCGGATCAGCGCGATCAGTTTCCGGTGGTCGCCCCTGACGTGCTGGCCCTCCCAGCCGTGGAAGGGGTACCAGATGGTCCCCTCCCGCTCCTGCTCCGGCGGGTCCTCGGGGCGCAGCGCCAGCAGGTACGCGAACGGCGCCCCGATCACGGTGACGTTGCGCCGCCCCACCGACCAGGCCCGGCGCCGGGTCTGCTCGGACCAGAGCAGGCTCGGGGTGCGCTCGGCGTACGGGTGGCCGGGGGCGAGGCCGTCGCCGATGTTCCAGCCGTGCTGGACGTACCCGTTGATCCGCGGTGGGTGCCCGTCGGCCAGCCCGGCGTAGCGGGCCAGCACGTGGGCGTGGCCGTAGAAGTGGTTGGCGTGGTGCATCGGCGTCCCTCAGGCGGCGGTCCGCGCCGGGACGCCCCGCAGCGCCGCGTCCAGCGCGTCGACGACCCGGTCCTGGTCGGTGTCGCTGAGGTCCGGGAAGAGCGGCAGGGACAGCTGCTCGGCGTAGAACGACTCGGCCACCGGGCAGGAACCGCGCCGGTAGCCGAGGTCGGCGAAGGCGGGATGCCAGTGCACCGGGATGTAGTTCACCTGCACGCCGATGCCGGCGGCGCGCATCCGCTCGTACACCTCGCGGCGGCGGCCGTCGAGCACCCGGATCGGGTAGAGGTGCCAGGCGGGCCGGGCCCACGGCCGCCGGCCCGGGATCCGCACGCCGGGCAGGTCGGCCAGCGCCGCGTCGTAGCGGGCGACCAGCCGGGCCCGGCGGGCGAGGAAGTCGTCCAGCCGGCGCAGCTGGCTGCGGCCGAGCGCGCAGAGCACGTCCGGCAGCCGGTAGTTCAGCCCGAACTCGTGCACCTCCTGGTGCCAGCCGCCCTCGTCCGGCCAGCGCTGCTCGGCGCGCTCGCGGACCAGCCCGATGTTGCGGAACCGGCGGGCCCGCTTCACCAGCTCGGGGTCGGTGCTGGCGACCGCGCCTCCCTCGGCGGTGGTCAGGTTCTTAGTGGGGAAGAACGAGAAGGTGGTCAGGTCGGCCAGCGATCCGACCGGCCGGTCCCGGTAGCTGGCCCCGATCGAGTGCGCCGCGTCGGCCAGCAGCAGCGCGTCCGAGCCGGCCAGCGCGGCGCGCAGCGCGTCGTAGTCGGCCGGGTGGCCGGCGTAGTCGACCGCGGCGACGACCCGGGTGCGCGCGGTCGTCGCCGCGGCGACCGCCGCCGGGTCGAGGGTGAAGGTCTCCTCCTCCACATCGGCGAAGACGATCCGCGCGCCGAGCGCGACCGCGCTGCTGGCGGTCGCCACGAACGTCATCGGCGGCACGACCACCTCGTCGCCGGGGCGGACGCCGGCCGCCGCGTACGCCACGTGCAGCGCCGCGGTGCCGTTGGAGACGGCGGCGCAGCCGGCTCCGCCGGTCCACCGCGCCAGGTCGGCCTCGAACGCGTCGACCTGCGGGCCGGTGGTGAGCCAGTCGCTGCGCAGGGCGGCGACCACGGCGGCGACGTCGTCGTCGGTGACCGACTGCCGGCCGTACGGGAGCATCCCGGTCACGCCGGGCCGCCGAGCATGACCCGCAGCTGCTGCACGCTGAGCCACTCGTCGTTGCCGTCCGACTGGTACGCGAACCCGTCCGGCACCGGCTCGCAGTCGACCGGCGGCTGGTAGCCCCAGCCGGCGATGGTCGGCTGCACGATGTACCGGTCCCTGGCGCGCAGCGTCCGCCGGCTGTCGTCCGGCGCGATCATCTCCTCGTGCAGCTTCTCGCCCGGCCGGATGCCGATCTCGTGCGTGGTCGCCTCCGGCGCGACCGCCTCGACCAGGTCGAGGATGCGCATGCTGGGGATCCGCGGCACGAACAGCTCGCCGCCCTGCATCTGGTCGAACGAGTCCATGACGAACTGGACCGCCTGGTCGAGGGTGATCCAGAAGCGGGTCATCCGCTTGTCGGTGATCGGCAGGCTCTTGCCCTCGGCGGCCAGCCGGCGGAACAGCGGGACGACCGAGCCGCGGCTGCCCACCACGTTGCCGTAGCGCACCACGGCGAACCGGGTCGGGTGGTGCGCGGCGTAGTGGTTGGCGGAGACGAAGAGCTTGTCGCCGACCAGCTTGGTGGCGCCGTACAGGTTGATCGGGCTGGACGCCTTGTCGGTGGAGAGCGCGATCACCTTCCGCACGCCGGCCTCGATCGCGGCGTCGACCACGTGCTGCGAGCCGGTGATGTTGGTGGCGATGAACTCCGACGGGTTGTACTCGGCGGTGTCCACCTGCTTGAGCGCGGCGGCGTGCACGACGTGGTCCACCCCGTGCATCGCCCGGGTCAGCCGGTGCCGGTCCCGGATGTCGCCGATGAACCACCGCAGCCGCGGGTCGTCGCCGAGCTGCTGGCGCAGCTCGTACTGCTTGAGCTCGTCGCGGGAGAACACCACCACCCGGGCCGGGTCGGCCTCGGCGAGGACGTGCCGGAGGAAGGTCCTGCCGAAG
The DNA here is from genome assembly GCF_052981855.1 of Micromonospora sp. LZ34. Classification (NCBI taxonomy): domain Bacteria; kingdom Bacillati; phylum Actinomycetota; class Actinomycetes; order Micromonosporales; family Micromonosporaceae; genus Micromonospora; species Micromonospora sp. LZ34. The sequence goes on from NZ_JBRIQN010000056.1 coordinate 27,172, forward strand.
GAACCCGTTCCTCCGGTGACCAGAATGGACGAACCATTCAACTCACTCAATTTGGTGCTCCCGTGTCGGTGGATGATCCGGCGGCCCTCGGCCGGCCGACCGGATCGGAACGCTAGACGGGGCGGGTTAACGGGCCGACGCCCTCGGATGAACCGCTCGGGCTGGCGTCGTTAATGCCGAGCACCGGGCAGGCGAACACTTCCGCCCAGCTCAGCGGCGGGCTGACCGGGCCGGGTAGGGCCGTTACAGTGTCGGCGCGCGAGGTGACCCGACGGCCGTGCGGGCCGTGTCGCACGCGCTTCCGCACGCCGCCGCGCCGGTCGCCCGGTGCGCGCGGCCCACCCACACGTCGTCCGGCCGGGTCGCCGCGGGCACGCGCGCGGCCGGCACCGGCGACGAGAGCAGGAGACGGTGATGGCTACCGGCAGCGACGTGACCCGGCGGCCGGCCTCCCCGGCGGACCCGCCCGACGCCGCCGCCGGCGGTACGGCTCCGGCGGACCCGATCCCGGCCGACGAGGGCCCGGGCGGCGCGGCTCCGGCCGGTGCGGCCGCGGGCGGACGGCGCTGGGTGGTGCCGGTGCTGCTGGTCGTCGGGTGGCTGCTCGGCGTCGGCTGGCGGATGTGGCTCGCCCGGCACATCCACCTGCCGATCGCGCACACCGACGAGGACAGCTACCTCAACACCGCCCGCGCGCTGGCCGGCGGGCCCGGGGGCTTCAGCAGCGAGAACGGCCCGCTGCGCCGGGTCGGCTACCCGATGCTGATCAGCCCGGCGTTCCTCGGCGACCGGGACTTCGCCGACAGCTACCGGCTGGTCCAACTGATCAACGCGCTGGTCAACGCCACCCTCTTTCCGCTGTCCTACCTGCTGGGCCGGCGGCTGCTCGGGCTGCGCCGGTCGGCCGCCCTGGCCGCCGCCGGGGCCGCGGCCACCCTGCCGGCGGCGGCCTTCTACGCCAACGTGGCGATGATCGACGCGGTGCTGGCGCCGCTGCTGGTCGCCTGGCTGCTCGCCGTGCACCGGTGGGTACGGCGAGCCGGGCCGCTCGCCGCGGCCACCGTCGGGGTGCTGGTCGGCGCCTTCCACCTGCTGCACTCGCGCGGGCTGGTCATCGTGGCCGTGCACGCGGGGCTGGTCCTGCTGCTGCTGGCCCGCGGCCGGATCCGGCCGCGCGGGGTGCTCGCCGCGCTGCTGCCGGTGCTCGCCCTGGCGCTGGTCAACGAGGCGGGCATCCGGCTGCTCGGGGACCGGGTGTACCTGCTCGGCAACGACCCCGGTGGCGGCACGCTGCGGGCGATCGCCTCCGGCCAGGGGCTGCTGCGGCTCGGCGCCGCGATCGGCACCCAGCTCTGGTACCTGGTGGTGATCACGTTCGGGCTGGCCGGGGTGGCCTGGGCCGCCACCGCACGGGAACTGCGCCGGCCGGACCGCGGCGACGCGGTCCGCTGGACCCTCGGCGTCGCCCTGGTCGCCACCGTCGGGGTCGCCGTCGGCGCGTCGGTGATCCTCGCCGGCATCACCAGCAAGCCGCTCGACGCGATCTACGGCCGGTACGTGCAGATGCTCGCCCCGTTCTGGCTGCTGGTCGGGGTGGGGGTGCTGCTCGCCGCCGGGCGCCGGGCGGCGCTGCGCCGCACGGCCGTCGCGGTGGCGCTGCTGGTGGTGGGCGCCGCGCTGATCGCCGCCCGGCTGGCGTACGTGCGCAGCCGGGGCCACGAACTGCGCTACGGCGGCTTCAGCGCGCCGGACCTGATGGCGCTGACCGGCGGCTGGCGGGAGCTGCGCCCGGTCACCGGGGCGCTGGTGGGAGTGGCCGGCTGCCTGCTGCTCGTCGCGGCGCTGCGGGTGCCCCGGCTGCGGGTGCCGGTGCTGGTCGCCCTCGTCGTGGTCAACCTCGGCACCATGCAGGTGATCTCGCAGCGGATGGTCCGGCCGCTGGTGACGGCGACCGAACCGACGCCCCGGGTGGCCGACCTGGGCGTCCGCCCGGGGGAGCGGGTCTACGCCTCGGTCGGGGTGCACTACACCCTGCGGTTCAACCTCAGTCACCAGGTCACCTGGACCGATGTGCGGTGGTTCGGGGATCGGCCGCCCGCCGCCGCGGAGGTGGTCTTCGTCCGCTGGGCGCCAGGCGAACCGGACGACTGGGACGGCGCCCGGTACGGGTTCGTCCGGTTGGGCGGCAACCCCGCGCAGCACTGGGCCGCCTGGCGGCGCGGCTGAACCGGCCGCGCCGCCGTCTCCCGGTGCTGAATTCCGCACCATTTTCCGGTGACCGCTCCCGCTGTTTCCCGGTGCCGGGTTAACGGCGGATGGCTGGCCGAACGACGCCCGGTTAATGCGGATCGCACAATTGTCGTCCGGTGTGCCGGAGGTCAGCGTCGGCGCCGATCCGCCCGGGTCAGGGAAATCGGGATGACGGTGATTTCCCGGCCGTCGGAAACCTCCTGCCGGGGCGTGCCCTCGACGAATCGGAACCGGCGGTTCATCTGCCGCACCACCGTGTTGTGGGCGAGTACCTCGCCGTCGAGCCGGTCGAGCCCGAGATCGTCGAAGGCGTGGTCGACCGCCTCCCGCATGATCCCCAACCAGGCCGGCAGCGTCTCGCCACGCTCCGCCAACCCCTCTGCGTCCAGGTAGAAGCCCCAGGAGGCGGTCCGGAGGTCGGCCAGGCGCAGGTCGAAGAAGGTCACCACGCCGCACGGCCGGCCGTCGCGGAGGTAGATCAGCACCCGCCTGCCCGGGTCGGTGCGCACCCCCGACCACCACCGGGCGTGCTCGGCCGGGGTGATCTCGTGGCTGTTCCTGCTGACCTGCCGGTTGATTTCCTGATTACGCCAGGACAACATCAGGTTAACGTCGTCCCCGGTCGCTTCGCGCAGCACGTGCCTCTCACTTTCCGCACCGTTCAATGGTGTCGTGCGGCACCCTACCGGCAACCCCCGGTAAATCAGCTATCCATTCTTCGGGCGGTACACTCCGGCGCATGAACGAATTGAGTCGCGCGCAGATTCGCGACCTCATGACGCAGGTCCTGCGGAACCAGGGCAAGGCGCTGCCCGACGACGACGCCGCGCAGCTGCGGGAGATCGGCTTCCGGTCGCTGGACTTCTCCGAACTGGCCCTGCGGGTCGAGGACGAGACCGGCGAGGAGCTCAACTTCGACGCCCCCGGCCTGCGCCGCATCGCCACCGTCGGCGACGTGCTCGACTTCCTCGTCGAGCTGCAGCGGCAGTGACCGTCTCCGCCGCCCGCCCACCCGCGACCCCGCGCCGCGAGCCCGCGGGCGCCGACAACCGGCTGGTCGTCGCCGGCGCCCCGGTCAGCTGGCGGGAGCTGCCCGAGCTGACCCTGCCGTCCCCGGCGGCGGTGCTCGCCCACTCCGCCCGGTACGCGCTCGCCGCGGCCCGGCACCACGCGGTGCACGGCACCGAGCTGCTGATCGGCACGCCCGGCCGGGTCGACGACGCGATGCGGGCCGAGCTGCGCGCCGCCGGGTTCACCGTCACCGCCCTCGGCGACGACGCCACCCCGGCGGCCGGCCCGTCGCGCCCGGCCGAGCCTGGCCGGCTCTGGCTGCTGACCTCGGGCTCCACCGGTCGTCCCAAGCGGGTCGGGCACACCCTCGCCTCGCTGACCACCGTTCGCGGCGCCCAGCCGGAACGCACCTGGCTCTGCCCGTACGCGCCGGGCAGCTACGCCTGGTGGCAGGTGGTGACGCTCTCCCTGACCCAGCCCGGGCAGCACCTGGTGGTGGTGGAGCCGGACGAGCTGGACGACTGGCCGGTGCTCGCCGCCGCGCACGGCGTGGACGCCGTCTCCGGCACGCCGACCTTCTGGCGACGCACCCTCTACCGGGACGCCGCCGCGCTGGCCCGGGTGCCGCTGCGCCAGCTCACCCTCGGCGGGGAGCCCGTCGACCAGGCGATCCTGGACCAGCTGCGGCAGCTGTTCCCGGCCGCCCGGATCTCCTGGATCTACGCCTCCTCGGAGGTCGGCGCGTCGATCGTGGTGCACGACGGCCGGGCCGGCTTCCCGGTCGAGTGGCTGGACCGGGAGGTCCCGGGCCGGCCCACCCTCTCCGTCCGGGGTGACGAGCTGGTGATCACCTCGCCGTACCACGGAGCGGGGCTGGACGGTCCGGTCCGCACCGGCGACCGGGTGCAGGCGGTGGACGGCCGGGTGCTGATCACCGGTCGGCTCGACTCGGACGAGATCAACGTCGGGGGCAGCAAGGTTTCCGCCGGTCTGGTCCGCGACGTGCTCACCGCCCACCCGGAGGTGGCGTGGGCCCGGGTCACCGGCCGTCGGGCCCCGCTGCTCGGCCGGATGGTCGTCGCCGAGGTGGTCCCGGCGCCGCACGCCGCCGAGCCGCCCGACGAGGCGGCCCTGGTCCGTTGGTGCGCCGGCCGGCTGCCCGACCACGCGGTGCCCCGCCGGATCCGTGTGCTGACCGAGATCCCCGTCAAGGAGACCCTGAAGAGCGATGTCTGACCACCCCGACCCCCAGCCCGTCCCGCCCGCCTCGGTGGTGCTCGTCTCCGGCGGCTCCCGCGGACTGGGCCTGGCCATCGTCACCGACCTGGTCGCCCGGGGGGTACGGGTGGCCGCGTTCGCCCGCACCGTCACCCCGGAACTGGCCAAGCTCGCCGCCGAGTACCCCGACCGGATGCACGTCGACGCCGTCGACGTCACCGACCTCGCCGCCACCCGCTCCTTCCTCCGCGCGGCGGAGCAGCGGCTCGGACCGGTCGACGGCCTGGTGAACAACGCGGCCGTCGGGCAGGACTCGCTGCACGTGCACACCGCCACCGACGACATCGCCCGGATCGTCGAGACCAACCTGACCGCACCGTTGCGGCTCACCCGGCTGGTGGTCCGCCGGATGCTCGCTCAGGGGCGGCGCGGCCGGATCGTCAACGTCACCTCGATCTGCGCGCAGCGCGGCTTCCCCGGGCTGGTCGCATACTCGGCCACCAAGGGCGGGATGGACGCCGCCACCCGGTCGCTGGCCCGGGAGCTGGGCGGCCGGATGCTGGTCAACGCGGTGGCCCCGGGCTTTTTCGCCTCCGAGATGTCCGCCGTGCTCGGCCGCACCCAACTCGACCAGATCGTGCGCCGTACCCCGACCGGTCACCTCACCGAGCCGGACGAGGTCGTCCCGGTGGTGCGGATGCTGCTGCGCGAGCAGACCAACATCAACGGCCAGGTCATCGTGGTCGACGGTGCGGCGTCCGTCTGAACCGGCCGGGCCGCGCCCGGTGCCGGCGCTGCTCGGCGCCGCCGACCGGCACCTGCGGGTGGGTACCCCCGCCGAGTTGGCCGCGGCGGTCACCCGCAGCCACCTCGACGACGGCCGCTGCGTCGGCTGGTACGGCCCGACAGCAGGCTGGCGGGTGGCCGTCGACGCGGAGCGGGTCGACGGCGCAGTCCCGCCGGCACTGGCCCACCGCTTCGGCACGGCCGACTTCTGGGCCCGGTGGACCCGCGCGGAGTGCCTCTGCAAGCTCGCCGACGTGCCGATGGCCGCCTGGTGGCGCCGGCACGGTCTGGTCGTCCCGCCGGGCACCGGCGCGCTCTGGCGCACCCTGCGCCGGGGCGACCTGGTGGTCACCGTCGCCTTCGCCCCGCCGCCGTCCGCCGGCTGAACCGGAGCTCACCCCGGTGAGCTGCGCCGAGGCCGGGTGCCGTCCACCGGCACGGGAGCTGTCGAGCTGCCCCGTCCATGCGACCGCCCGTACCCGCGCCGCGTCCGGAGGTGCCGTGCGGCGGCTCGGCCGGGCTCGCGGTGCCTACCAACGTCCGCCACCCGGAACCTCTGCCCCGGCATGTGTCGCCCCAGCTCGCAGGGCGCGCGTGGAGCCTGTCGTCGGACGCCGGCGGGGCGGCCGACGTGTGCCCCGTGGGGCGGGGCAGCTCGACAGGGCGCGCACCGAACAGGTCACCGACCGCCGGCCGCCGGCGCGTGGCGCCTGCTGGGGCAGCCGGACCGCGTCAGGCCGGGGTGGATCAGATCAGGTCCCAGCTCAGGGGAGTGCCGCGCGGGACGTCGACGGTGAAGGTCCGGCCGAGCACCCGGTCGATCTCCACCGGCGGCAGGCCGCCCGCGGGCCGGATGGACCGGACGTTGGCCGCGGTCACCGGGTCGCCGGCGCGGACGTCCTCGACCACGAAGAGCGACCGCCGGAAGCGCAACCCCTCCCGCTCGGCCGGGGTCGGACCGATCGCGGTGCCGCCGAGGGCGGCGTACGCCCGCTCCGACTCGGCAACCAGGGCCGCCAGTTCGGTCGGGTCGAGCGAGAAGTCGGCGTCGACCCCGCCGTCCGCCCGGTCGAGGGTCACGTGCTTCTCGATGAAGCAGGCGCCGAGGGCCACGGAGGCCACCGCCACGCCGATCCCCGGGGTGTGGTCGGAGAGCCCGACCGGCACGCCGAACGCTCCCGCCAGCACCGGCAGCCGGCGCAGGTTGCTGTCGGCCGGCGGCGCCGGGTACGACGCCGTGCAGGCCAGCAGCACGATGCCGCCGGCGCCGCCGTCCCGGGCGGTGCGCACGGCAGCGTCGATCTCCGCGACCGTGGCCATCCCGGTGGAGATGACCAGGGGCTTTCCGGTGCCGGCGACCAGCCGGATCAGCGGCAGGTCCACCAGCTCCGACGAAGCGATCTTGTACGCCGGGGCGTCCAGCTCCTCCAGCAGCCGCACGGCCGAGGCGTCGAACGGCGAGGAGAAGACGGTCAGCCCGTGCCGCCGGGCCCGCGCGAAGATCGGCTCGTGCCACTCGTACGGGGTGTGCGCCCGCTCGTAGAGCCGGTAGAGGTTCTCCCCGCCCCACAGCTCGTGCTCCCCGGAGATGCGGAAGTCGGGCGTGTCGACGTCGATGGTGATGGTGTCCGGCCGGTACGTCTGGAGCTTGAGTGCGTGCGCCCCACTGGCCGCGACCGCGTCCACGATGGCCAGCGCCCGGTCCAGGTCACCGTTGTGGTTCCCGGACATCTCGGCGACCACGACGGGTCGCTCCCCGGCCCCGACCGCGTGCGGTCCGATCTTCACTGTCGCCGTCATGCCGACCTCTGCTCACCGTACGACCGCACCGGGGTGCGGTCCTGTCGTCGTCGGCCGCCACTGTGGCGGCCGACCTGGAAACGCGGGCGCCGGGTGCTGTCCCGCCCCCGACGTGCCGCCCGGCGCGGCACCCTCACGGCTGCCCGCGCCCGATCAGCGCCTCCGCCCGCGCCGTCTCCGGCACGGCGGGCCCGGGCGCGGTGGCCGAGTCGGGCCGCGGCGGCTCCGGAGCGCGGCGCAGCCGGCCGGCCAGCCGGTGCGCGCGGCGCAGCGCCGCGTACGCGAGGTAGTTGTTCCGGCCCACCAGCCGGTGCTTGAGCCCGGCCACCCCGCCCGGCCGGGGATAGCCGTCGGCGGGCAGGTAGCGGCGGTAGTGCTCGGCGACGCGGCGGAAGAAGGCGCGCCGCAGGTGCGGGTGCAGCCGGTCGTCGTTGCCGGCCACCACCAGGTAGTGGTTGACCATCAGCTGGAACAGCTCCGCGTGCAGCCGCTCGTCCGGGTGGCGCCGGCGTACCCAGTCGAGCAGCCGCTCGTACTGGTCGAACGCGTCGAAGTGCCGGCCGCTGCGGGTGGAGGTGATTGCGCCGAGCCGGCCCTGCCGGTACAGGTAGCAGACCCGGTCCAGCACCGAGATCTTCTCCGCGCCGATCAGCAGGGGGTGGCTGAACGGGATGTCCTCGTACCAGCCGGGGTGGAAGCGCAGCTCCAGCTCGGTCAGGAAGTCCCGGCGGACCACCTTGTTCCAGGCGGTGTGCTGCACCCGCAGCAGCTGGGGCCGGTCGGCCAGCCGGACCACGTCCGGTATGCCGCGCAGCAGATGGCTGCTCGCGTCGACCTCCCGCCGGCCGTTCTCGTGCACCCGCAGGTGGTCCAGCATCAGCACGTCGGGCTGGTGCGCGCGCAGCCGGTCCAGCACCGCCGGGATCGTCCCCGGCGGCAGCCAGTCGTCGCTGTCGACGAACCAGACGTACCGGCCGGTGGCGACGTCGAGCCCGGCGTTGCGGGCGAGCCCCAGGCCGACGTTGCGGGTCAGGTGCACGGTACGGACGTCGGCGCGGCCGGCGGCGTACGAGCGCAGCATCTCCCCGCAGCGGTCCGGTGAGGCGTCGTCCACGGCGATCAGCTCCACCGCGCCCGCGTCACCGGCCGGGACGTCGGCGCGGACCGACTCGAGGCACTGGTAGAGGTACGCCTCGACGCCGTACACCGGAACGACGATGCTCAGCAGCGGTTGCGTCGGCTCAATGACCACGCCGACACCCTCGACCCCGAGGGTGGCCGGCCCCGGAACCTCACGTGGCCGGCGGAGGTGGAGTCCTTGAACGTCCGCCGAGCGGTGGGTTAACGGTTCAGCATGCGCCGCACCGGGCCGCCGACCGCCCGCCGCACCCGGGCCCGCAGCTGCTGCTCCTGGAGGGTCTCGACGTCCTGCCGCATTCCGGCGTTACGGTCGCGCAGCCACTGCACCCGGGCCAGCAGGGTGTCCCGGTCGGTGGCGCCGGCCGGCCGGACGGCGGGCGGGAAGGTGGTCGCGCGCACCTCGGCGTCGAAACGGGCGGCACTGTCGCCGTCGGCGAACGAGTTGCCCAGGTCGTGCTTGGCGAGGAAGGACAGCATGGTCGCGAACCGCGCCTTGTGCCCCTCGTTGAGCGCCGTGTAGTCGGCCTCGTCGTAGAGCTGCGCGGCGTCGACGTCGGCCGGCACGTCCTTCATCACCCGGTGCGGGATGTCGAAGTAGCGGGCCAGTTCCAGGGTGCGCGAGTCGTGCGCGAAGAGGTATCCGGGCGTGCCGGAGACCAGCGCCGTGATGGTGCCGTGGATCCGGGTGCCGAACGCGAACTCGAAGCCGGAGAGGTAGTCCATCCACGTCCACGGGTCGAGGAACATCCGCACCTTGTCCTCGACGAAGAGCGGGTGCGAGCTGTGGATCGGGATGGGGCTGGACTTGCCGCGGTCCTCCGGGGCGTCGCCGTAGAGCAGGGTGCCCAGGGTCTTCAGGTCCTGCGGCAGGTAGCGCAGGTTGGGGTAGCGCTCCTGGTGCGCGGCGATGATCTTCGCCATCGACTTGACGTACGGGGAGATGGTCAGCGCCAGCCGATCGGTCGGCTCCAGGGTGGCCTTCTTCTTCTCCACCCGCAGGCTGTCGCCGTGCAGGAACATCGACGGGCAGCCGATCACGTCGACCGCGGAGAAGCCGAGGGCGCGCAGGTAGCTCTCGGTGATCTCCCCGCGTACGCCGATGCTGTGCGAGCGGTCGAGCACCGCCCGGACGAACCGGGTCACCACCTCGTCGATCGGGCGCAGGTACTCGCGGTCACCGTTGACGTCGGTCTGCACGCCGACGCCGAGCACCACCACCGGGATCTTGAGCCGCTCGATGAACTTGGTCATGGTGACGAGCCGGTGCGCGTAGCTGCGCCGGAAGGCGTTCGCGAGCGGAATGACGAACACGTCGTACCGCTCGTTGATCATGTCGGCCTCGCGGAGGTCGATCTTGAACCCGTTCGAGGTGATCTCGGTGCCGCGGGTCTTGAGCAGCTTGTGCGCGACGTGGCTGAAGACGAGGTTGCCGTTGTTCTCGCCGATCCAGTTGCCCTCGAACGCCTCCTCGGGGGAGTAGACGTCGAACGGGCCCTTCTTGGCCCGCATGAGGATCCGCTGGTGCATCTCGCCGCTCCGCCTCTCGTTCGCCCCCGGGTGCGTTCCGGGCGGACACACGTCACCGCTCGACTCCGGCCGGCCACCGGGGCCGGGCGGCTCGCACCTGAGGGTTCGGGGAATATTAGGCCACCGGACGTCCCGTGCACAGACGCCGGTCGCCGTCGTGCCTCGGTCGGCCCGCCCCGCCCCGCCCGGTAGGGTGCCCGGGCGGGCGACCCCCACCGGGCGCGCCGCGGCCCCCCGGCCGCCGGTCGCCCCCGACGCCGCCGAGACGTGCTGGTCACCTCGTCTTCGTGTTGATCACCGTGCGCCGGCTCACCGGCGACTGGAGGCCGGCTTCACCGGCTGGTGGGGAGTGGCGGCGGTGCTCGGCTTCCTGGTGCTGAACCTGGGGTTGGCCGCGCTGCTGCACCGTCACCCGGAGACGCCGATGATGCGCCGGCTCGTCCCGCGCCGTCCGAACCAGACGGTGCCGAGCGGCGCCGCGGCGCCGGCCACGGAGCCGAGCCCGGGTGTCTCGGCGGGCGCCGCGCCGGGCCCACGCACGGCGCACCAGCGATCGGCGTACGTCGACTCCCGCTGAGGCGTCCACCCTGGTCGGTGCCGTCGGCGCGGCGTCCGGCCGACACGCCCGGCGGCGATGCGGGGGACCGGCCCGGACGGTAGCGTGGTCGCCGTGCTTCCCGTCGCGCTCACCTGTCCCCTGTGGTGGGTGGCGCGCTGGGCCGCGCGGCTGACGGCCGGCCTCGCCGTCGCCGTCGCGCTCGCCCTCGGTGCCGGCGCCCCCGGCGCCGTGGGCGCACCGGCCGGTCCGGAGCCGGCGCTCTGCACCGCCGTGGCGCCTGGTCCGGAGCCGGCGCTGTGCACCGCCGTGGCGCCCGCTCCGGCCCTCGTGGCCGCCGGCGCCGCGAAGGCCCCCGCCGGCGGCGAGCAGCCCGCCGCGCTCGCCGTACCGGCCGCCGGGCCGGAGCCGGCCGCAGCCCC
>NZ_JBRIQN010000057.1:0-34631 GCF_052981855.1 Micromonospora sp. LZ34
CTCGCCGTCCGCTTCCAAGCCGTCCTGACCATCACCATCATCACCGAGTGGCTCTGACCGGCTTATGAAACACGCCTTAACGCGCTTCTCGCTCTGATGTCGGTGATCGGTTGTGCTGGCGTCCGTATCCGCCGCCAGCGAGGCTTGAAGGCGGATTGCCGGCAGACGGTGCGGTGCCGGCACGGTTGGTGCCGACGGGGTGTCGGCGCCGCTGGGTCAGGGCGTCGGCGGGTCGGCGTCGTCTGGCTGGTCAGTCGGCGGGGCGTTGTGGGCGGGGGAGATCAGAGCGGTGCCGAGGTCGGCGAGGGTCTTGCACTCGCGGCGCAGCCGTGAGCGGGCGGTGTCCCGTTCGGCGAGTGCGCGGGCGAGTGCGTCGGTGACCTGAGCGAGCCGCTCACGCATCGCCGTGACGTCGGCTGGGCGTGGGCCCTCGTAGACCTCCCAGAGGACGTCTGCTGCGGCCCTGAGCGCGGCGATCTGTGCGTCGGCGGTGGTGATGGCGCCGACGGCGGACATGAGCGCGCACACCGTATCGGGGGCTTGAGCAGTGGTGTGGTGGAACTGGTCGGCGTCGAAGCGGTAGCCCTCGACAAGGGCGAGTCGTCGCAGGACGTCGAGCTGATCGGACATAGGTTCCTCCGGATTCACAGGTGGGGGCGGGCGTGGGTCAGGGCGTGGCGGGGAAGCCCTGGTCGGGCCAGCCGTCGAGCACCGACGGGGGGAGTCCTTCGCGCAGCGCCCGGTCGATGAGCTGGGCGAGGGAATAGGTGGGATCCGCCTGTAGGGCACGGTCGACGGCGACGCCGGCGAGTGCGCCGGCGCCGCTGCGCCAGGCGGCGAAGGCGAGCAGGCTGGCGGGTGGGGCGGCGAGGCCGGGTTGGGCGCGGCGGGTGATGTCGCTCCACATCGCGACGTGCCACGGCTGCGAGTCGGTGGCCCGCCAGGCGGCATCGCGGATGGCGGTGATCGGCAGGAGCACTGTGAGCCAGGCCAGTTCGTCGTCGGTGAGTACCTGACCGTCGGCGTAGCGGGCGAACGTCTTCCGCACGATGTCCTCGCCGGCGCGGATCAGCGCGTCGCGGCCGTCGGCGGTGAGGGCGCGGCGGCGGGCCCGGGCCCGGTAGGTGGCGCGGGTGACGGCGGCGCGGGCAGGTCCGCCGATGGGCGCGATGGTGGCGACGAGCGCCTGCCGGTCGGGTAGGGCGGTGTGGCCGGCGACGATGGCGTGCAGGGTGAGGTCGCTGCGGTCGGGGTCGAAGGGCCGCCCGTCGATGGGGCAGCAGTCGGGGTTCTGGCAAAGGTAGGAGTAGTAGCGCCGGCCGGTGACGCGGAGCGCGTCGAAGACGTCGATGGCGGCGGCGCGCAGCCGGGGTGTGAGGGTGTCGAGGACCGGGGTGACCAGGCTGGCGGGGCCATAGCCGATGACGATCGCGGTGGTCACCGATGCGTGGTGAAGCATGCGCAGCTGCTGAGGCATGACGTCGTCAGCCCAGCCAACCAGATCGGGGGAGGCGGGTAGGTCGGTGCGGCTGGCAACGGCGACTCTGGTGCCGGCGAGGCCGACGATGACGAGGCTGTCGGTGGGGTGGAAGCCGAGTAGGTAGGGCACGGCGGTGAGCAGGTCAGCCGGTGAGGTGATCGGTAGGCGGTGCGGGTCGCTCACGGTGTCTCCTGAGATGTGTGGGTGGGGACCCGGGCACGGCCGTGCGGCCGTGCCCGGGGTGCGTGGGTAGCCGGGCAAGCGGCTGAAGGCGGTGCGGGGGAAGGCCACCCGGGTGGGTGCCGGTCGATCCGGCACGCGGGGCCATGGGCCGTGGCCGGCGTCTGCAGGCGCCCTGCTCGGCGGAGATCGGGCGGGGCTGGGTGTCAGGCCTGCTCGAGGGCGGCGACGGCGGCGCCGGCGATGTGGTCGATGGCCTGTACCGGGTCGCTGATGAGGACGGTGGTGGTGTCGGTGAAGGTGTGCCCGTCCAGGTCGGCGGGGCGCAGCCACAGCACCGCGCATCCGGCCCGGTGCAGGGTGCTGACGAGTCGTTGTGCTGCCGGGATGCTGTCGAGGTCGCCGTCGGAGACGACCGCGAGCATCCGCAACCGGCCGGGTTGGCGGAGCTGCAGGAGGTCGTCGGCGAGTTTGACGGCGTCGAGGAAGGTGCTGCTGCCCCCGAAGGTGTGCATGTCCTGCACGTGGCTGGGGCGTCGCCGGGGGCCGATGAGCAGGGTGACGGTGCTGCCGAAGGCGATGGTGGCGGTGACGGCGTCGCTGCTGCGGGCGGCGTGGGCGAGGATCCACCCGGCCGACGACATCGGTGCCGCGTACGGGCGCATGGAGAAGGACACGTCGACGATGACGCCCAGGTGCAGGGTCGGCTTCGGCGGCGGCAGGGTGGTGCGGCGTTGCCAGGGTGTGGCGGTGGGGATGGTGCCGGCGGCGATCTGTGCCTGGGCGGTGATGGCGTGGCGGGTGCGGAGCCGGCCGGGTGGGATGAGGCTCGGCCGGGTGTCGGGTTCGGGCTGGTGGGTGCGGGCGCGGCGCAGCCGGGCGGCGAGGTGTCGGGCGGCGGCGCGTTCGGCGTCGGTGGGGTCGCGGCGCGTCCAGCTGGCGGGCGCGGAGTGCCGGGCGGTGATCTGCCGGGCCCGGTATTCGGCGGGGGTGAGCCCGCCGGCGTGGGCGAGGTAGTCGGTGAGGGCCTGGGCGAGCCGGCCGGGGAACACTCCCGGATCCGGCACGGGCGTCTGGGGTTGCTGGTGGGGGTTGATGCCGAGGATCCGGCACCATCGCCACGCCAGGTCGACCATGGTGTCGGCGTCGCTGTCGTCGGTGACGTGGGCCTGCCGCCACACGTCGCGCAGCTGGAGGAGGCGTTTGCGGCCGAGGATCGCGGTGACGGCGGCGCGGACACCTTTGATGTCCTTGGCGGTGACGATGCGGGCGTCGACACGGGCGAGAAGAAGACCGGCAAGGTGCGCGGCGTGCCAGGGGTCGTCGACGGGGGCGTCGTCGGGGCTGACCAGGGCGGTGACGGTATGGCGGAGCCACCGCCGGTCGCTGCGGCGCCTGGTGCGCTGCCGGTACTCGATCCGGGATTCTTCGAGAAGCTCGGCGACCGCGGCGACAACGGGTGGGGTGCCGGGCGGGGTCCGCCACAGGCTGTGGGCGGCGTGGGCGGCTTCGTGGACCAGCAGCCCGTAGGCGGTCGGGACGAGGCGCTTGTGTCCGGCGCGGCGCGGGTTGGCGACGTCGGGGGCGCCGATGTGGGTGGCGTCGACCTCGATCCGGGCCGTGTCGGGGTAGAAGCAGGCGGGTGCGCCGCCACCGGCGCCCGGGGCGACGGTGACCGTCAGGTCGGTGCGGCCGGTCAGAAGTGGGATGTGGCGGGTCCAGGCGTGGCTCCACTCCTGCCAGGCCGGGTCGCCCGCACCGGGTGCTGGAGTGCCGGTCTGCAGGTGGGTACGGGGATGAGGCATGGGCTGTTCTCCTTCAGGGCTCAGCGCTGCTTGCCGAGGGTCAGCGCGGTGATGTCGGTGCCGAAGTGCTGCCGCAGGGCGGCGATGACCGCTTCGCGGTCGTCCTCAGGGGCGCGGCCGGCGAGGTTCGCCACCGCCGCGGCAAGGCCGAGGGACTTGCGGACGCGGGTGAAGCCGAGCAGCTCGCGCAGCTGCGGCGCCCAGGACACGCGCCCGGAGGCCAGGTCGGCGTTGAGGGCGATGGCGGCTTGCACGGCGGGGGCGGGGACGCCGAGGTGGCGGGCGAGGTCCCAGTCGGTGGTGACCTCGATGTGCACGTCGAAGCGGGACGCGAGGGCCTCGGTGAGGATGGCGCCGTGCACGCCGGGGTTGTGGCCGGCGATGACGTAGAACCCGTCGACGGCCTCGACCCGTTCGTTGCGGTAGCCGGGGATGGTGATGACCCGACGGCCGTCCATCGCCGGGTACAGCACGGCGAGGACTTTCGGGGGGATGAGGGTGGCGTCGTCGACCAGCAGCGCCCGCCCGTCCCGCATCGCCTGTACGAGGGGCCCGTAGACGAACTCGTAGCCACCGTCGGGCAGCGGGATGAAGTTGCCGAGGAAGTCCTCGACGACGGTGTCGCCGGTGCCGGCGACGGTCAGCAGGTCGGGGAAGGCGGCCTCGACGAGGGCGGTCTTGCCGGTGCCGGGTGGCCCGTAGAGCAGCACGGGGATGCGCTTGTCGCGCAGCCGGCGCAGCACGTCGACGTCGGTGGCGCCGGCGAGCTTGCGGGGGAAGTACAGGTCCCCGTTCGGGCGCGGCACCGGCTGCCTTCGTCCCGCCCGGCCGCCGCCGCTAGAGGGGGCGCGCGGGGCGGGTGGTGGGAGGGTGCCGGCGGCGTCGATGCCGGCCTGGGTGATCTGGAAGCGGTGCGGGCCGGGGTAGTGGGTGGCGTACCCGGCGGCGGCCATCTTCTTCAGCGCCTCGAACACGGCGCCGGAGGATCGGGCGGTGATGGCGGCGGTGATCTCCCGGACCTTGAACCATTGGTCGGGGTGGCTGGCGAGGTGAGCGGCGACCTGCCGGTAGAGGTAGCCGGGCCGGCGGTCGCCGCCGGAACCGGCGGCTGCGCCGTCGCCGGTGGTGGGTGGGGTGGCAGGGTCCATGCGGGTCTCCTGTCGTAGGGGAACTGGTGCCCGCGCACCCGTCTCCGGGTGCGCGGGCGGTGGGGCGTTGTCCGCGCGGCGGAGACGGGTGAGGCGGGCCGACCCCAGGCAGGGCGACCACCACACCCGTGGGAGCCGGCCATCCCGCGAGCGCGGGGAGGTGCCGGCGTTGGGTGCAGTGCCGGCGCCAACCCGCGGGTCGGCGACGACGATGAACGCACCCGCCGGCGGCTGAATCAAGTCGAGCCGGGGGTGCTTGGGCGGGGGTTAGCGGCGGCGGAGCGTGACCTCGGTGGTTGGCCGTCGGGAGATGTGCACGGTCAGGCCGAACACGCTGCCGTCGGACAATTCCAGCCACACACCCCGGTCGAGGGTGAGCACGCCGGCGTCGCGGTAGCTGCGGGCCGAGGTGATGTGCACCGGCTGCCCGTCACAGTCGGTCAGCTGCGGCAGGTCGGCGTCGTCGCAGAGCTGGTCCAGCTCGTCGCTGGTGAGCAGGTGCCGCACGAGGGCCTGCAGGATCTCCTCGTGGGCGTAGTCGCCGAACTCGTCGTCGATGTCGTCGCACATGGCTTACTCCGATCGGTGTCGTGAGGCGTCGAAGGGGCTGAGAGGTGGTCAGGCGTCGGGCGTCGGCGGCTGATCCGGGGGGTCGGGGATGTCGGCGGCGATGCGGTCGCAGTCGTACGGATGCACCGGGATCCACGTCCAGGCCCAGCCCATGACGATGTATCGGCCGTCCGCGCCCGGGGCGATGCGCTGCACCGCCTCCGGGTCGCCGTACACCCTGGTCTCGTCGACCTCGATGACGTCGCCGTGGAGGCGCATCCGCGCCATCGACTCGTCCACCAGATCGCCGGCGTCGGTGGCGGTGGCGCCCTCGTCGGCGAGGTGCTGCCGGTACCGGTCGCGGGCGGCCTGCTGGTCGGCGACGATCGCCTCGGCCACCTGCCGGGTGCAGGCGAACACCGCCCACCCGTTCCACGTGTCGACCAGCGTCCCGACGAACCCGACCGGGATCCGCATCTGCCCGTCGCTGTTCGGTGTCCACGCCCAGTCCCCGGCGAACACCCCGGGCCCACCGATGCGCACCTGCTTCGGGTGCAGGTGGCTCAGGTCCCGGCCGTCCCCGGTGGGGCTGAGGGTGATCCGGCACTGGCGGGCGACCTCGTCGGTGACCGCGTGGTCGAACCCGTCGCACCACGCCCACCGGGTCTCGTCCATGCGGCGGGCGGTCAGCCCCTCCCACGCGGGCGACCCCGGCGGGGCGGCCTCGGCGTACCGCGCCTGATCGTCGGCGAGGACGTACCGGTCGGCCCGCGGTAGTCCGTCGAGCACCGCCGGGTCCCCGTCGTCGAGGGCGGCGAGAACCCGTCGGGCGATGGTGGTGACGTCACCTCGGGCGCGACCGCCGAGCACGTCCTGCGCCCACCACTGCGCCGCCGACCGTCCGGCGGCGGCGCCTGCGGCATGCAACGCGTTGAGGACCTGCTGCCAGGCGGCATCCGGTGCGGCTGGCCCGGTGCGGCGGACCCGGTCGCCCGCGTCGAGGCACATCGACAGTCGCGATCCGTTGTCCCAGTCGATGTCCAGGATCCGCTGATCGGGCAGGTAGCGGAGGACGGTGCCTTCGTCGCCGGGACGCAGGCGGGTGTGCGGGTCGCTGGTGTGTTCGAGCGCGACGCGCTCGCCCGGCTGGTAGGTCATGGCGCCGACCTGTCCGCCGCTGGGGCGGCTGTGGTGGCGACGAGGGAGCAGCGCATGGTCAACCTCCGTGTAGTGAGGGGGGAAGGAATTCGCGGCCGGTCAGGGTGTGGCCTGCCGCGGGCGGCGGGAGCAGGCAGCGCCGAGTGCCTGTGCGGTCAGGTGATGCGGCGGACGGCGGCGAGCTGGCCGCTCCAGGCCGCCAGCTTGTTGATCTTGACGACGTCGCCGGTGTGCGGCGCCTGGACGATCAGCCCCTGGCCGAGGTACATCCCGACGTGACCCGGGCGGCTGGTGCTGCCGCGGCTGCCGGCAATGAACAGCAGGTCACCCGGCCGAAGATCGCGGTAGTCGGTGACCGGTGTTCCGGCGTGGACCTGCTCGCTGGTGGTGCGGGGGATGCCGATGCCGGCAGCCCGGTATGCCTGCTGCATCAGCGAGGAGCAGTCGCACTGGTGCCGGGCGATGCCGGAGTGCGCGGCGGTGCAGTCCCCGCCGAAGGTGTAGGGGGTGCCGAGCTGGGCCAGGGCCCAGCCGATCGCCGTGACCACCGGCAGCGGCGTGCCGGGCGGCAGGGTGAACCCGGGCGGCAGGGGAACCGGTTCGCCGCCGAACTGGCCGTCCCCGCCGTCGAACAGGCACAGCGGGTTACTCATCGCCTGCTCCAGGTCGCCCCCGACTGGGCCGGCGGCGGTGCCGCCGGTCAGGACGCGGACCAGGGCGATCGCGTCGTCTTCCCACTTCGCGTAAGCGCCGGGGAAGGCGGAGCGCTGTACCGCCTGCACGGCGTCGGTGAGCGGCAGGGCCTGCCAGCCGTCGACGGCGAGCAGCGCCGTGTAGAACGTCCCGGCGGCGTAGCGGGGATCCCGGAGTTGGGCGGGTG
The DNA here is from genome assembly GCF_052981855.1 of Micromonospora sp. LZ34. NCBI lineage: Bacteria > Bacillati > Actinomycetota > Actinomycetes > Micromonosporales > Micromonosporaceae > Micromonospora > Micromonospora sp. LZ34. The sequence goes on from NZ_JBRIQN010000057.1 coordinate 7,201, forward strand.
TGCCCCAGCCTTGCGAGGGGCGCTGCTGGAACAGCCCGATGGAGTCTCGGTCCCCGCCGGGCAGGTTCCGCAGGGTGGACTCCTGCATCGCGGTGGCCAGGGCGATGACCCAGCCGCGGGGCGGGACGCCGCGTTCGGCGCCGACGGCGGCGATGGTGGCGGCGTTGCCGACCTGCTCACTGCTCCACCCGCCGACGCCGGTGACGGCTGGTGGGGACACGCTGATGCTCGGCAGTGGCGGCTGTCCGTCGGGCCCGACGGCGCTGTAGCAGGCGGCGGAGGCGGTGCGTCCGCCGGTGAACAACGCGCCGATGCCTGCGGCGCACAGCACGAGCAGGGTGACCACGCCCGCGCTGATGGCGCCGAGGGCACGCGCGCTCATCGCGGCGCCCCCGGCGTGGGGACGCAGCAATGATGTGGCACCACGGGGTGGGCGGTGGCGCTGTCCGTCCCGTACGGGGAGGGCTTCGAGGTGGCGCAGGCGTCGAGGCGGTAGCGGGCGGTGGGTTCGCCGTCGTCGGTGTGCACGGTGACCGCGTCGGTGGCGGGGTCGATGAGGTAAATCCACGCGACGTCGAGGTGCGCGGCCTGCGACAGCGGGAAGACGCTGACCGGTTCCGGGGCCTCGACCGTGCCGTCCGGCGACGTGGCGGTCAGGGTCATTCCGACCCCGGGAACGGGGTGTTGCCCGGCGAACCCGGACGTGGCGGCGGCGGTGATCGTCGGGTCGAGGTACTCCCAGTCGTGGGCGAGGACAGCGGCGACGAGAACGTGGGCGTTTCGCCGGGCGTGGTTGGCCCAGATGCCGGCGAGGGCGCCGACGACGGCGGTGGGGTAGCCGTCGAAGAGCACGAACCGGGCATGGACGAGGTGCGGCTGGTGGGGGTCGGTGGTGCCGACATAGCAGCGGGTGCTCACGAGCAACTCCTTCGACAGTGGGTTCAGGGCAGGACCTGGCGGAGGCGGGCCACATCGGGCCGCACCAATGCGGGCAGTGGGGGTTGGGCGGGCTGTGTCGGGGCCGGACGGAAGGCCACGCGGCGCGGGCGGCTGCGTGGCCTTCCGCGGGGTGAGGGCCGGTGAGAGCGGCTGTTGCTCGGGCCGCGCGGGCCGAAGGCCCGGGCCACCCCGCCCCGGCAGGTCCCGGAGTTAGGTCAGGTGGACTGCTGGGGCCAGCGGGTGACCCGCTGGACGCCGGTCGCGTCCGCCAGGGCGGTCAGGTAGTCGTGCCACCGGGAGAGCCAGCGGGCGGGCAGGGTGGGGTCGAACTGGCGGGCGGTCACGTCGATGACGTGCCAGCCGGTGGGGTCGCTGCCGGGTTCGGCGACCAGGACCGTGCGATGGATGAAGGCGACGACGCCGGCCTGCTCGTCGGCCCAGCCGGCCACGTCGACGACCTGCGCGGGGTAACCGAGCTGCCGCAGCCGCTTCGCGGTAGCGGGCGCCCAGGTGAGGCAGTCCCCGTCCGCCGGTGCCGGCGGGACGGGCAACTCCCGCACGGCGGCTGGCAACCGCCGTGCCGCGATCTTCGGGTGCAGCCGCTGGATCGCCCGCCTGGCCTTCGGGTCTGGGTTGACGTAGGCGCGCGTCGCCGCGACCTCGTCCGGGTCCATGCCCTGCAGGGCGGCCAGGCGTAGGGCGAGGAGGTTGTCGGTGTCGTGGCAGCCGGCCCAGCCCGCGCACACCCGCCCGTCGGCCTGGTGGCACAGGAACAGCCCGCCCGGTTGTCGTGCGGTGGGCTGGTCGTAGGCGGGCAGCTTGGCGTACTCGGCGGCGTCCCACACTCCGGAGGGGACGTCGCGGCGGTAGGGGCAGGTCCCGCACGGCGCCGTCGCCGGCCCACGAATCCCCGCCGACGGGCTCACCGGGTGCTGCGTGTCCGCGTCCGCTTCCGGTGTCGTCGGCTGCGGCCACACGGCGGGCTTGGTGCGCTAGCCGAAGATCGGGTCGGTGGTTTCCACGGATCCGCAGCGGATGCAGCGGGCGTAGGTGTCTCCGCCGTAGCCGGCCATCGACGGCGCCTCGTCCTGGAAGACCTCGTCGACGGCTCCGCAGATGCGGCACCGCATCGATTCGCCCTCCGGGCCGAAGGTCTCGAAGATCGGCTCTTGCTCCTCGTGGTTGCGCTGCTGCTCGGGAGGGGTCATGACCGGCTCCGTCCGGTGAAGCGGGCGGTAGCGGCGAGGAGGGCGGCCAGCCCGGGGCCGGTAGCCGGGGTGTCGTGAGGGTCGGGTTCGTCGTCGACCACGAGGTGCGGATGGTCCTCGCCGTGCAGGTGGGTGAGCTGATAGACGCGGCCGTCGGTGTCGACGGCGTCGACCCGACGGACCTGGAAGGGCTCACCGGCGGCGATGAGGATGTCGTCGTAGACGGCCGCCCAGGCCAGGAGCCGGGCGTCGGACTCGACGCCGCGGATCAGCCCGATGATGGTGTCGAGAGTGACCCGATAGGGCCCGGCGGTGCGGTCAGGCTGGCCGACGGCGGTGGCGAGGCGGTGCAGCAGCGCGGGCAACCCGGCGGGGTCGGTGAGCAGGTCGTCGGGGTGCAGCGGGAACTCGACACTGCGCATCACGCGCAGCCTCGCCGAACAGCCGGGGTGCAGGGCCCGGTCGTGGATCAGCAGCAGCGTCGCAGGACGACCCCAGCCGAGGACGTCGGCCTCGGCGTCGACGGCGAGGAGGCAGCCGGCGAGAGTGTGGACAGCGGCGAAGGACAGCACGCTTATCTCCCTTCGAAAGTGGTGGAACGGGAAGGACCCCGCAGCCGTCGGCTGCGGGGTCCCTGGTGGGCATGAATGGGGGTTCGGTCAGTGGTGGTGCCGGTCGCGGCTACGCCCGTAGCTGGCTGCTTCGGAAAATGGGCTGTGGCCCCACACGCCGAGGCCGAGGCGTTTGGCCTGGTACATGGCTTGGTCGGCTTCGGCGAGGGTGTGCCGGGGGCTCATGCCGAGCCGCAGGAGGGTGAAGCCGACCGACGCGGCCACCTCGATCGTGGTGCCGTCGTCGAGGCGCAGGGGCGCGCCGCTGATGCTCGACCAGGCGGCGTTGGCGGCGGCGGCCACGTCGTCGCGGTCACCGCGCACGAGCAGCGCGAACTCGTCGCCGGACAGCCGCGCGGCGACCTCGACGGGCGCGTCGAGGCCGGCCAGGAGCCGCCCGACCTGGGCGAGCAGGACGTTGCCGGTGTCGTGGCCGAAGGTGTCGTTGACCGTCTTGAACCGGTCGAGGTCGAGCAACACCAGCCCGAAGGAGCTGTGGTGGTTGAGGGCGGCGCGCAGCCGGGGGAGCAGGACACGCCGATTGGGCAGACCGGTGATCTCGTCGTGGGTGGCGTCGTGACGGGCCGCTTCGAGGGCCCGGTGTTGGCGCCACAGCAGGGCGCCGGCGAGGGCAAGGCCGGCGAGGATCCCGCCGACGGTGGTGACGATCGTGTGCAGGATGGGAGACACTCGTGACGCTCCTTGCTCGGGTAAGGAGCACCGGGGGCGGGCGGGAGGCGCCAACTTCGACGCCCGCCCTCGGGCTACAGGGGACAGGCGGCTACTGGCCACCGCTGATGTGGGCGAGCTGGAAGGTGGCCGGGCGCTCCACGGTCTGGACGACCTTTCCGGCGATGACGAGCTTGGCCAGGGCGTTGGCGGCCGCTCCGGCGCTCGCCTTCGCCGCGCCCGTCCCGGCGTTCGCGGCATCGATCAGCCGGCACAGCTCGCCCACCCTGTACTGCCGGTCCGGGTGGGCCTGGAGGACGTCCAGAACCGCTCCCCGCAGCGACCCGCCGGCTCGCCGGGCGTTGGGCGGGCGGTCTTCTGCCTGCGGTGCTTGAGCGCTGTCGCTGGTCGTCGGCGCCTGATCCGGGGTCGGGTCGGTCGGGGGCGCACCTGCGGTGTCGGTATCAGCGGACGTGGGCGTAGGGGCATCGTCAGTTGGCCGCGCTACGGATTCGAGCTCCCCCGCCGGCGGTTCTTTCTGGTCTGCGCCTGCCGCCTGCTGCTCATCGGGCGTCGCCGCCGGCAGGTCGTCGCCCTTTCGGCCGTGCCCGTCCGGGCTTGCCAGCTCAACGCTGGGGTTCTCGCCCGGGTCGGCAGGAGTTTGCACGCCGGATTCGGGGGTCGGGGCGGTAGCGGCGCGGCCGGCGGCGGTCAGCCGCCACAGCGTGTGCCCGTCGTCGGTGCGGATCCGTTCCGCCTGCCCGGAGCTTTCCCAGGCGCGCAGCTTGGAGGTGGTCGTGGAGTAGGCGAGCTCGGTGTGCGCGGCCACGGCCGCCGCGGTGGCCTCGCCGAGCTCGGCGAGGGCGGCGAGCACCTTGATCGTGCTGTGCGCGGGAACGGTGTCGTGCGGGGTGTCGGTCATGGGCATGTCCCTTCTCGTGAGCAGTAATGGGAGTTGAGGGCGCGCACTGATCCACGCTTCGACCGGGGCGGGGATCAAGTGCGAGGACCGGATCTCGGGACGCGGCGATCCCTCCTGTCGAGGAGCGGGAAGAGGAACAGTGCCGCCTGTCGCAGGCCGAGCTGGGCGGACGCCCCAGCCCAGGGCGCCCGGCGGTGCTGTGTGTTCGTCCGCAACGGCTTTCGGCCCCGACCGGCGGTGGCGGAGGGGGTGACCGTCGTGCGTGGCTTCCGGCGGGCTGCGGCGCGAGGCGGTGGCATGTGCCCGGTGTCGGCCAGCGCCCCCTCTTGCCAAGGCAGACGTGTAGGGAACTTGTGGGGTTAGATGTGCGCTGCCGCCGGAGCCCTGGCCCGGGGGGCGACGCGCCCTGGCGGGCGGGCTCTACAGGGCGACGGCGATCAGCCGCTGTGAGGGTGCGAGGGCGTCGAGGTAGCGCAGGGCCTGCTCGATGTAGGTGGTGCGGTCGGCGAGGGCGTCGCTGGCCGGGGCGAGTTTGCCGCCGTCGGCGGTGAGCAGGGCGTCGCCGACGACGGCGGACGCGGCGCTGTAGTGCTGGTAGGCCAGCGCGCCGGCCTGGTACATCTCCAACTCGCCGACGCTGGGTTGCCCGGGGCCAGGGTTGGCAGCGGCGTGCAGGCGCATGGCGTTGACGCGGGGTTGGGCGTGGAAGTCCGCGGTGGCGGCGTCGTAGGAGTACCTGTCGGGGTTGGCGAGATGGCGGGCCTCGAACACCGGCCACGGAATGGCGGGTCGGGTGCCGTGGACAGCGTGCTGCCAGATCTGGTGGCGGATGCCGGCGTCGACGGCGGCGGCGTGGCGCATGCCGTTTAGGTCGAGCAGGCGGACAGGTCCGCCGGCGCAGGGCGCGGGGTGGCCCTTGCGCAGGCCGATCATGCACTGGCGCTGCCAGAGGCGTAGCCGAGGTACGGCCCAGAAATGGGCGGTGAGGGTGCCAGGGACGCCGAAGTGCGTGGCGAGCTGGTGTGCGGTGAGCGCCTCACCGGGCAGCTCAGCGAGCAGGCACACGATCATCGTGTGGATGGTTGGTGCCGGCGTGACGGTCGACTGCGGGCCAAGGCGCCCCGCCGTGGGGACGCGGTCCGTCTCTGCCGGCGGCGCGGCGGCTGGCCTGGCGGGGAGGGTGGGCACGCGGCTGCCGTGTCGGGTCAGCCGAGTGCCGTTGACGGTTGGGGTCATGTGAGGTCCTCCATTCGCGGGCGCGAGGGCGCGCAGAGGTGACCGGCCCACCGGGTGCATGGGTCGGGTCGAGGAACGTCGGATCAGGTGGTGCGGACTGGTTGGTGCGACCTACAGAGGCGCCGCGCGGCGCTTGTGCCGACCGGCCGAAGCGGGTGGGCGACGCACACCGGGTGGTGCGGCGAGGGATCCCTGAGGTGGACCGAACCGGGTGGAGAGATATGTGAGGTGAAGGTGTTGCCGGAGACGGTACAGCCGCGCTCTCACAGCACTATGGCGCCGCACCTCGCCCTCGTAGGGCCCTGACCTGCACAGTGAGAGATCAACACGACTGATAAGCGGGCTGTGGGTGCGAACGTGGTGAGAGCGACCCGCACTCACGAGCGATCTTGTTGTCTGACAGACGTGTGCACTGTGGTGAGCTCCGACTCGCGGGGCAGCAGAGATGACCATGAGTTCCTATGCTCGGCGCCGTGTCTGTCATGAAAGCATCCGACCTCCTCCGGTTGCCAAAGTTCGGCCCTGCCACCCACTACGCCGATCTGACCCCCCTGCGTGACGCGGTCCTCCGTGAGGACTGGCCAGCCGTCACACGGTTTTTCACCGAGTTGCCGGCAGAGCACGACCCCAGCGTGGCGGTGGGGATGGTCGCCGACTTACGCGGTGTGGATGGCTTCCTGCACAGGGCCACCAACGGGTCTGCCTTCCCGACGGTGGCGGCCACGCTGCTCGGGGCTCGCTGGGTGCGGATGGGCTGGGACATCCGCACCGCCCGACGGGCACGCTTTGTCAGTCGCGCACGATTCGCCCAGTTCCACAGTCACCTCGCCCGAGCCGATCAACTGTTGAGCGAGGTGACCGCCGACGAGCCGGACAACATTGCCGCGTGGACGAGCAGGGTGCGCATCAACCGGGGTCTCCAGCTGGGCCTTGCTGAGGCGCGGCGACGCTACGACCGGGCAGCCAAGGCCCGGCCCAACCCGTACCACGCCCAGATGACCATGCTGCAGCAGTTGTGTCCGAAGTGGGGTGGCTCCCTAGAGCTGATGCATGCCTTTGCCGAGGAGAGCGCCCGGCAGGCTCCACCTGGAGCGCTCAACGCGGCGCTCGTGGCCGAAGCACACATCGAGCACGAACTACACGACGAAGAAAAAGCTCCGGTATACCGCAAACGCCGGGAGGTACGCGACCAGCTGCGCCGAGCGGTGGCGCAGTCCGTGGGACACCCCGACTTCCGGCCCGTGCATGGCTGGGTGCAGGCACACAGCAGCCTCGCCTATGCGTGGGCGCTCGCCGGAGATGCCCGCAGCATGGCCATGCATTTCGGCGCCTTGGGCGATCGCGTCACCGACTATCCCTGGCGCAACATCCCAGGCTTTACCCTGTCGACGTACAAGATGTGGCAGTTCACCGCCTACGCGATAGGCGGTTGGCGCTAGCCCTCATCCAAGTAGCTGCCCTTCTTACGGAGGACGCGAGGGTCTCTCGTGGCCTCGGCTGCCCCCTGTTGTCCTCGCCTAATGGCACGCCGGGTGCTCGCCGCGAACTCCCCGAGGGGAAGCGATCGTCGACCCCCGCCTTGCAAAAGATCAAGACCGCTGTCGGCCGCCGTCGGCCACTGCCGCTGACCTGGCTCGACTTGTCGGCTGCTGTCGCTCGTCACTCCTGCCCGTCGGCCGGCCTGGCTGTACGGATGGCTGTACAGCCACCTCCTGATCCGTAGATTCCCAAGACCACTCCGCAGCCGTTCGGCAACGTCCGCGTCGCCCTGGTCGCCCTGGTCGCCGTGCGCTGGGCAATTGGATCGGTCCGGGCTCGTCTGAACCGCCCCGGGTTCTGTGGAGACCTCAGCTGTTGACTCCAACCACCTCGCGGGGCTGGGGTTGAGCGTAGAACGTCGTTGCGTATTCGGTCGGTGGGACGTGCCCGATGGCTGAGTGCAGGCGCTGGTTGTTGTACCAGTCGATCCACTCGGCGGTGGCCAGTTCGACTTGGGCGAGGCTGCGCCACGGGCCTCGGGGCTTGATGAGCTCGGTCTTGTAGAGGCCGATGGTGGACTCCATCAGCGCGTTGTCCAGGGCGTCGCCGACGCTGCCGATCGAGGCGTCGATACCGGCATCGAGCAGGTGGGTGGTGAATCGGAACGACGTGTACTGGCTGCCTGCGTCGCTGTGGTGCACCAGGCCCGCGCCGACGGGTTGTCCGGCGCGGTCTCGGCGCCATAGCCCCATGTTGAGGGCGGCCAGGACCAGCGGAGTTCGTTTGTTCGTCGCCGCGGACCAGCCGACGATCGCCGGCGAGTAGACGTCGACGACGAACGCGACGTAGACGATGCCGGACCAGGCGGCGATATGGGTGAAGTCCGCGACCCAGCAACGGTTCGGGCGGGCGGCGGTGAAGTCCCGGTTGAGCAGATCGGCGGCCCGTTCATGCCCGGGGTCGGTGACCATGGTGCGGATCCTTCTGCCGCGCACGACGCCGGTCAGGCCGGCGTCACGCATCAACCGCTCGACCGTGCACCGGGCCGTCGGGTGACCGCGGCGGTGCAGCTCGTGCCAGATCTTGCGAGCTCCGTAGACGCCGTAGTTCGCCGAGTGGATCTCGCGGACGAGTTCCGTCAGCTGCGCATCACGCACCTGCCGCCTCGACGGCGGACGCTTCTTGGCCGCCCAGTAGCCGCTCGGGGTGATCTGCAGCCCGTGCTGGCGCAGCACGCGGCAGATCGGCTCGACTCCGCCGAAGCGGTCCCGATGCTTGTCGACGAAGGTCACGAGCGTGTCGTAGGCCGGTCGAGCTCGGCCGCGAAGAAAGCCGACGCGGCCTTCAGGATCTCATTCGCCCGACGCAGCTCGGCGTTCTCCCGCCGCAGCCGCTTCAGCTCCGCCGACTCCTCCGACGTGACCCCGGGCCACTGCCCTCGTCGACCTGCGCTCGGCGGACCCACTTGCGCAACGTCTCGGCCGTGCCGATCCCGAGCCGAGCCGCCACCGCCGTGATCGCCGCCCAATCCGACTCGTAGTTCGGCCGCACCTCCGCGACCATCCGCACCGCCCGTTCCCGCAGCTCCTGCGGATACGGCTTCGTTCCTGCCATCTCCCGATCCTTCCCAAGCGGGGAAGTCTCTACAAGATCCGGGACGGTTCACAGCGAGCGCACCGCGGCAGCGGAGTGCATCTGTGGCCGCCGACGGCCAGCCGCAGTACGCCGCTGCAGGCTGTTCCGCAGCCTCGACGTTTCCCACCACGCCGCCCGCGTAATCGCCGGCACCCTCGTCCGCGACTACTTTGCCGACAAGCCCGCCACCCGCGACGGCCTCGCCGACCTCACCGGCGAACAGCGTGGCGCAGCCTTTGAGCTGACCCTGATGTTCACCCGCCTCGCCCGCGCCGCCGCCGCCATCACGTAGCCGGCCTGCTGCAAGATCTGTCGGTAGCGCGTCATGATCGCCGGCTGGACGACGGTGCCGCAGTACGCGACGCTGAACGTGTCCGTCCCCCGGTTAGTTGCCCGTTGCGGCCGTGCCGGAGCGGATCAGTGGGCTGCTTGGAGTCTGCGCCGGGGTGCGGTATGTCTTGATTGCCCGCTCGGGCCAAAACCCCAACAGCGTCTTCATTTGGCCGACCTGCCGGACGGCACCGGCGGCGGATACGATCCCGCAGTTGTAGTCGACCCTTACCGTGACGTTGGTGTCGTCTGGGTAGCCAAGAATGACCTGATATTGATCGTGACCCGCGAGCGTGCAAGCGTTGCTTTCTAGGTCGGCCGGGTCGAGCGTGTTCAGGTAAGCGGCCAGCCCGTCCACTTTGTCAGCGGCTAACGGGATCGGTTGACGCAGTGGGTACTGGGCTCCGGTGCGCGGAAATGAGTACACGCACAGCACCCCCGTCGAGCTTCCCTCGGGCACGAGGTCACCGTTGCGGCTGGCCTTGGTGGGTGCGTTCTTAACGAATGTGGCAGGACAGGTGGGCGGGCCGGGCTGCTTCACGGCCGTGATGTCATCCTCGGCCCCACACGCCGCCAGCAAAACGATAAGCCCTGGGATGACTCCCATCCGGACGATCAGCGATAATCCATGAAAACTGGCTGGCATGCCGCCCCTTCGATTTCGAGTAATACCGCTGCTCGGGCGCCCAACTTAAAGTTGGGCGCCTGAGATGGTGCTGGCGGATACGCTATCACTGGGTCAGCGGGGTCGCGGCCAACGGGCCGCCAACGACCTCGTCCAAATCCGCGAAGTACAGATAATAAGGGGAGTTACCCCCCGCAGTGACAGTTCCCTTGGCCCGCACGCCATCTCCGTCAAGCGAGAAGACCGGCCCACCGCTGTCCCCGTCTTGACCGGCCGCGAGGTGGTTGATCTGTTCCACCAGACCCAGATCGCTCATATATGTGAGATCGCCATCGGAGTCCACGCCCTTGATCGTGTACTCTCCGCCTTGGGTCTTAAGGCCGCAGATGGTACCGCTCCTTGACCCCGATTGGCAAAGCAGTTCATTGACCGTCCGGTAACCCCAGCTGTGCACTGGCTTTCTGATTGTGGTGTTGACCCCGCCATCGTAGATCCACGCCTCCCCGGGGGCGTCGATTAGCAGGACATCATGTTCCCAGTCCTCTTGATAGACCGGGCCGATCTCCTCAAAGTAGGCATCGCCGTCAAAGTGGCCGTTGAAGGCCACGTCCGGTGCCGTCATGCAGTGCGCTGCGGTAAGCATGTACGTCCGCGAATTCTTCGTTACGGTGAACCCGGTCGTGCACCACTCATACCTTTTCTCTAGGTCGCGCCAAGTCTCGAACTGTGCGCCCCCACTCCACGGCGAAAAGTCGCTCTCCCGGCTCAGCGGGTTGATGGGTGCCGTCGCGGTGGTCATCTTTACTGGCACGCCCAAGTTCAGGCCGGCCACCAAGGTGTCCGCGTCTTTACTGGTCAGGCCCTTGCTGGCCAGCTTGGCCCGCATTTTCTCGGCGGTCGCGGGGGGCATGCGCTCCACGTGCAAGCCAGATCCGTCGTCCCGCGTTCCGATCGCCTGGATGTTGCTGTGCTCCCGCTTATCCGCAGCCTCCAGTTGTGCCTGCGCCCGATCTAACTCAGCACGTGAGAAAGCTGCAACCTTCACCACTACCGGCCCGATCCGGCGGGCATCGGCAACAGCGCTGGTCATGGCGGCAGGCAAGTTGCCTTTGTAGTACAAGGTCAAGCCGTCTCCCTCGTACGCCACACCAGCGTAACCGGAATTCTTTGGCAGCTTCATCGCGGCCTCGAGCAGAGCTTGCGCCGCGGGGTGCAGCTTTTCCTGCCGACGCATTTCGGCGAGCAGTTCCGAGCTCTGGTTCGTGATGAGTTGGGGGTCCTTGGCCGATGTGGGCGAATCTGCCTGTGCCACACCAGGCACGATCGGCAATGCCAGAAGCAGTGCTCCGAAGACTACTGCGCAACCCCGACGAGATTTAGTCCGTGTCATTACGTCTCCTCAGCCTGCCGGCAGGGTCTAAAGCCGGACGCCATTTCCATTCTCCGCCTGCAAACCCCGCCAGTCGTGGAGCAATCAGCCGATAGTCTGCACGGCAAGCCCATACGATAGGGAACATTAGAACCAACGCTGGCAGGGTTGAAGTGAATGGCTGCTAACGGACCTTGAGGCCGTGTCTGGCCTCGTCCACGGGGCGTCCATCGCCCCGTCACCCATCGCCCCCTCCCTGATGCGACGGCAAAAGCTAAGCAAGGCCACATACACAGGCGGCTATCGTCCAACTACATGAGGGAGGGAAGTAGGGCCTGTTGGGCACGTGCACGGGCCACGCTGCCTTCCGGGCGGCTAAGCGGCTCCGCCAGGTCTTCGGTCTCCGCGTAGCCGTCGTCCTGCGCCGGCACCACCGCGACCGCTCGGATCCGCCTTGAAACCCGCCCGGAACCATGTGGTCAGTTTTCAGGCGGAGCCGAGGCCCCGGATTCCTAGCTGGGGCAACCCCTCAGCTGTGGCAGCGGAGATCCTCCCCGCCTGGCAGAAAGCTGATTTCGATGTCAATCTCGCCGTAGGTGTGTGGACCTGGCGGCACACGCCCATACCCAAGGAGTAGCCGGACCTGTTGCCCGTTCGTCACACGGTCAGCGCAGAACAGATTCCCCGATCCTGTCGTCGGCGCGATTCTCCACTGACCTGCGGTCAACAAGGTGCGGTAGTGGTCCATGACTGGTTCCATCGACGTGCCCGGTGGCAAGCTGATGTTCGCCGAAACGAGCCCCCAATCGTCGCTTTCACCCCCGCACGGGGCCTGATCGACAGGGTCGAGGGTGGTGCCGGATGGAGGAGAGGTCAGCACCGGGTCTCGTGCCAACTGCTCGGCCATCCGATGATCGGCATCCGTGCACTCGATCGCCCGCGCGCCCGGGCTCTCGATCGGCTCGCCTAGTTGCTGGACGGCGAGGCCACACAGCACCAGAAGACCGACGAGCACCGCGCCGACTACGGCGATGCGGGCAAAGACTTGCTGGGGCATCCGCCGAGGGTAGAACAGGTAAGCCGTCGGGGCGGTCCTGGAGGATCTCACTCCATCGACATGGCCGGGCAGCCGCGCTGCCCCTTGCCACCGACCGTCTACGGCCGCATCCGCGACGCCGAACGGCCTTCCCGGTCTCACCACTGGCCGCCCGGATGTCTAGCGGGTCGTGTCGGTAAACGGCAGCGTCCAGACGCCGGACAGAAGATCCAAGTCGGGAGGGTCCATGCCCGCAGACTCGTCACCGTCGCCCTCGACGAGCACACCGTCACCGCTTACGACGCCGAAACGCCGATCACAGCCGTGCCGCGGCACCACCGCCCTGAACCGCACCAGGTACATACCGAATCACCATCCCCGGTCAGGCTCAGGAGCCTCCCTTCGGGCGTGACCCGACAGCATCTCGGCGGCTATGCGGTCGACCTCAGCCCGAGCGCGCTGTGTTCGATGAGGCCCGCAGGGAGGTCGGTGCGTCCAGACTTCTGGGATGTCAGCGCGACGAGTTCGGCGCGTAGATCCACGGCAGGCTCACCGAGCACGATCGCGCTGAGCACAAGCTCGACCATCACCCGGTCGTATCGCTCGGAGCTGCGACGGTAGCGCGAGGGGTCGGACTCCACCGTTGCCGCTGAGATACGCCAGCCACCGCCGCCAACGGACGAGAACGATGCTTCGAAGATCCCGTTGCCGGTCCAGCTGCGATGCAGGAACGTGACCTGGTCCTCAACGAACACGTTCCACTTCTCGTCCATGTCGCGAGCCTCGTAACCGAGCGTGATCCGTTCCCACTGCTCGTCGGACCACGTGCGGGTCGGCAGCTCGGCCATGGGCATCGGCGCCACGATCGGCAACACGTGCGGCAACGACGACCGGGTGACCGGCGACGGTTCGATCATCAGGAAATCGTACGGGCGCGACGGCTGACAAGACCATGACGAACAAGAGTCCCACCCACGTCGCAGGTGCCAGCAGGACCGCGACGTGTGCTGTCAGACATCCGGCCCGTCATCCGGCCAGCGGTCGGAGTTGAGGTGATCGGTGAAGCGGTGTGGGTTGGTGCCGGGATTGTCGGGGCCGTGATCGGAGGGCAGCTCATGCAGCCACCGGCGGGAGCCGGGCTCCGCGGCGAGAGTCCACACGGGTCCGGCCGGGTGCTCTTCCTGTACTCCGGTCGCCACCGGCATCGCTGTCGGCACCCCGGCCAGCGCGCGCAGGAGATTTGCCTCCCGACGGCGACTCGCCACGCGAAGCAGGACGGGGTAGCGGGGCCCGAACTGCGCGAGCCGCTCATAGCCGCGCAGCTTCCGTAACACGACCGCGAGGGGTTCGGTCCCGTTGTCGTGCTCCAGGAAGAACCCGACGTGCCGGTCGCCGACGCACCAGACACCGTGAGCGTCGGGGCGGATGCCGGCGATGGCGTAGGCGGCGGTGGCGTGCTGCTCGGACCACCACCGCGCCAGCCGCATGGTGGGGTCGTCGCGCGCGTAGGCGAACAGGTCGACGAACAGTTGATTGGTGCCGAGCAGGTGCGCGAGTTGCCGGCTGCCGACGATGCGTTCGGTACGTTCGATGCTGCTGCGCGGCGGCCGGGCGTCGGGCCGGTCCGGGTCGTTGTAAGCGGTCGGATGCACGAGCATGCCGAGGGGACCAAGGGCGTAGAGATACTGCCTGTCTCCGGTGGTGATATCGACGAACCGGCTGACGGCGTCGATACCGTGCAGGGTGGCCAGCCGTAACCGGGCCGAACGGCGGGAGCTGAACAGCGCCTCGGCGATCTGATCGGTTGACAGCACGTAATGCTCGGCGAGCCATGCGAGGAGCTGACGGTCGCGCAGGGTGAGCCGACGCAGGTGCTCCAGGCGTGACCGGCGGCTCACCGAGCTGCGGGATGCAGCGACCCGCGGGTTGGTGGAGTGAGGACGGAATACGGGACGGTCGGTAGACACGAGCGGGATCCCTTCAGGGAAGGAATGGACCCCCTCCCATGGAGGGGTGTCGGGAATTGCCGGCGGCCGTGGCCAGTGGCGTCAGTGCCGTGTGCAGCACTGTCAGACCGGCTCAGAGCAGTACGACGACGGTGGTGGGTGGTCGATGGTGAAGGGCTGGGGAAGCGTCTGCGGAAGGGGCGACGGAAATCCCTACTCGGCGACTGACAGACATCCAGGCGGGCCCCCGCAGCCCTGCCGATGGCCGTCAGGGCTTGCTCTTGTCGTTCTGTCGGCGGGGCTTGCGCGTCCCGCCGGGCGGCTGTGAGTAGCGGTCGACGAGAGCGTCGATGGCGCCGGTGTCCTGGGGGGCAACCGCCTGCGCCGCGGCCTGCCGGATCGCTGCCGACTCGCCCACGACTGGCTTGGGCGGTCGGGTTTTCATGGTGAACGCCGGCGTGTGGCGGCCGCCGCTGACGAGACGGACGGCGGCGGTGTAGGCGTCGAGGTGGGTCAGGTCGTGCTCGTCGAGTTCCGGCAGAGTGTGCCGGGCGAGGACCCTCGCGTCCTCGGGCGCGCAGGAGAAGTAGATCTTGTTGCGGGCGTTCGCCGAGGCCGCGGCGAGCAGGTCCTTGGGGAACTGGGCGAGGTCCTGGTGGGACAGGACGAGGGAGAGCCGGTATTTGCGGGCCTCGGCGAGCATCGTGTCCAGTGAGTTGGCGAGGGTGAGGAAGTTCTGGGCCTCGTCGATGATCAGGGTGGCGTCGCGACGCTTGTCAGGTGCGACCTTGGCGCGGGCGGTGGCGGCTTGCCACACCTGTGCCAGCACGAGTGAGCCGAGCAGCTTGCTGGTGTCCTCGCCCAACTGACCCTTCGGGATGCGGACGAGCAGCGCCCCGCTGTCGAGGACCGTGCCCATGTCGAAGCTGGAGCGGGGGTAGCGCATGGTGCGCTTGACGAAGTCGCGCAGCAGGAACGCCCGCAGTCGGGCCAGGACAGGGCCGATGACCTGGGAGCGCAGCGCGGGGTTGAGTTCGTCGTACCACTGCCAGAACCCGGACAGCCCGGCCGGGTCGTCGAGGTTGACCGTCATCGCCGAGCGGAACTGCGCCGAGTTCAACAACGGCGGGATGTGTTGGA
The DNA here is from genome assembly GCF_052981855.1 of Micromonospora sp. LZ34. Taxonomy (NCBI): domain Bacteria; kingdom Bacillati; phylum Actinomycetota; class Actinomycetes; order Micromonosporales; family Micromonosporaceae; genus Micromonospora; species Micromonospora sp. LZ34. The sequence continues at coordinate 22,346 of NZ_JBRIQN010000057.1, forward strand.
GGGTGACGTTGGCGTGGCGCAGCAGGGTCAGGCACGCCACCCGCATTACGTCGTCCATCCGCGGCCCCCACGCCTTGGCGAAGATGTTCCCGAAGATCGACACCAGGTTGTCCACCACGAGGTCCGGGTCGTCGCCGGCCAGGGGATTGAGGGTGGGCGGGTTGGGTTGGTCGGGGTCGAACAGCACGACCCGGTCGGCCACGCTGGCCGGGAGGCGGTCGAGGATGTCCAGAACCATGTCGCCGTGCGGGTCGATGACGACCGTGCCGCGGCCGGCTGTGATGTCGTCGACGGCCATGTTGACCAGCAGCGTCGTCTTTCCGGAGCCCGTGGATCCGATCACGTGCAGGTGATACCGCGCATCGGGCACGGACAGGGCGACGCCGTGGCCGCCGATCTCGGCGGTGCCGAGGACCTTCGTGCCGCGTCCGCCGGTGGGGACGGCGACCGGGGCGGGCATGGACTTCGCGCGGGCCCGGTCGAGGCCGGGCACGGCGAGATCGCGCGGCAGCGCCGCAAGCGCCGCCAGCTCGGGCGTGGACGTCAGGAACCCTGCGCCGAGGCGCCGGCCGGCGAGGACCGCCAAGGGTGCAGACAGGCGGGCGCGGCGGGTGAGGCGGTTGCGGCCGGAGTAGACCGCGAACGAGGCGGCGATAGTGTCCGCGACACCGCTCAGTCTTCCTCGTGGGCTGGAGCTACTTCGCTGGCTGTCCTTGGCGACGGCGTAGCGGATCGCGGTCTGCCACAGCGGGTGGGACGTCTTGTCGAGGATCGCCCGCACGTCCCGCTCCACGCCCGGGTCCCGCCGCCCGGCCGGCACGCCGGGACGAGTGGTGCCGCCGATGCGCCCGGGCAGGAACAGCTCGATGAGCCACAGCAGCGGGAGGGCGGGGTTGATCGCCGGCACGGCGGTCCTGCCGTCGCGCAGGCGTGCGGCGGCGCGTCGGGCGCGCTGAGAGCGTCGGGGAGTGGCGGGGCGGGCGAGGACCTGCACACAGGCGAACTCGTCGGTCCGCAGCCCGGAGCCGGCGGACATCAACGCCCGCAGGGCGTCGGCGTCGTGGTCGGTGGTCAGCGGGAGCCACTCGGCGGCGGTGGGCAGCAGGTGCCCGCCGACCGCCGCGGACACGTCGAGGGGGATCGGCGGTGTGGCGGGGGTGGTGGCGGTGGTGGCGCCGGGCCACGCGGCGCGGATCGCGGCCTCGACGGCGCCGGGCGGCACGGTGCCGGGTACCCACACCGAGATGAGCAGTCGACGGCCGGTCCAGGTGTGCTGCCATGCCACGTGGGGGTTGCCGTAGAGCCGTCGCTTCCACCGTGACGGGGTCAGCGTGCCGGCGAGGTTGGCCCACAGGGCGGCGGCGCTGTGCGTGTCGACCTCGGGCGGCGGAGCGATCGTGACCAGCCGCGCGCCGTGGGCGTGCCGGCGGTGCCGCCACAGTCCGAGGAGGTTGCGGGCCGCGATGGAGGCGACGAGCCCGGCGGCCGCTACGGCGAGCAGCCACGGCCGCTGGACAGCCCACACGGCGGCGTCAGCAACCCATCGGCTGGGCCCGGGCGGCGGCCCGATGACATCGGCGCCCGGCCCCGACGGGCCGGGTGCCGGCGAGGGCAGAAGCGGCGTGCCGGATGGGTTCACAGGTCGGCTCCTTCCTCGTCGAGGTCGGCCAGGTCCGCCGGCCGCGTCGTGCACAGCCGGTGCTCGGCGTCGGAGGAGATGGCCTCGAAGCTGGTGCGGTTGGTGCCGGCGATGAGCAGGCCCTGCCCGGTGCGGGCGGCGAGCAGCAGCCGCCGCTCGCCGGCGGTGAGGCCGAACGCGTCGCCGATCGCGTCGATGGCCTGGGGGGCCTGCTTGAGCAGCACCTGGGTGGCGGCGTTGGCGACGACGGCCTGCCCGAGGTCGGTGCCGAGTACGTCGGCGACGTCCTGGGTGACCACCGTCAGTCCGGCGTTGCGCTTGCGGGCGGCCTTGGACATGCGGAACAGGAACCGGGCGCCCTCGCCGTCGCGCATGAGCAGCCACGCCTCGTCGACCACGACCAGTCGGCGGGTGGCCAGCCGTGCACGGCCGGGGGCGTCAACGTCCCGCCAGATGGAGTCGAGGGCGAGGAGGGTGCCAACGGTGCGCAGCTCGTCGGGCAGGTGCCGCAGCGACCACACCACGAGGTGCCCGTCAGGGCAAGTGGTTGTCGGCCCGTCGAACAGGTCGGAGAACGACCCGTCGACCCACGGGGCGAGCCGGGCCGCGAGCTGCTGCGCGGCGGAGTCGGCGTCGGCATGCAAGGCCGCGGCGAGGTCGCGCAGCAGCGGGGCGGGCCGGTGGTGGGTGGCGGGGTCGGCGGTGATGCCGGCGGCCCGATAGACGGCCAGGATCGCCCGGTCCAGGGCCGCGCGTTCGGCCGGCGGCGGCTGTTGCCCGAGCACCACCCCGACGAGGGTGTGCAGGAACAACCCGCGGCGGGTGAGCACGTCCGGGCGGGTGTCGCCTGCCGGCAGGTCGAGCGGGTTGATCCTCACCCCGGCAGCGCCGAGGCGGACGACGGTCCCGCCGACGGCGTCGGCCAGGCGCGCGTACTCGTCTTCGGGGTCGACGACCGCGAGCTGCACCCCTTGGTAGAGGTTGCGCAGGATCTCCAACTTGACGAAGTACGACTTGCCGGCGCCGGAGCGGGCCAGGACGACGGCGTTGTGGTTCTCCTGCGCCCACCGGTCCCACCACACGATGCCACCGGAGTCCGGGTTGACGCCGTAGAGCACCCCGCCATGGGTGGGCGGGTCGTCGGGTAGCGGGGCGGGGCAGGTCGGCGCTGGCCAGGGGGAACGCGGCGGCCAGCGCCTGGGTGTCCATGGTGCGCCGCACCTGCAGGGAATCGGTGGCCAGCGGCAGGGTGGTGGTCCATCCGGCCAGGTGCCGCCACGTGGCCGGCTGCACCTCGATCAGCGTCGACGCGGCCGCCTCCTTGACCTGCGCGCACGCGTCCAGGAGTTCGGCCTCCGTGCGAGCGTGCACGGTGAGATACAGGCCGACGCGGAACAGCTTCGCCGCGCCCCGGGCGAGGCGTTCAGCCAGGTCGGCGGCGTCGTCGGCGGCGGCGTCCACGGCGGGGTCGGACAGTCGGCCCCGCCCGGCATCAGCCCGCCGGGAGGATTCGAAGCGGGCCCGCTGATCGCGCAGCCGGGACGCTGCCACAGGCGCGGGCAGCGGGTCGATGTGCAGGGCCAGGTCCAGCCGGCCCGGCCAGGACAGCAGGGGTTCGAGCCAGCCGGGGCCCACCTCGGCTGGGTAGCCGGTGACCAGCAGGGTGGCGGCGTAGCCGTCGCCGACGCGCAGTATCCGGGGGGTCACTTCGACCGAGGCGGGTGCGACCGTGGCCGCCAGCCCGGCCGATGACGCGGCTCGGCCGGTTGCGCGGGCCTGTCTGAAGAACGTCATGTCCGTTCCTTCTCTCGGTGTGGTCCCCGCTGGGGCGGGCGGGGTGAGGTGATGACGGCGTCGGGTGCTGCCAAGCGACCAGGGCACGGGGGCCGGTAGGGGTCGGCCGCCGCGGCGATCGCGGCGGTGACGGCGGCCCCGTCGAGGGCGCGCGCGGTGACGCCGAGGCCGGACAGGGCCCGGACGGTGTCATCCGCCCTCCGCCGGGCCGCGTGCCCGCCCCGCTCGCCGGTGCCGGTACGGGTGACGACGAGGACCTGCCGGCGCAGCGGGTCACGCCGTTCGGCGAGGTCGGCGAGGAACCGGGCGTGAGCGGCAGCCGCGCCGGCCAGGGCCGGGTGTGGCAGACCGCCCGCGGTCCGCGCGACACCGCGGGCCGCCGAGCGCAAATCGACCGGCTGCGCGGACACGACGATCTGCGTCGGGCTGGACAGCGAGTTCAGCCACCGGCCGAAGGTGTCCACCAGCGCGGCCTGCTCATCAGGGGTGCGCAGGGCGAGGTTGACGGTGGTGGCGGCGACGATCGCCGCCCGGGCGCCGCCGAGGCGGATCTGCCCGCCGTCGTCGATCGCGTCGGCGGGCAGTGTCAACGGCGCAGGCAGCATCACCTTGCTCCTGGGCGGCTGCACCCAGTCCGGGGTCGTCGACGTCGTGTCGGTGGTCGATAGCGCCCGCGGCGCCCGCGAGTGCCGCACGGCCGCGAGCAGCCACCGGTCCAGCGACAGCCCGTCGCGGCGGCCGACGGCGACACCGAAGACCAGGCCACCGCAGACGACGGCCGCCCCGGCCAGCACCGGCAACGGCACGACGGTGTGCAGCGCCCGCCAGGCCCCGTAGAAGAGCAGCGCGGCCACGGCGAGGATGGCCAGCTGCCGGAACGTCAATCCGTAGAGCACCTTGTCGGGGGCGTCGACGTCCGCGGGCATCCGCGCCCGCCCAGGCTGGGTGTTCGGGTCGTGGCGGTTCATCGGCCCACCGCCCGAAGCCCTCGACCGAGGCCGGGCATCGACCGGGTGACCTGCTGCACGATGATCACCCGCACCGCCGCGCCCAGGACACTGGCACCCCGACTGGTGCCGGTGGAGACGAAGCGGCGCATCAGGGCGGGCACCCGCAGCGTGGTCCACAGCATGACCATCACGACGAACAGGTTCAGCACCCCGCCCGGATCGGCCGGCAACCCGAGCACGGGCAGCAGGTGCGCCGGATCGGTGAGCATCCACTGCCCGGCGTAGAGGGTGAAGCCCTGCACCACCGGCACCGCGAGGATCCCGGCGTAGGAGCGCCACCACAACCGCGCCACCGGGTCCGTCTGCGGCAGCGCGTGACAGGCCAGAGCCAGGGGCGCGATCGCGGTCAGCACGAGGACGACGGCGAAGCGGACGAGCACGCTGAACGCGGTCGCCGCGAGCAGCACCGCGATGATCGCCACGCAGACGACGAACAGCAGGATCGCAGTCTTGTCCTGCCCGACCGCGATGTGGGTCTTGATCGCCCGCAGCGCCCCGTCGCTGTCGCCGTCGGCCGTGGTCAGGGCGGCGGTGAGGGCGTTGGCGAGGTCGATGAGCATGCCGCACCAAAGCTGCGAGAAGTGGGCGGCGACGAACCCGACGATCAGTCGGGGGATGAGGTCCTTGACGGTGTAGCGGGACCGCTCGTCTGCGCGGCGGTCATGGTGAGCACGCCGGCGGCGACGAACGCCAGGACGAAGACGGTGTCGACGACCAGCACCGAACGGCCGGTCAACGCCTGCACCTGCGGCAGGGCGGTGACGTTCGGGGTGATCAGCAGCGCGCTGCTGATCACCCCGAACAGCGCGTCCAAGGCCGCGAGGATCGCCGACGCCAGCCAGTCGAGGATCTGGTCGAAAAGCCAACCCATGGTCAACCCCCGACGATGCCTTGGACGATGTCCAGCAACACCGGAGCCAGGACGGCCAGGCCGTATCCGACCAGGGCGTTCTTCAGCGCACCCTTGGCCTTGTCGACTTGCGCCGGGTCGCCGCCCGCGGTGGCCCAGTACACGCCGGCGAGAACGAGGAACAGGGTCGCCAAGGCGGCGAGGATGCCCATCAGCCACGTCTGCAGGTTGCCGATCACCACCGGCAGCGAGTTCGCCGCCAGGCCCGGTGCGCCGGGAGCGGCGTACGCGGCGGCGGGCACCAAGAGGAACAGGGCGACCTGCACCGCCACGGCGGCGGTACGGCCGACACGACGGGCCGTGCGGCAGCGGGTACGGGCACGCGGACGTGCCGGGATACGAGGGACGCAGTTGCGGGACATGGAGCGGTTCACCTCCGGCCCCAGCCGAGCGGGCGGGGCATAGCGCGGTCAGGGAACCGCCGCCGAGCGCGGGAGCAGACGGGTCACGAGCCGCACCGTCCTCGGGAGGAGCGTCTCCTCCTTACCGGGTAGCGGTGTGTTCGATGAGGTGTCAGCGCACCAAGCACTGCGCGGCACCCGAGGCGATGCGGCTCGCAACGGCCCGCGTTCCCCGGGCCCGGCGGCGGGCGGAACCCCTTCGAGCGCCGGGTGGCGCCGCGAAGAGTCCCGCACCCTCAAACCGGCGTTTGTGTGCTCTGGCGAACGCCCCCCGTTCTCACAACCAGTCACGGGCACTCACAGCGCGTGGAATTGGGCACACAGCCCCGACCTCCCGAGACACACCCCCAACGGCCGTTGGTAGCGCTCGCGCCGCCGGACACCGCATGCGGCGGAGGTGAGCGACGAACCTCGTCGGCCGTCACTGTCAGACACGCGGCATCGTGGACAGCGACGGTGGCGGCGACGCCCGTCGCTGTCATGACGCGGGATAGCCGGATGTCAACGCCCGTGGTGTCGTCCCCACCGGTGACATGACACTCGATCTTGACATCGGCGGCTGGTGTCATGACCTCCCAAGGCGCGGGTGACATCGCCCGGTCGGCGTGACACCCGGCTACCTAATGCACAGGCGTACGGCGATCTCATAGAGGGTCGGGCAGGTGCCACTGTGAGTCGCTGTGATCGGCTGTGTGCGAGCAGGCCGCCAACGCCGATGACGCGGTCGCTGACAGGCCAGCCCAGGTGGTGACACCGCCGGTCGGCGTATCAATACGCAGCTCAACGGCACTCTCACCCACTCCTGCCACCTGCAGAGATCGATGTTTAAGAGCGGATGTCAGTCGCGGTGTCATGACAGGCGCAACCGTGTCATCTGAGGCCCGGCCTGCGCTGTGGGGGCGCTGTGTGCTCGTCATGGGGTAATCGGCGCCGCTGTGACACACGTGCGGCATCAGCATTCTCTGGCATGGGAGTGGTGACATGAGCATGTCCGACACCGAATGGCCCGCCTCCCCACTGGCCGCCGCCGACGCCGCGTTCGCGGTGCTGACATGCGAGCCGGCCCCGTTGACACTCGACCCGGACACCGTCGCCCCGGGCGTCGGCCTGCCGCCGGGTGTCGTGACACTGCCAGCGATGCGGGACTGGCTCCTGAGGCATCCGCGGGCCCACGCGGCGCGGGACGCGGTGTGGCGGGAACTGGTCCGCCGCGCTCGTCTCGCCGGGTCGGCGTGGGTCATCGCCGCGGTCGGGATGGCCATGCCCGCACTGCGCCGCTACGCGGGACAGCTGTCCACTGGCTACACCGGCGATCCCAGCGACATCGACGCGGAGATCCTCACCGGTTTCCTCACCGCGCTGCAGGACCGGGTGGACCTGGCCCGCGACGCCCCGTACGCCTCACTGTGCCTTGCGGCGTGGCGCGCCGGCCGCGACCTTCGCCGGCAGGCCCAGGAGTACACGACGGTCGACGATATCGAGCATGTCACCGGTCCGCGCACCCCGAAAGTGCCCTACGGGCATCCCGACCTGCTCGTACGCCGCGCGGTCCGCGTCGGCATCCTCAGCCCTGAAGACGAGCAGCCCTACATCGACGTGCGGCTCGGACGCCGGGCGATCGAGCCGATTGCCGCCCGCCTCGGCATCACCGTCGACGCCCTGCGCATGCGGCTGGGCCGCATCGACACCCGCATCACCGACGCACTCGCCAACGGTCTGCTCACCGGGATCGCCTCCCCGCAAGCCGCCAAGCAGCAGGCGGCGACGGCCGAGCATCGTGCCGCCACCCGCGCCGGCCGGGCCGCCGCGAACCGCCGTGCCGCGCACCCCAGCCCCGTATCGGCAGCAGCCGCCTAAGACCGTGTGTCAGTTGGGGTTGTTGCTGGTCAACAGGTTGAGTCGGTCGGCGCGGCGGTAGCAGATCAGAGCACAGGCAGGCGCAGGAATCCGAGGAAGTGGGAAGCCTTGCGCTCGTAGCGGCGAGACCGTCCTTCCCGGCGAACTCGGCGTCGCCGGGTGCCTTCCGCCTCTGACGGTCCGCCTCGCTCGTGTCAGAGGCAGACCGTGACGGTCACTCGGCCCTTGGCGTCGCGGTGGGCCAGGCCGTGGCCGGGGCGGTCGACGCCGTCCAGCTGGACGGTGAGCGGGGCGCCGTCGCCGGTGAAGTTGCGCCACCAGCCCTTGGCGTCGGGGAAGCGTACGCCGATCCTGACGACGTCGCCCGCCCGGCGGTAGCCGACCGGGATGCTGAACGTCGTGCCGGAGCGCCGCCCGATGTGGGTGACGACGGTGAGGCTGCGGCTGACCGCCTTCCCGAACCGGGGCGACGACCGCAGGCCGAGGACGCAGGCGTTGAATCGGCCGACGGCACGACGGGTACGTGTTCGCATGCGCGTAACGCTAGGGTCGCCGTGGACCGGCGGCCCCGAACTGAGAGTGCGCGCGGGTGCTTTTGACTCGGTAGGTTGTCGGTCGTGACGGACGTACGGCTGGAGCCGATGACCGAGGATCAGTACAAGCCGTGGCGGGCCGAGGCCGAGGCGCACTACGCGCAGAGCGTCGCCGCGTCGGGCCAGTCGGCGCAGGACGCGGCCCGCACCGCCGCCGACACCTACGCGCAGCTGCTTCCCGACGAGTCCGCCACCCCTGACCACCATTTCTGGTACGCCTACGACGGCGACCGCCGGGTCGGTTTTCTCTGGGTCAAAGTCACCCACGACACCGCGTTCGTCTACAACGTCGCCGTCGAACCCGACGTACGCCGCCAGGGCTACGGCCGCGCGATCATGCTGGCCGCCGAGCGCTGGTGCCACGACAACGCGCTGACCAGAATCGGTCTGCACGTCTTCGCCCACAACACCGGCGCCCGGGCCCTCTACGAGCAGCTGGGCTTCACCGAGACCGGCCGCAACATGGCCAAAGACCTGTGACCGCGATTCGCCCGACCGCCCGGCTTCTCGACCTCCTGCGACCCGTCGGAGGTGCTGATTCTCGGTAGTGGACTCGTGCAGCTCCGAGGTCGTCTCCGTCACGAAACGGCCGGTGCTGTCGCTGCGGTGCACCTCGCGGTCGCCCGCGCTCCCGTCGACGTGCTCGGTCGTGGTGTCTCGGGGGTCGCGCTCGGCCGTGCTCTCCTTGACGAACTGCCCGCTGCGCGTACTCCGGTTGACGTCGCGTTCCATGACCTCCCTGTCTCGGCTGCGTCGTACTCCTTAAGCCGCCCGGCCGGCGGCACAACCGTCCCGCACAGCGCGGACAGCTCGACAACCAGGCACAACCAGCACGGCGCCTCAACGTTCGACGGCTCAGGTGAGGGCGCCGCCACCTGTTCCCGCAAAACCCTCCGCCAGGGCGACCTGGCCCGCGCCACAGCCGCGCCACAGCCGGATGTGCTGCAGCCCGCCAGATCCCGCGCATGCCCATCAGGCCCCGGTGAGCCAGAGGCTCACCGGGGCCGGCGGGTCTGTTGCTGGCAACACCTACGAGTGGGGTCGCGACTCACAGGGACCCACAGGGCGCTCGCCACGCGGTGAGCTCGTCCGTTCCATAACTCTGTGAACTCCCGCGAGCCGCTGGCCAGGTCCCTCGGCCCCGCATCGCTGCACTGCCTCTGACCTGCCCCGTAAGCGATGGTGAGCGGCTGTGAGAGACAGGGGGCGTTCGCCAGAGCACACAAACGCCGGTTTGAGGGTGTCAGCGCACTGTCCGCGCGGCGCGGAGCCGACACCACATGAGCGAGCACACGCCGCAGCATCACGACGCTGCCCACTTCGTCGACCCGGCTGTGGTCGACCCGACCCTGATCGACCTGGTGGCCGGGGACCCGCCGGTCCCCATCACGGTGTGGCGCACCGCCCGCACCGAAACCGACATCGGCCGCAGCATCGGCGCGCGGTTGGCCTACCGGCTCGTGGCCGCCTACAGCCGGCCCGGCGAGGCCGTCATCGACCTGACCGACGGTCACGCCCTGACCGCCACGTGCACGGCCGGCGGGCGCCGGCACCACCCCGGCTGGTTCACCGACGCCTCCAGCCTGATCATCGGCCCGGCCACTCCGCCGACCCGCACGGAAGCGGCCGGTCCGGCCGACGACGGCGACCCGCCGGAGCTGGGCGTCTGGTTCGGCGACGACCTCACCGATGCCGAGCCTCCCCCTACCGGCGAACCGGGCACCCCGCCGCCCCACGGCACCTCGCTGCAAGGGAACACCACCCTCGTGGTGGCCTGCTGGCCACTGGACCCCGCCGACCCCACGAACCGGGTGCGCCTGGCGTGGCTGCTGACCGCGTGCGCGCGGCTATTGCGTCCCGGCGGCTGCCTCGTCCTCGTCGTCACCGTCCCCACCGCCACGACCGACGCGCCGGAGGACTTCACCCCGGTGGCCACCGCAGCGGCCACGGTCGGCCTGGTCTACCTGCAGCACATCGTCGCCGTAGCCGCGGACACCGCGGGTGACGCGTTCGTCTACCACATCACCGACGCCGAACTGCGCACCCTCGCCCAGCAGGCCGGCGAGCAGCAGCGGGGGGTGGCGCACCTGCGGGTGCACGCCGACCTGCTCGTGTTCAGCCAGCACCAGGCGCCGGATCGGCCGCAGAGTCCACGGCGACCAGGAGGCGGTCGGCGTGGCTGAGCACATTCCTGTCCCTGACGAGCCGAACCAGTCGCGCACCGGCATGGCCGGCGACGCATACCTCGGTCGCCACCGCGCCTACGACGGCCGCCACCGGGCCGAGCCGGGCCCCGACGGGCTGTCGGTATGGGCCACCGCTCAGCGCACCGGACCCGTTCAGCGGCGTGGCCGGTACGTGCCCGAGTCGGTCAAGCACCCGGCCCGCATGCTGCCGGCCATCGCCGCCCACGCCGTACACGCCTACACCGAGCCAGGGGACCTGGTGCTGGACCCGATGTGCGGCATCGGCACCACCCTCGTCGAAGCCGTCCACGCCAACCGCGACGCCATCGGAGTGGAGTACGAGTCGCGGTGGTCGAACATCGCCGATGCCAACATCACCCACGCCCACTCCCAGGGCGCCACCGGCAGGGCAGCGGTGATCCGCGGCGACGCCACCCGAATCCTGTCCCTCGTCCCCGCCGCCCTCACCGCCCAGGTCGCCCTCGTGGTCACCTCACCGCCGTACGGACCCACCGTCCACGGCCTCGTCCGGCCCGGCGCCGACGGGGTGGCGAAGTTCGACAACGCCTACAACGACGGCACCGACCGGGGCAATCTCGCCTACCGCGACCTCACCGGCCTCACCGACGGGTTCGAACAGATCCTGCGCGGCTGTGCCACGCTGCTTCGCCCGGGCGGCACCGTGGTGGTCACCGCCCGACCCTGGCGAAAGAACGGCCAACTCGTCGACCTGCCCTCGGCGGTCATCGCCGCCGGCGTCCGCGCCGGCCTGATACCCACTGAGCGGTGCGTCGCCCTCCTGGCGGCGGTCCGTGACGGGCACCTCGTAGCCCGCCCATCATTCTTCCAGCTTCAGGCCGTCCGGAAGGCCCGTGTCGCTGGCACCCCGCTGCACCTCATCGCGCACGAGGACGTGCTGATCCTCCGCAAGCCGGAACCGGCCGCCTCCGGTCAGGAGGAGGGCCGCGAATGACAGACGTTGTGCATTGCCTCGGGGCCGGGTTTGCTGCAGGTCGGGGGTGGCGTGAGTGACCACCGCCCGGGCTGGCGCCCGGACCGCGCATCGGATCGCTGTGTACCGGGTACGGCGGGCTGGACCTGGCCGTCGAGCTGATGCTCGGCGGCCGGTTCACCTGGTACGCCGAAACCGACCGGCACGCCTGCACTGTCCCGACCCACCGCTGGCCCGACTGCCCGTAGCGCCTGGGGCGTGGTGTTGGCGGCGGAAACCGCCGGCATGGTCGTGGGCGGGATGATCGCCCTGCAGGATCCGGGTTCGCCGGGCTGCTGCTCGGGGGGGCCTGCATGTTCGCCGAGTCGTTCCTGCTGTTGGGGCCGGCCCTGGCGCCCACCATCGTCGAGCTGTTGTCGGCTGGAGTGGCGTTCGGCATCGCCGTCGAACAGTTCGCGGTGGCCTGGCACACGTCGATCGCGCAGCACATCCCGGCCGACCGACTGGCGGCGGCCGCGCAGGGCCTTGCCCACGATCCGTTCGGTCTCGCCGTCGCCGCCGTAGACGTCGGCGGTGTCGATGGCCTTGATACTGGCGTCGAGGGCCTGGTGGATGATTCGGATGCAGTCGTCGTAGTCGGGGTTGTCGTTCGGGACGAACATCATGGTGCCCAGGCAGTGAGGGCTGACCTGGATGCCGGTGCGGCCCAGGGGACGCCTACGCATGAATGGCTCCTTCTCAAGGCCGGGGGATCTGGCAACGGGACGAGGCCGCCGGGCTGGGCGCCGCCTCGTCCCGTTACCAGAGGGCGAGGATCAGGCGTTGGCGTACTGGGCGGCGACGTCGAGGATCCATGTGATGCCGAACCGGTCGGTCAGCATCCCGAACGCCGGCGCCCACTGCACCGGGCCGTACGCCTCGACGACGGTGGCGCCATCGGCCAG
>NZ_JBRIQN010000058.1:0-33716 GCF_052981855.1 Micromonospora sp. LZ34
ACCAGGCCACCGCCTGGTCACACCGCACCGCCCTACCCACTGCTGCTTGACACCTCAGCTCCTGGGGTGTCTGACCCCCCACGCCCCACCCTGCCCGCGCACTTACGGAGAAAGAGTGGCCTCGGCGCTACGAATAGCCACTCTTTCAGTGAAGGTGCGAGCACGTTCGTAATGTGGGGTGCGGGTCAGGCGGCGATCGGCTCGCGGGGGGTGGGCGGCGCGGGCTGGGTCTTGAGCTTCTGCGCGTAGATGTCGACGTACTCGCGGCCGGAGAGTTCCATCAGCTCGTACATGATCTCGTCGGTGACCGCGCGCTCGACGAACCGGTCGCCGGACAGGCCCCGGTAGCGGCTGAAGTCCAGCGGCGCGCCGAACCGGATCCGCACCCGCTTGAGCTTCGGGATGAGCTTGCCGGGCGGCTGGATCTCGTCGAGGTTGAGCATCACCACCGGGACCACCGGCGCACCGCTTTCCAGGGCGAGCCGGGCCACCCCGGTCTTGCCGCGGTAGAGCCGGCCGTCCGGCGAGCGGGTGCCCTCCGGGTAGATGCCGGCGATGCCGCCGGCCCGGAGCACCTGCAACTGGGTGTCCAGCGCGGCCCGGGCGGCGCGGCCGCCGGAGCGGTCCACCGGGATCGTGCCGGTGCCGACGAAGAACATCTTGGTCAGCCAGCCCTTGATCCCCTTGCCGGTGAAGTACTCGGCCTTCGCGACGAAGGTGACCTTCCGCGGGGTGATCAGCGGGGTGAAGATCGAGTCGGAGAACGAGAGGTGGTTGCTAGCCAGGATGACCGGGCCGGTGGCCGGTACGTGGTGCAGGCCCTCCACCTGCGGGCGGAAGATCAGCTTCAGCAGCGGCCCGAGGAGGACGTACTTCAACAGCCAGTACAGCACCGGCGTCCTTTCCCATGTGTGCCCGGGGCAGCACCCGTCCCGGGAGCGCTGCCGTCGCGGACGAGCCTACGGAGCGCGAGCCGTGCGCCACAACGGACGACCGATCAGCTTCCGTCACACGACGGGCGCCCGCCGCCTCCGGTCGCGCCGGCGTCGCAGCAGCGCCCACAGTTCCGCCACGATCAGCCAGAGCAGCACGAGCGTGGCCGGTACCACCACCCAGGCACGCCACCCGCCCTGCCGCACCAGCTCCGGGCCGCGCACGCCGGTGCAGATCAGCGCGACGGCCAGCACCGGCAGTCTCGTGGCCGCACGCCGAGCCGTCATCGCCACGCCCCTCCCGCCGCGACCGACGCGGGCCGCCCCCAGCACAGTGCGCTGACCGTCGCCAGCAGGGTAGCGAGTACGAGGTCGGGTGTCCGGCGAGCCCGGGCCGCGGGTCGGACCACATCGGACAGCCGGATCACCCCGGCCGGGCGGGTGGACCCGGGCGCCGCCGGGCCACGTGCCGGGCGACGTGCCCCAGGGTCGCCGGCTGCCCGTGCAGCGCCGCGTTGATCGCGCCGAAGGCCACCCCCGGCGCCCGCTGCGCCCGGTCGAGATCGCCGGCCACCCGGGCGATGACGGCCAGCCGGCAGCGCAGGTCGAACAGCTCCCGCCGCGAGCCCAGCAGCGCGCTCTCCAGCCCCTTGACCCGCTCCCGCAACCACGCCAACTCCACCGCCTCGTCCACCTGCCGCTCCCTCCGTCCGCTGTCGCGGGCAGACCCTCCGGGTCCGGAAGACCGCTCCCCGACCACCTTCCGTCCCAAGCCGACCCCTGTCAAGTCGGAGACCTCTGATCGGGGATCCCCGAACGGGGAGATATGAACGTGCCTACCTTCCAGGCATGGGAGACCGCGGGCCGGGCGAGCTGATGGGGCCATACGAGATAGCCCAGCGGTTGAACGTGTCCCGCAGCCGGTTCCAGCAGATCGCGATGCGGCCGAGCTTCCCGAAGCCGTACCAGGAGCTGCGGGGGATGAAGGTCTGGCTGCGCGTCGACGTGGAGGCGTGGATTGCCGAGCACCGGCCGCCGCGGGTGACCGACGGCGACGAGCAGGAGTGACGCCCGACTCGGCGTAGGCACCACCGGCGGTCCGCCGGGCGGCTCGCGGGCCGTCCGCGCGCTGATCTGGCGCGCCCCTAGCAAGAACAGACATACAGCCCGGTCCGCGACCAGCGGCCGGGCCGCTGACTTTGGAAGACGCGACACAACGCACTCCCGGAACCGGGTCCCGACGTGTCACGATTCAAAGCACGGCGTACGGGTGGCGCCGCCAGGGGGCTTGGGAGCGGCCGCGCCGCGAGGCGCGATGAGGAGGACTGTCCGGTGTCAGCGGGTGGGGCCCGCCGGGGACGGCGGGACAACGGGCTCGACGCGAGCGAGTACGCCGTCGCCGGCGACGTGGATCCGCGCGTCGGCGAGCACCTGCTCGACGTCCTGGCGGCCGGCGGGATCGCCGCCTACCTGCAACCCTCCGCCGACCTGAACCCGGTCACCCGCACCACCACGGTCCCGTCCCGCCCGGTCGACCGGCTCTACGTCGACCGGTCGCACCTGACCACCGCCCGCGACTACCTCACCCAGCTCGCCGACGAGGCCCCCACCGAGCGGCCGCACGACGACGAGCCCGACATCGACGCCGAGTGGGCCCGGATCGTCGCTGGGTTCCACGCCACCCCCACCACCGGCGACAACCCGTGGCCGGCCGCGGAGGACGTGGACCCGGACGAGCCGACCGGCGGCGTCAGCCGCGCCGCGACGGACGAGCCGGCCGGGCCGACCGCCACCGACGTGCGCCGGCTGCCCTACGCGGCCGACATCTCCGGGATCTCGGTGGGGCGCGGCCGACAGGACGAGCCGTCGCTGCTGGACGGGCTGGACACCTTCGGCGCCGACCTGCCCGACGACGAGGACGAGAACGAGCGCTACACCCCGCCACCGCCCCCGCCGCTGCCCCGCATCTCCAAGTACGCGGCGGCCGGCGTGCTGGCGATCGTCGTCGGCTTCGCGCTCTTCCTCTTTCCCGACCTGCTCCCGGTGGACCGGGCGGTGGTCACCCTGTTCGGGTTCACCGGCATCCTCGCCGGCTTCGTCACGCTGATCTGGCGGCTGCGCCCCGGCGACTCCGACGACCACGACCCAGACGACGGCGCCGTCGTCTGACGCCCACTCCCACCCGCCACCGGCGCCACCCTGACCCGACCCGCGCCCTGGTCCGGCCCACCCGACATGCGGCCATGCGCGTCCTCGGGCGGGTGTGTCGTCTCCGATCGGCCCGTTGCCCCACGAGGGTGATACAGCGTCATCAATATGACGCTGAGGTATCACCCCTCGTTCTCGGTCGGCTCGCCCTGCCGAGACATCAACCGGCCTCAACCGACCAACGGCGCCGGCCGGGCCCGGCACCTCCCGCCCGGATGCCGGGACGGCGGCCGGCCGACGCCTCAGGCGTAACAGTGGTGTAACTTACTGTCAGTAGGAATACCGCTGTCCGTCACTTCCTTCGCTGACTGCCCGGTTGTTCCTCCTACGGGGCGGTCACACCCCTGGTGATCGGAATGCCCGAGATGCGACATAGTTCCCTCGTAGTGGTGGCCAACCGTCTGCCAATCGACGACAGTGTGGCCCCGGACGGGGCCTGCGAGTGGCGCCGCAGCCCCGGGGGCCTGGTCAGCGCGCTGCATCCGCTGCTGCGGGCCGCCCCGGCGGTCTGGGTCGGCTGGGCCGGCGGCACCGGGCCGGCACCCGCCCTGCCCGACGTGGACGGCGTCCGGATGCACACCGTGGCGCTCACCCCGGACGACCTGCGCGACCACTATGAGGGCTTCGCCAACGCCACGCTCTGGCCGCTCTACCACGACGCCGTCGAGCAACCCGTGCACCACCGTCGCTGGTGGGAGGCGTACCAGCGGGTCAACCAGCGGTTCGCCGAGGCCACCGCCGAGGTCGCCGAGCCGGGTGCGGTGGTCTGGGTGCAGGACTACCACCTGCAACTGGTGCCCGGCCTGCTCCGGACGCTCCGGCCGGACCTGCGCATCGGTTTCTTCCTGCACGTGCCGTTCCCGCCACCGGAGTTGTTCATGCAGCTCCCCCGCCGGGCCGAACTGCTGCGCGGCATGCTCGGCGCCGACCTGGTGGGCTTCCAGCGGGCACAGGCCGCGCACAACTTCGCCCAACTGGCGGTGAAGGTGCTCCAACTGCCGGCCACCGACCGGCGGATCGCCGTCGACGACCGGGTGGTCCGGATCGGCGCCTTCCCGGTCTCCATCGACACCGCCGAGATGGCCGCCCTCGCCGCCCGCCCCGACGTGGCCGCCCGCGCCGAGCGGGTGCGCCACGACCTCGGCAGCCCCGACAAGGTGATCCTCAGCGTCGACCGGATGGACTACACCAAGGGCATCGAGCAGCGGCTCAAGGCGTACAGCGAGCTGATCGCCGAAGGGCACGTCAAGGTGCCCGACACGGTGCTGATCCAGGTCGCCGTGCCCAGCCGGGAGCGGGTCGGGCAGTACCAGGACCTCCGCGAGCGGGTGGAACGCGAGGTCGGGCGGATCAACGGCGAGTTCGGCCGGGTCGGCGAGCCCGCCATCCACTACCTCACCCAGCCCTTCGACCGGGCCGAGCTGGCCGCTCTCTACCGGGTCGCCGACGTGATGGCGGTGACCCCGCTGCGCGACGGCATGAACCTGGTCGCCAAGGAGTACGTCGCGGCCCGGGTGGACGACGCCGGTGCGCTGCTGCTCAGCGAGTTCGCCGGCGCCGCCGCCGAACTGTCCCAGGCGTACCTGGTCAACCCGCACGACCTGGAGGGCCTCAAGCAGGGCCTGCTGGCGGCGCTGCGGGCCGACCCGGCCGACGTCCGTGAGCGGATGCGCGCCATGCGGGCGTACCTGCACCGGCACGACATCCGGGCCTGGGCGCGCTCCTACCTCGCCGCACTGGACGAGAGCGACTCGCTGCTCACCCGGCTCGGCGCCACCGCCTGACGCCGCCCGGGACCGCGCCCCGCGAACGACTCAGGGCCGGGGCGCGGGCGCCGGGTCCTTCGCCAGCCAGTCCAGGATCGCGTCGATCGGCTCCCGCCAGCGGGCGTCGAGCATCATGTCGTGGCCCATCCCGGGGAAGAGCAGCGGCGCCGAGCCGTACCGCCGGGCGGCCCGGGTCAGCGCGGCCGCCGGGACGATCCGGTCGTCCGGGCTGCCCAGCACCAGCACCGGCGGCCGGCCCACCGCCGGCTCCGGGTCGGCGTGGGTGAGCAGCTGCCACTGGGCGCGCCGGCCGGCCCGGCCCAGCCGGGCCAGGTAGCCCCGGGCCTCCGCGTCGGGCAGCTCCCGGCTGAACAGCTGGCGGCGGCTCAACCGCAGCCGGCCGCCGACGAGCGCCGGCAGCGTACCGGCCGGATTGCGGCGCAGCGCGGCGCCGAGCGGCGCCCAGCCGCCGAGCACCGGCGCGACCAGCACCGCGGCCCGGGCCGGGTAGCGCGCCAGGGCGTGCGCGACCACCAGCGCCCCGGCTCCGTGCCCGACCAGCACCGTCTGCCGCGGCAGCCCGGCCGCCACCTGCACCACGTCATGGGTGTACGCGCGCAGCGTCGCCTCCGGCGCCGGCCCGCTGCCGCCGTGCCCGCGCAGGCTGAGCGCGTACGCCGGGAAACCGCGCCCGGCGGCGTGCACCAGCCAGTGCTCGGCGAACGCCCACGCGCCGTGCCCGAAGCCCGGCACGAACAGCAGCGGCGGCCGCCCCTCCTCCAGCTCGGGCGTCGCCGCGAGCACCTCGCGGCGGACCGGGCGGACCGGGCGGGCCCACTCCCGCCCCCGCATGACCCGCACCCGCTCGCCGCGCTCGCTCACTTGTCCTCCAGGTCGTGCAGCGCGCGCTGGACGGCGCGCAGGTAGTCGGCGTGGCCGACCTCGAACCAGTGCCGGGTGCTGTCCT
Organism: Micromonospora sp. LZ34; assembly: GCF_052981855.1. Classification (NCBI taxonomy): domain Bacteria; kingdom Bacillati; phylum Actinomycetota; class Actinomycetes; order Micromonosporales; family Micromonosporaceae; genus Micromonospora; species Micromonospora sp. LZ34. The sequence continues at coordinate 5,874 of NZ_JBRIQN010000058.1, forward strand.
TGACCGGCCCGGAGTAGCGCTCCCCCGCCCGCGCCTGCACGGTGGCGGCGAACGCCGCCGCCCGGTCCGGCCGGGTCTGCCGCAGCCGCAGCAGCCGGGCGAAGAGCACCATCTGCCAGTGCGACAGCGGGAAGAGGCCGGAGTCCGGCTGGAGCAGGCCGGCCACCGCGAGGGTGGGATGGCCGGGGACGAGCGCGTGCAGCCAGAGCGTGGGGCGGCCCGTCCCGCCGTCGTCGCCGAGCACCTTCGGGTCGAGGAACTCGAAGCGCGGCAGGTAGCCGGTGGCGAAGACGACCAGCTCCGGGTCGATCCGGCGGCCGTCGGTCAGCTCCACCCCGTACGCGTCGAAGCGGGCGACGTCCGGCACCGGGGTGATCTCGCCGTGGCCGACGTAGTAGACGAGCTGGCTGTTGGCGATCGGGTGCGTCTCGTAGACCCGGTGGTCGGGCCGGGGCAGGCCGAACCGGGTCAGGTCGCCGACGGTCAGCCGCAGGGTGGTGTGGTAGAGCCACTGGCGGATCCGCCGGGGCACCCGCAGCGCGAGCAGCGTGTCGTTGACCTGGTCGGCCGGGCGGCCGAGGACGTACTTCGGCGCGTACCAGTAGCCCCGGCGGGTGGAGTGCCAGCAGCTCGCCGCCTGCTGGGCGGCCTCCACGGCGATGTCGCAGCCGGTGTTGCCGGCGCCGACCACCAGCACCCGCTTGCCGCGCAGCTGCGCCGGGTCCTTGTACGACGAGGCGTGCAGGACCTCGCCGCGGAACTGCTCCAGCCCTTCGTAGCGGGGCAGCTTCGGCGACCAGTTGTGCCCGTTGGCCACCACCACCGCCGCGTAGCGGGAGGTGCGCTCCGGGCCGTAGCCGCCGGTGCTGCGGGTGGTCACGTCCCAGCGGTCGCCTTCGACCGGCTCGACCCGGACCACCTCGGTGCCGAACCAGATGTGCGAGCGCAGGTCGAAGTGGTCGGCGTAGCGCTCGAAGTAGGCCAGCAGCTGGCTGTGGTGCGGGTAGTCCGGCCAGTCGTCCGGCATCGGGAAGTCGGGGAACTGGGTGAACGGGCGCGAGGAGATCAGGTGCGTGCTGGCGTACACCGGGCTGCGGTCGTGCCGCCAGTTCCACGCGCCGCCGACGCCGGTCTCCCGCTCGTAGCAGTCGACCCCGAAGCCGTGCTCCTTGAGGTTCTTGATGGCGGTGAGGCCGCTGGCCCCGGCGCCGATGACGCAGACCGTGTCGCCGCGGTCGGAGACCGGGCGGCCGTCGCGGGTCAGGGCGAGCGTGGTCGCCTCCGGGTCGGGCCGGCCGTGGTCGGTGGAGGTGGGCACCGGGGGAATCTCCTTTTGTGCGGCACGAGTGCCGGGTCGCCGCGAAATCCTCTCCACATCAGAGCCGGTTGTCCAGCCCCGGCGCGGGCCCGGTCGGCTCAGCCGGCGGGCAGCAGCAGGTCGACCAGGACCGGGAAGTGGTCGCTGGCCCGGCGGGTCTGCGGGGTGTCCACCACGTCGTAGTCGACCACGGTGATCCGCGGGTCGACGAAGAGGGCGTCGATCCGTCGGCGCGGGTTCGCGCAGGAGTAGGTGAGCCGGTCGGCGCGGTCCATCGCCACGGCGGCGTCGGTCAGCCCCCGCGCGACGGTGGCCCAGGCCGGGCCGTCCGGCCCCTCGTTCAGGTCCGCCGCGGCGATCACCGGCGGGGCGGCCGCGTCCAGCTCGCGCTTGAGGAGCGCGGCCTGCCCGGGCCGCTCCGCGGGATCGGTGGACAGGTGCGACCCGGCCAGGGTGAACGGGGCCGCGCCGGCGACGACGCATTCGGCGTACGCGGCGCCGCGCAGGTGCCGCCCGGGGGTGAGCGGGAAGCGCTGGCACCGGGTGGCCGTCACCCGCACCCGCAGGCTGGTCAGCAGCAGGTTGCCCAGCGCGGGCAGCCCACCGGCGGCCACCACCAGGCCGAACGACTCGGCGAGCGCGGCGGACTTCTGCCGCCAGCGGAACCGGCGCGGCCCCTCCTGCACGACCACCACGTCCGGGGCGGCGGCGCGGACCACCGCGGCCAGCGCGGCGGTGTCGTCGCGCTGGCTGTGGATGTTGTACGACACGACGCGCAGCGGCACTCCCCGGTCCAGCGTCACCGGCGCCGCCTCAGAGCCGGCGGGCCAGGTCGGCCGCGCCGATCACGCCGGCGCTGTTGCCCAGTTCGGCGGGGCGGATCTCGGCCACCGGCAACCGGCTGCGCTGGGCGAGCGCCTCGGTGAAGGACCGCCGGGTCGGGCCGAGCAGCAGGTCGCCGGCCTCGATCACGCCGCCGCCGACCACCAGCACCTGCGGGTCGAGGATCTGCGCCATGTCCGCGAGGCTGGTGCCGAGCCACCGGCCGACCTGCGCGAACGCCTCGGTGGAGACCGGGTCGCCGCCCTGCGCGGCGGCGGTGACCATCAGGCCGCTGATCGCCTCCGACTCCCCGCCGGCCAGCTCCAGCAGCGCGGTGGCGCGGTGCGGTTCCTGCCGGGCGGCGGCGCGGGCGAACCGCACCAGGGCGCTGCCGCTGGCGTACTGCTCGATGCAGCCGAGCCGGCCGCAGCCGCACTGGTGCCCGTCCGGCACGGTGAGCATGTGGCCCAGTTCGGCGGCGATGCCGTTGGCGCCGCGCAGCAGTTCCCCACCGAGCACGATGCCGCCGCCGACCCCGGTGCCGATGGTGAACATGACCATCGAGTCGTCGGCGTGGCGGGCGGCGCCGTAGCGGAACTCCGCCCAGGCGGCCACGTTGGCGTCGTTCTCCACGATCACCGGCAGGCCGGTGGCGGCGCTGACGTAGTCGCGCAGCGGCTCGTCCCGCCAGGCCAGGTTGGGCGCGAAGAGGACGGTGGAGCGGCTGGCGTCGATCCAGCCGGCCGCGCCGATGCCGACCGCGTGGACCGTCCGGCCGGTGGCCAGCTCGGCGACCAGCTCGATGATGACGTCCCGGGTCTTGCCGACGTCGTCGGCGGGAGTGTCCCGTCGGGCCTGCACGAGCACCGTGCCGGTGTCGTCCACGACGCCGGCGGCCACCTTCGTGCCACCCACGTCGACTCCGATGGTCAGCGTCACCGCTGCCACTCCCCTCTGCTGTGCCGCCCGCACCGGCGCGGCCGGTGGGTGCCGAGATGGTCTGGTCAGGCCCCGTCGCCCGGTGCGTCCGCGGCCGCGTCGCCGGGCACCCGCGAGGCGGGCACCACGGGACGGTCGGCCGCCGCCCGGACGGTGCCCGGCGCGGCCGCCGCGGCGACGTCGACGGGCGGCACGGCGACGGCCGGAGCGGTCGCGTCCTCCGCCCGGGTCGCGGCGGACCAGACGTCGGGCTCCGGCGCCGGTTGGGAATCATGCCCGCTCCGGGTGGCCTCGCGCCACACTCGGTCGTCGTCGGCGCCCGCACCGGCGTCGCCCGGCGGTGTTTCCGCGGGCGGCGGGGACGCCGGCGGCGGCTCGGCCGGGGCGAACGCGCGCAGCAGGCTGGCCACCCCGGCGGCCAGGTCACCGGCGCCGGTGGCGAGCCGCTCGGCGAATTCCGGACTCGGGTCCCGCAGCGCGGCGACCGCCCGACAGATCGGGCAGACGCAGCATTCGGCCGTACCGGTGGCGAAACCGCCACCGGCGTGGCCGGTGGACGCGCCCGGCCCGCCACTGTGACCGAGGACACTCGACACGATCCCACCGAGCGGACCGAGCCCGCCGGCCGCCGAACCCGCCGCGGCCAGCCGCGCGGTGGCCAGCAGGGTGGCGACCAGCCGCTCCGCCTCTTCCCGGGCCGTACCCGGATCCGTTGCACCCACGCTGGGCTCCTCTACCGGGGCGGCCGGGCCGCCGTACCCGTCACTGCGCCGCACCGGCTGCTTCTACCCGGCGCTTCAGCTGCTTCAACGCGGTATCCATGATCATTTTTTCAGCCTTGCGGCGGAACATCCCGAGCATCCCGACGGAGAGCTCCACCTCCAGGGTGTAGGTCACCGTGGTGCTGCCGTCCGGGTTGCCAACCAGGTCGTAGGAGCCGCGCTGGGTCTTCTGCATCTTCGACGGCGCCACCAGGTGCCACTCGATCCGGGAGAGGTCCTCGGCGTACTCGTAGGCGAGCACGTACTCGTCGGCCATCACGCCGGCGTCGATGGTGAACCGCACCTGGCTGGCGTAGCCGTCCTCGTACTCCTCGAGCACCTCCACCCGGCGCACCGCCTCGGTCCACTCCGGGTAGCTCGGGAAGTCGCTGATGACCGCGGCCACCCGGTCCGGTGACGCGCCGATGATGATCGACTGGGTGGAGGAGTCCGCCATGGGGGGAGGCTACCCGGCCACCGGGGCAACCTGCCTACGCCACCCACCTGACCGGGCGGGTAGGTTTCGACGGGAGCCGACCATCAGGTGGCGGCCGGCCCGGTCAGTGTGAGCACGAGGGAGTGCAGGTGCGCGAGTTCTCCGTCCCGCCGATCGTCACCGTCGGCGATGCGGCCAACCTCACCGACCCGGTCTGGGACAACGCCGAGGAGGCCCCGGACGCGGTGCAGTTCGTCCGGCGCGACCCGGCCACCGGCGGCGCGGCCTGGGTGGACGTCACCTGCCGGCAGTTCCGCGACGAGGTGGTCGCGGTGGCCCGCGGCCTGGTCGCGGCCGGGGTCCAGCCCGGCGCGCGGGTCGGCCTGATGAGCCGCACCCGCTACGAGTGGACCCTGATCGACTACGCCATCTGGGCCGCCGGCGGGGTCACCGTGCCGATCTACGAGACGTCCAGCGCCGAGCAGGCCGCCTGGATCCTGGCCGACTCCGGGGCGGTCGCCTGCGTGGTCGAGAGCAACGCGCACGCCACCCTGGTCGCCAGCGTCCGGGACCGGCTGCCCGAGCTGGGCCAGGTCTGGCAGATCGATCTCGGCGGGGTGGACGACCTGGTCGCGGCGGGCGCGTCGGTCGACCCGGCCGAGATCGAGCGGCGCCGCCGGGAGGTGCGCGCCGGCGACGTCGCCACCATCATCTACACCAGCGGCACCACCGGCCGCCCCAAGGGCTGCGTGCTCACCCACCGGAACATGTACGCGGACATCGCCAACGCGGTGCCGGTGCTGCCGAACCTGTTCAACCCCGGCGCCTCCACGCTGCTCTTCCTGCCGCTGGCGCACGCCTTCGCCCGGCTCATCCAGATCGGCGTGGTGCACGCCCGGGCCACCATGCGGCACTGCTCGGACACCAAGGCCCTGGTCGCCGAGCTGCAGGAGTTCCGGCCCACCTTCGTGCTGTCGGTGCCCCGGGTCTTCGAGAAGGTCTACAACGGCGCCAAGCAGAAGGCCGAGGCCGACGGCAAGGGCAAGATCTTCGCCCGCGCCGAGGCGGTCGCCATCGCGTACAGCGAGGCGCTGGAGACCCCGCGCGGGCCGGGCCTGGCGCTGCGCGCCCAGCACGCCCTCTTCGACAAGCTGGTCTACGGCAAGCTGCGCGCCGCGCTCGGCGGCCGGTGCCGGGACGCCATCTCCGGCGGCGCCCCGCTCGGCGCCCGGCTCGGGCACTTCTTCCGCGGCATCGGCGTGACCGTCCTGGAGGGCTACGGCCTCACCGAGACATCCCCGGCGGCCGCGGCGAACCTGCCCACCGGCACCCGGATCGGCACGGTCGGCCGGCCGCTGCCCGGGGTGACCATCCGGATCGACGACGACGGCGAGATCCTCATCGCCGGCGACCTGATCTTCCAGGGCTACTGGCGCAACGAGGCCGCCACCGCCGAGGCGCTCACCCCGGACGGCTGGTTCCGCACCGGCGACCTCGGTCAGCTCGACGACGAGGGCTTCCTGACCATCACCGGTCGCAAGAAGGAGATCATCGTGACCGCCGGCGGCAAGAACGTCGCCCCGGCGGTGCTGGAGGACCAGGTCCGGGCCCACCCGCTGGTCAGCCAGTGCGTGGTCGTCGGCGACCGGCAGCCGTTCATCGCGGCGCTGGTCACCATCGACGAGGAGGCGCTGCCGGGCTGGCTCGCCGGCGCCGGCCTGCCGGCGGACACCCCGGTCGAGCGGCTGCGCGAGCACGAGGGCATGCGGGCGGAGATCCAGCGCGCGGTCGACCTGGCCAACCTGGCCGTCTCCAAGGCCGAGGCGATCCGGGTGTTCCGGATCCTGCCCCGCGACTTCACCGAGGCGACCGGGGAACTCACCCCGTCGCTGAAGGTCAAGCGACAGGTCGTGCACAAGACGTACGCGGCGGAGATCGCCGAGATCTACCAAGGCTGACTACCATCCGTCACGTGTCCACCTCGACGCCCACCCGGCCGCACCCGCATCCCCTCGCCGCGGCTGCGCGCGTGGTCGTGCTGGCGCTGGTCGCCGTCCTGACCCTGCTCGCCACGCACGACGCCCGCCAGCTCTGGTGGATCGCGCTGCTGGCCGTCGCCGGGCTGCCCGCCCTGCTGGCGCCCGAGCACCGGCTGGTCGGCCCGCTCAGCCGGGTCGCCGAGGTGGTGGTGCTGGGGCTGGCCGCGAGCCAGGTCGGCGCGGTCGCCGAGATCGGCGGGGAGATCGGCGGGCTGGGCGCCTCCGCGGTGCTGCCCTACCTGGCGGTCCCGGTGACCGTCACCGCGCTGCGCCGCCGGTTCCGCGAGGGCGCCGTGCTGCTCGCGGTCGCCGCGGCCACCCTGCTGGTGGCCGGGGCGCTCACCGACGTCGACGGTCGACCGCAGCTCGCCCAGCTCGGCTACCTGGCGGTCTGCGCGCAGTGGCTGATCCTCGCCGCGCTCGGCCTCTACGCCGCCCGGACGCTGCACCGGGTGATGCAGGTCCGCAACGAGGGCAAGCCGCAGCCGTACGCGGAGGCGACCCGGCTGCTGACCCAGCTGCGCACGGTGGCCCGCCAGTTGCCCGGGGCGACCCTCGACCCGGGCGGCATCTCCGAGCACCTGCTGGAGGAGTTGCGCGCGGTCGCCCCGGCCGACCGGGCGGCAGTGCTCTCCGCCAGCGGCGGCGGGCGGCTGGTGGTCCTCGCGCAGGTGGGCGTGGACCGGGTGGACTGGGAGACCACGCTCGACGCCGACTCGGCGATCGCCGACGCGTGGGCCAGCCAGCAGCCGCAGACCGCGGCCCGCTCGCAGGCCCGCTCGCACCGCGGCGGCGAGGTGTCCGCGCTGATCGTGCCGCTGGTCGCCGGCGTGCGCACGGTGGGGCTGGTGGTGCTGGAGGCGGACGCGTCGCACGCGTACCCGGCCCCGGTGGTGTCCCGGGTGACCGCGGCGACCGGCCCGGCCGCGCTGCGGCTGGAGGCCGCGCTGCTCTTCGACGAGGTGCGTTCGCTGGCCACCAACGAGGAGCGCCAGCGGCTGGCCCGGGAGATCCACGACGGGGTGGCCCAGGAACTGGTGATGGTCGGCTACGGCATCGACAACGCGCTGGCCACCGTCTTCGACGACGCCGAGGAGACCGCCGAGGCGCTGCGCACGCTGCGCGGCGAGGTCACCCGGGTGATCACCGAGCTGCGGCTGAGCCTGTTCGAGCTGCGCAGCGAGGTGGACCGGCACGGCGGCCTGGCCGCCGCGATCGCCGAGTACGCCCGCACCGTGGGCGCCTCGGGCGGGCTGCGGGTGCACCTGTCGCTGGACGAGTCCACCGCGCGGCTGCCGGCCGCCACCGAGGCCGAGTTGCTGCGCATCGCCCAGGAGGCGGTGACCAACGCGCGCAAGCACGCCGGGGCGTCGAATCTCTGGGTCACCTGCGAGGTGGACCCCCCGTACGCGCAAATAGAAGTGTCGGATGACGGTCAGGGGATCGCTGACCAGCGCTCCGACGGGCACTACGGTCTTGCGATCATGGCCGAGAGGGCGGAACGTATCCGGGGCCGGTTGGAGATCAGGCCGCGGCAGCCGAGCGGCACGACCGTGGCGGTGGTGGTCGGTTCCTCGCCCCGGCGCGATAACGTGCGCGGTAGCGCAGCGGCAGCAGAAGGGGAGTAACCCGAGGATGACCACAAGTCCGACACCGGCCACCCGTACCAAGGTCCTCCTTGTGGACGATCACGATCTGATCCGGAAGGGCCTCCGGCACGCGTTCGAGCGTGACCGGCAGTTCGAGGTCGTCGGGGAGGCCGCCACGGCGGCGGAGGGGGTACGCCAGGCCGGTGCGCTGCAGCCGGACGTGGTGATCATGGACCTGCGCCTGCCCGACGGCAGCGGTCTGGAGGCCACCCGCGCGCTGCGCAAGTCCAGCGCCTCGATGGGCATCGTAGTGCTCACCATGTACGCCGGTGACGACCAGCTCTTCGGCGCCCTGGAGGCCGGCGCGAGCGCGTTCGTGCCGAAGACCGCCCCGGCCGACGAGGTCGTCGCCGCCGCCCGGCACGCCGCCTCCTCCCCCAGCGCCTTCACCGCCGCCGACCTGGCCGAGGCGATGAAGCGCCGGCTGGCGCCCTCCGGCCCGCAGCTCTCCCCCCGCGAGGGCCAGGTGCTGCGGCTGCTCGCCGACGGGATGAGCGTGGCCGGCATCGCCAAGCAGCTCTTCGTCAGCGAGTCCACCGCCAAGACCCACATCTCGAAGCTCTACGAGAAGCTGGGCGCGGCGAACCGGGCGCAGGCGCTGATGACCGCGCTGCGGCTGGGCCTGCTCGAGGCGCCGGACGCCCCGAAGTTCTGACGGCCCCGCCCGGGGTCCAGCCACGGACGACCGCACCGGTCCGCGTCCGCCCGCCGGCGGCCGCGGACCTTCGTCCATCGACCGGCGTGCGTGAGGTACGGACCGACGCGCTATGGTCTCCCGGGCGTGCGGCGGGCAGAATACCGGCGCGGGCGATGACGCCCGCACGGTGACGCGAGGGGTGAGGGCATGCAACGGCCGGACTGGGCACCCGAGACGATCGACATCGAACGCCCCAGCGTGGCCCGCATGTACGACTACTACCTCGGCGGCTCGCACAACTTCGCGGTGGACCGGGCGGCGGCCCAGGCGATGGTCGCCGCCGTGCCGGAGGCGCCGCTGATGGCCCAGGCCAACCGGGCGTTCCTGCGCCGGGCGGTGCAGTTCCTCACCGAGTCCGGGGTCCGGCAGTTCCTGGACATCGGCTCGGGCATCCCCACCGTCGGCAACGTGCACGAGATCGCCCAGCGGATCGCCCCGGAGTCGCGGGTGGTCTACGTCGACGTCGACCCGGTGGCGGTGGCGCACAGCCGGGAGATCCTCGCCGGCAACGACCGGGCCGCCGTGGTGCAGGAGGACCTGCGCCACCCCGAGCGGATCCTCGCCCACCCGGACGTGCGCGGGCTGCTCGACTTCACCGAGCCGGTCGCCGTGCTGGTCGTGGCGGTGCTGCACTTCGTCCCCGACGACGACCGTCCCGGCGAGCTGCTGCGTACGCTGGGCTCGGCGCTGGCGCCCGGGAGCTGGCTGGTGCTCTCCCAAGCCAGCGCGGACGGCCGCCGGGGCGACGAGCGTGCCGAGGCGGAACGGGTCTACCGCAACACCGACAACCCGCTCTGGATCCGCAGCCGGGCCGAGCTGACCGCGCTCTTCGACGGCTTCGAGCTGGTCGAGCCGGGCGTGGTCTGGGTGCCGCAGTGGCGCCCGGACTCGGCCGAGGCCGCCGAGGACGCCGAGCGGGCCGCCTTCATCGGCGGCGTCGGGCGACTCGGTGGGTGAGATGCCCGAGGCCACCGGTGTCCGGTCCCGGCCAGGCACCTTCGCCCGGGCCTGGGCCAAGGCCGTCTCGGGCACCAGCTACCTGCCGATGACCCAGGCCCAGCTGGAGGCGTTGCTGCAACGGCTCACCGAGCAGCTGGCCACGGCGCTGGTGGCCGAGCCGTTCGACCTGCGGGTCGGGCACCGGGTCGGCGCGGAGCTGGTGGCCGCGCACATCGCCTCCGCGGAGGGGCTGGGCCGGACCGTCGAGGTGGTCCAGCTCCGGCTGGTGCGCGACCTCGGCCTGGTCGCCGACGACGTCGAGGACCGGATGGCCCGGCTGCTGGCCGCCGTGGCCACCGGCTACGCCCGCGCGCTGCGCGACCGCACGCTCGACGAGCAGGAGTCGATCCGCCGGGCGGCGATGGCCGCCCGCGCCGAGGCGGAGCGGGCGCTGCGCGCCAGCGAGGCGCGCTTCCGCCACCAGGCCACCCACGACCCGCTGACCGATCTGCCCAACCGCACCCTGTTCACCGAGCGGCTGGCCGCGGCGATCAACTCGCCGGGTCGCGGCGCGGAGCGGATCGGCCTGTGCTTCCTCGACCTGGACCGGTTCAAGGTGGTCAACGACTCGCACGGGCACCAGGTCGGTGACGCCCTGCTGGTCACGGTGGCCGACCGGCTGCGCCGGGCGGTCGACGGGCATCTGCTGGCCCGCCTCGGCGGGGACGAGTTCGTGGTGCTGGTCGAGCGCTGCGGCGGCACCGACGACGTGGTCGCGGTCGCCGAGGCGGCGCTGGCCGCGGTGCGCCGGCCGGCCGTGGTGGACGGGCACGAGCTGACCGTCTCGGCGAGCATGGGCATCGTGGAACGCCAGGTCGCCGGCGCCACCCCCGGCGACCTGATGCGCGCCGCCGACAGCACGCTGCACTGGGCGAAGGCGTCCGGCGGGGCGCGCTGGACGCTCTACGACGCCGACCGCGACCGCCGCGAACTGGCTCGGCAGGCGCTCTCGGCGGCGATCCCGACCGCCCTGGAGCGGGGCGAGTTCTACCTCGACTACCAGCCGCTGACCTCGTTGCGCGACGGCCGCCTGCTCGGCGTGGAGGCGCTGGTGCGGTGGCGGCACCCCGAGCTGGGGGTACTGCGGCCGGACAGCTTCATCGGGCTGGCCGAGGAGACCGGGCTGATCGTCCCGCTCGGCGGGTGGGTGCTGGCCGAGGCCTGCCGGGAGGCGGAGAGCTGGGTGGGCTCCGGCCCGGTGCCGTACGTCAGCGTCAACATGGCGGTGCGGCAGGTGCACCGGCCCGGCCTGGTGCAGGAGGTACGCGGGCTGCTGCGCAACACCGGCCTGCCGCCGGAGCGGCTGCAGCTGGAGATCACCGAGAGCACCATGATGAGCACCGCCGAGGAGCCGGTGCGGGCGCTGCGGGTGCTGGCCGACCTCGGCGTGCGGATCGCCATCGACGACTTCGGCACCGGGTACTGCAACCTGGCGTACCTGCGCGACCTGCCGGTGACCGAGCTGAAGGTGGCCGGAGAGTTCGTGGCTGGGCTGCGCGCTCCCGCGGTCGAGCCGGCCGGCCGTACCGACGAGCGGATCCTCGCCTCGCTGGTGTCGCTGGCGCACGCCCTGGACCTGACCGTCACCGCCGAGGGGGTGGAGACGGCCGGGCAGGCCGAACGGCTGCGCGCGATCGGCTGCGACGCCGGCCAGGGCTGGCACTTCGGCCGTCCCGCGCCGGCGGAGCGGATCCTCGAACGGATCCGCTGACCGCCGCCCACCCGGCCGGGCGCGGGTGTCATCGTTGGACGCGGTCAGCCGGCGAGCAGGGCGGCCATCCGCTGGGCCTGGGTCTCCCAGCGCCACTCCCGCTCCACCCAGGCCCGGCCGGCCGCGCCGAACTGCCGGGCGAGGTCCCGGTCGGCGAGCAGCCGGGCGACCCGGTCGGCGAGCTGGGCGACGTCGCGCCCGCGTACCACGTAGCCGGTCTCTCCCTCGCGGACCGCGTCGGGCGCGCCGCCGGAGTCGCCGGCGACCACCGGCAGGCCGGTCGCGGACGCCTCCAGGTAGACGATGCCGAGGCCCTCGACGTCCAGGCCCCGGTTGCGGGTGCGGCAGGGCATGGCGTAGACGTCGCCGGCCGCGTAGTGCGCCGGCAGCTCGGCCGCCGGCACCGACCCGGTGAAGACCACGTCCCGCTCCACCCCGGTCTGCCGGGCCAGCTTCTGCAGCGCGGCCCGGTACGGCCCGCCGCCCACCACCAGCAGCGCCGCGTCGGGCACCCGCCGGCGGATCTCCGGCATCGCCCGGATCAGCATGTCCTGGCCCTTGCGCGGCACCAGCCGGGACACGCAGACCACCACCGGCCGATCGGCCAGCCCGAGCCGGAGCCGCACCGGTTCCCCGTCGACGGACGGGTGGTAGGCGTCGACGTCCACCCCCGGTGCGAGGCGGTGCAACTCGGTCACCCCGTGCAGCGCCCGCGCCAGCCGCACCCGGGTGTACTCCCCGAGGTAGGTGGTCACGTCGACACCCCGGCCGATGCGGCGCAGCGCGGCCCGGGCGGCGGGCAGCGCCGCCCAGCCGACCTCGTGACCGTGCGTCTGGGCGACCACCCGGCGGACGCCGGCCCGGCGGCGCAGGCCCGCGGCGAGCAGCCCGAGCGGGGCCGCAGCACCGAACCACACCGTGTCGCAGTCGTACGCGCGGGCCAGCCGGGCGGCCCGGCGCGCCACCAGCGGGGTGGGCAGCAACACCCGGGTGCGTTCCCGGATCACCTCGAAGGGCTGGTCGGCGTCGAACTTCGCGGCGTCCCGCCAGCTCGACGCGTACACCACCACCGAGCCGGCGGGCTGGCGCACCGCCAGGTTGTGCACGAAGGACTGGATCCCGCCGGGACGCGGCGGGAAGTCGTTCGTGATCAGCAGCGTCTGGCTCATCGGCCGGCCTCCCTGGCGTGGGCGCGGGCGGCGGCCATCCGCTCCACGGTGGACGGATGGGTGGCGGAGTAGAGGTACTCCAGCCGGGGCGGATCGGGGTCGGCGAGGTTGATCCCGGCGAGCCGGCGCTGCATCGCCTCGAACGCGGCCGGATCACCGGTCAGCGCCAGCGCGTGCGCGTCGGCGCGCGCCTCGACCCGCCGCGACATCATCGCCTGCACCGGCGCGGAGACCAGCCCGGCCACCGTGACCAGGGCGACCAGCAGCGGGAACGCGCGCGGCTGGGCCACCGAATCCACCCCGGCCAGCCGCAGCAGCGGCCCCCACGACCCGATCAGGTAGAGCGCGACCACCGCGGCGGCGGCGCCGAGCGCCCCGGTCAGCGTGCCGACCGCCACGTCCCGGTCCTTGGCGTGCCCCAGCTCGTGCGCCACCACGGCGGTCACCTCGGCCGGGGTTGCCTCCCGCAGCAAAGTGTCGTAGACCACCACCCGCCGGGTCGGGCCCAGCCCCGAGACGTACGCGTTGACCGCCCGGGTACGCCGGGACGCGTCGGCCACCAGCACGTCGCGCACCGGCACGCCGTCGCGGGCCGCCATCGTCATCAGTTCGGTGCGCAGCGGGCCCTGCTCCATCGGGGTGAACTTGTTGAACACCGGCTCGACCAGCACCGGCAGCACGAAGCTGAGCAGCACCACCAGGGTGGCCGCGCCGGCCGCGCCGAACGCCCACCACCAGCGCGGGGCGAGCCGGATGCCGGTGTAGAAGCCGAGCAGCGCGACCGCGCCGATGACCGCGCTGACCGCGTACGACTTGAGCAGGTCGACCGCCCAGCCGCTCCAGCCGTTGGTGGCGAGCCCGTAGCGGGTGAGCACGGCGTGCCGCCAGGCGGCGAACGGCAGGGTGACCAGGTCGGCGACGAGCACCACGGCCAGCCCGCCGAGGACGGCCTGGACGGCCCAGTGCCCGCCGAAGGGGCGCCCGGCCAGCTCGACCAGCCGGCTGCCCAGCGGGGTCAGCCCGAGCGCCAGCGCCACCAGCAGGCCGACGGCCAGCGCCGCCCAGCCGCCGGGGCGCAGCGCCGAGCGGAACTCCCGCCCCCGGGCCACCTGGTCGGCGGGAAGATCGCGCAGCGCGGCCAACTGGTCGGCCCGCGGCGCGGGCGGGCGTTGCCACGGGATCAGCACGGCGGCGGTCACCACCAGGGCCACGGTCAGGCCGACCAGGGTCAGCACCGCCCAGCCGCGCGGGGTCACCGCGGCTCTCCCGGCGCTACGCCGCCGCCGGCCAGGTGCGCCGCGGGCGACCGTCGGGGGCCCGGGACACTGCCGATCGCGACGGGGCTGCCGCCACCGCGCCGTACCCGGGTCATGCCGCCGCTCCCTCCCGCCGTGAGCGCCCATCCTATTGCCCGCGTGGGCGCCCGCCGCGCCGCGCCCGCCGCCGCCCCGGAAGCGGCACCGGCACCTTGGACCGACCCCGGTCCGCCCGCCACAGCGGACCGGGGTCCGGTCGGGTGACCTACCGGGTCTCCGCCGAGACGGGGTCGCGTTCGGCGGGTGGCGGTGCGGTGCCGTTGCGGGCGGAGTCGCCGTGCCCGGGCCACCAGGCGCGGTGGCCCAGCAGCGCGGTGATCGCCGGCACGAGCAGCATCGCCATGACGAAGGCGGAGATCGAGATGCCGATCGCCACGGCGAAGCCCATCTCGGTGAGGAACGCCACCCCGGCCAGCATCATCGAGGCGAAGGTGCCGGCGAGGATCAGACCCGCCGCACCGACGGACGGGCCGCCGTGCTCGACCGCCAGGTCCGCGGCCGTGCGCGGGTCGTTGCCCAGCCGTGCCTCTTCGCGGAGCCTGGCAATCATGAGGATGTTGTAGTCGGTCCCGATCGCCACCACGAACAGGTACAGGATGGTCGGCAACATGAACGACAGGCCCGGCCGGCCCGCGACACCCTGGAACGCGAAGACCGTGGCGCCCAGCGTGCTGAGGAAGCCGAGGAACACGGCCGCCATCAGGTAGATCGGGGCGACCAGGCTGCGCAGCAGCAGGGCCAGGATGATCGCGATGAGCACGCCGGCGACCGGGAAGATCAGCTTCAGGTCCCGGGTGTTGGCGTCGCGGACGTCGGCGAACAGGGAACTGATCCCGCCGACGTAGGCGGTGGTGCCGTCCGGGGCCCGCGCGTGCACCACGTCGCGCAGTTCGCCGCCGGCCAGGTCCAGCGACTGCGGCGCGTACGGGCTGCCGTCCATCAGCAGGTCGATCCGCGCGGCGCTGCCGTCCTGGCTGAGCCCGGCCAGGCTGCCGTCCTGGCCTGCCGGCATGATGCCGCCGATGCCCGGCGCGTCCTTCAGCGACGCGGCGTACGCGGCGAGCGCGGCCGGGTCGAGCCGCTGGCCGCTGTCGGAGCGGACGTAGACGGTCGTCGGGTTGAGCGCGCCCGCCGGGAATCCGGACTTGAGATCTTCGAAGCCGCGCGCCGACTCGGTGTCGGACGGCAGCTGGCCGGTCTGGTCGTAGTCCCACTTCATCCCGAGCACGCCGGCCGCCAGCGCCAGCATCACCCCGCCGGACACCAGCGCCACCACGGCCGGTCGCCGCCCGGTGAACCGGCCCAGCCGCTGGAACGCGGTGCCGCGCGGGGTGCGCTGCCACGACTTCGACGGCCAGAAGATCTTCGTGCCGAGCAGGGACACCACCGCCGGGACCAGGGTCAGCGCGCCGAGCGCCATGATCACGACGGCGATGGCCAGCGCCGGGCCGAGGCTGGTGAACGCGCCGAACGCCGCCAGCAGCAGGGCGCTGAACGCGATGACGATCGCCGCCGCGGCGGAGGCGATCACCTCGCCCACCCGGGCCACCGCCGCCACCAGCGCCTGCTTGGCGTCGTCGCCGGCGCGCAGCCGTTCCCGGTACCGGAACAGCAGGAACAGGATGTAGTCGGTGCCCACGCCGTACAGGACGATGGTGAGGATGATCTCGAGGGACTGGTCGACCCGCAGGTCGGCCGCCCGGGCCACCCACGAGATCAGGCCGGGGGCGATCGCGCTGACGATGCCGACCGTCACGATCGGCAGCAGCGCGGCCAGCGGGCTGCGGTAGATGACCAGCAGCAGCACGATGATCAGGACGATGGTGGCCAGGCCCACCACAACGAGTGCGGTGTCGAAGGCATCGGCGTTGTCGGCGTACATGGCGACATCGCCGGTGACCGCGTGGCCCAGACCGGTCCCGTTCAGCGTGGCTTTCGCCGCGTCGCGGATCTTGGGAATGGCGTTGAGCAGTTCCGGATCGTCGGGGGTGCCCTTCAGGCCGACGGTCACCAGGGCGACCTGCCGGTTCGGCGAGGGGGTGGGCGGCCCGGCGGTGCCGGTGACGTGCTCCGCGTCGACCGTGCCGACCGCCTCGGCCAACTTCCCCACCGTGGCGAGGTCGGCGTCGGCCAGCGGTTGCCCGTCGACGCGCTTGACGACGATCGTCGCGGTCGCGTCGTTGGAGGTGGGGAAGGACCGCTGCGCCACCTCCATGGCCTTGACCGACTCGTAGTCACGCGGCAGGAAGTCGGCCTGATCCTGGCTGGTCACGTCACTGAGCCCGGGGGCGAACACCACGATCGCCGCGGTGGCCACCAACCAGCTCAGGATCACTTTCCACGGGTTGTGGACGACGAAGCGTCCCAACCGTTCAAACATCAATCCCCCCTAAGTTCGCGCGGACGCGCAGCTTGCCGTGCGGGTCGAACGGGCAGCCCGCGGGACGCGCCGAGGACCGCTCCGTCGCGTCAGGACGCGGGGCGGGCGTCGATTCATTCGACATCACACAAACTCCTTTCAGTGCGAGGACTCGCGGTTGAACAGTCGTTTCGACCAGAGGTATCCGCCCAGCGCGATGACGGCGCACCAGGCGAGCGCGATCCACGCGTTGTTCCCGATCGGCTCGTCCATCAGCAGGCCACGCAGGGTTTCGATGACCGGCGTGAACGGCTGGTACTCGGCGAACCAGCGCAGACCGGCCGGCATGGAGTCGGTCGGGACGAACCCGCTGCCGAGGAAGGGCAGCAGAACAAGCGGCATGGGCAGGTTGCTCGCGGTCTCGACGCTCTTGCTCACCTGGCCGAGCGCGACGCACAACCAGACGAGTGCGAAGGTCACCACCAGCAGGAAACCGGCCGTGGCCAGCCAACCGCCCAGCCCGGCGGTGGGCCGGAAGCCGACCAGCAGCGCCACGCCGATCACGACCGCCAGGCTGACCATCGCCTGGATCATGCTGCCCAGGACGTGTCCGGTCAGCACCGAGACGCGGGCGATGTGCATGGTGCGAAACCGGGTGATGATGCCTTCGGTCATGTCCATGGCGATCGAGATCGCGGTCCCCTGGACCGTGGCCGCCACGGTCATCAGGATGATCGCGGGCGCCACGTAGTTGGCGTACGCGGCACGCCCGCCGGCCGCGCCGGTGCCTGCCGCCCCGCCGAGCCCGGCGCCCAGCGTGCCGCCGAGCACGTAGACGAAGAGCAGCAGGAAGACGACGGGCATCGCGATGAGCGTCACGGTCATCGACGGGTACCGCAGCATGCGCTTGAGGTTGCGGCGCAGCATCGTCGCCGAGTCGCGTAGCGGATGGAAACGGAGGCTCGCCGGGGCCGGGCCGGTGAGGACGGGGGTGCTCATCGGGTGGTCACCTTCTCGTTGGTGGAGTTGCCGGTGAGGGCGAGGAAGACGTCGTCGAGATCGGGGGTGTGCACGGACAACTCGTCGACCTCGACGGCCCGGTCGTCGAGCCGGCCGATCAGGGTCTTCAGCGAGCGCAGGCTGCCATCGCTGGGCACCCGCAGGGCGAGCGCGTCGTTGTCGCGCGAGGCGTGCTCCAGCACGCGCATGGCCGCGTCGAGGCCCTCCGGGTCGGCGAACCGCAGCCGGACGTGTCCGCCGGGGATGCGGCGCTTCAGTTCCTCCGCGGTTCCCTCGGCGACCACCCGGCCGCCGTCGAGGACCGCGATCCGGTCGGCCAGTTCGTCGGCCTCCTCCAGGTACTGCGTGGTCAGGAAGATGGTGACGCCGCCGGCCACCAGGTCCCGGACGATCTGCCACATGTCCCGGCGGCTGCGCGGGTCCAGTCCGGTGGTCGGCTCGTCGAGGAAGATCACCCGCGGGCTGCCGACCAGGGTCATCGCCAAGTCGAGCCGCCGCCGCATGCCCCCGGAGTAGGTCGATGCCGGCTTCCGGGCTGCCTCGGTCAGGTCGAACTGTTCGAGTAGCTGGGCGGCGCGCCGCCGGCCTTCACCCCGGGCGAGGTGGTGCAGATCCGCCATCAGCAGCAGGTTCTCCTCGCCGGTGAGCAGGTTGTCCACCGCGGAGAACTGACCGGTGACACCGATCGCGGCGCGCACCGCGTCCGGTTCGCGGGCGAGGTCGTGCCCGGCGACCCGGACGTCACCGGCGTCGGCACCGAGCAGAGTGGACAGAATCTTGACGGTGGTGGTCTTTCCGGCGCCGTTCGCGCCGAGCAGCGAGAAGACCGTTCCCCGTGCCACGTTCAGATCGAGACCGTCGAGCACGACGTGGTCGCCGAACGACTTCCGTAGCCCGGTCGCGGTGATCGCCGGTCGGGATTGCTGGATGGTCATGGGTTCCCTTCCCGGGGGCCAGAAGTGGATCAGGAGCGGTGGATGGTGATGTCGCCGTACGAGGTGCGGCCGCGTACCTCGACCCTCTCGTCGGCCTCGTCGGGCCGGGTGGCGTTCTCCAGCAGGTTGCGTACGTGCCCGAATGCGGTGTTCACCTCCAGCCAGGCGGCGGTGCCCTCGGCGATGCCGATGTCCAGGTCGCCCATGGCGGTCCCGAGGACGACCGAACCGCGGACCACCTCGCCGAGGCGGATGGTGCCGTTGGACGTCTTCGCGTCGACGCCGGCGCCGGCCCGCTCGACGGAGATGTCGCCGTTGGCCGCGCGTACCCGCAGGTCGCCGGTGACCGCGTCGATCGTGGTGTCGCCGTTGGAGTTCTTGACCACGGCAGTGCCCTCGACCTCGCCGATCTGGACCTTGCCGGAGCCGGTGGAGATCTCGGCGTTGCCCGTGACGCCCTCGGCGGCGACGTGCCCGGCCGACGTGTGCAGGCGCAGCGGGCCGGTTCGTTCGACCGAGACGTTCCCGGCGGAGGTCTTGAGCCGGCACTCCCCGAGCCGGCCGGCACACCGGAGGTCGCCCATCTGGAGGTCGGCGGACACCCGCGAACCGGTGGGCAGTTCGATGGACACGTCGACCGACCTGGTCTTGCGGGAGAAGTCGAAAGCGCGCGCCCTCGGGCCGGTGATCCGGAGCACGCCGTTGGTGTAGTCGACCCGGACCTGCTGTGCGGCCTTCACGTCGGACTCGTCGGATTCGTCGCTCGGGCGTACCTCGACGACCGTGTCGGTCCGGTCGCTCGCGGCGATCCGCACGTAGCCGACGCCGAGTTCGAGCGTGACGGAAATCGATTCGGGCGTCTCGAAATTGGGCATGGTCGTCCCCTCGTCATGGGTGGGTGAGCCGTCCCCGCAGGTCGGGGACGTGGTGTGCGGGAAGCGGTGCGTGCGGTGCGGCTAGCGCACCCAGCCGGTGAAGCCCTGCCTGGCCCGTTTCCCGCTGTCACGTGGCTCGGGACGCTGATCGCGATCGGACCGCTGCAAGCCGGCGGCGGCCGCCCGGACCAGCCAGGCGTTGACCGAGCGCCCCTCCTTGGCCGCGGCCTCCTCGATCGCGGCCTTGAGCTGCTCGGGCATGCGTACGTTGATCCGGGCGGCGGGGCCGTCCTCGGCGAACAGCAGATCGCTGTCCGGCGCGCCGTCGACCATCGCCGCACCGCCCCGAGCCGCGGGTTGGAGCGACTCGGCGGGCGGCAGGGTCACCACGAAGTTCGGATCGCGCCCGCGCAGGCGCAGCTCCACCGAACCCGGAGCCAGGTCCCGGGTGATCTCGTCGGCGGCGGCCGACAGCGCGTCCAGCAACGTCATCCGGATCGCCGACTCGAGCGACCCGGTCAGGCGCTCGACCAGCGCACGTGCCTCCTCACCGCCGGCTTCGGCAAGCGTGGCGAACTCACGTCCGAGGTTGCTCACATACGAGGTCAAGTCCATGGTGCCATGTTGGCACAGTGATGGCACACAGACAAGCCAGATTGGCTCACAGCAGTGTCATGTCTGGTGCCATCTGACGTGTCCGGATGAAAGAGCGCAGCTCAAGGGTGGGGACTCGCCTCCAGCCGGCGGCCGGCCGGGAAGCTACGGCCGGCGGCCCGTCACGCGACCCGGCGGCGCCGGGCGGGACGCCCGGCGCGCCGCGGCTCGGGCAGCACCTCCACCTCGAACCCGGCCCGGGCGAACAGCTCGATCGCCCGGGCCTCGGCGCCGCCCAGCCCGGCGGCCGGGGACGAATCGTCGAGCAGGGCGGTCACCAGGCAGTCGGAGCAGCCGCTCCCCCGGATCCCGCACCCCGCGCAGTCGATGAGCATCACGCCTCCTGGTGCGCTGCGGCGACCGGGCGCGACGCCACCGTCGCCACCCGAGCACCGTCGGTCACCACGACGCTAGGCGCGGGGTACGACAGAAATGGGACAACGGGGCCGCGGACGCCCCGAATGCGATCAAGCGCCCCGATCAGGACCGGGCGAGCCGGCGCAGCAGCGAGTCGGCGCCGAGCGGGTACGCGCCGTGCCGGCGTACCCCGTCGGCCACCTCCCGGTCGGAGGAGACCACCACCACCGGGCGGCCCGGCGGCTCGGCGCGGACCAGGCGGCGGATCAGCTCGTCGGCGGTCTCCCCCTTGCGGGAGAAGAGCACCCGCACGCCGCGCGGCGCCGGCGGCAGTCCGTGCATCCGTTCCGCCCCGTCGAAGACCACGGTGACCTCGTCACCGGTCTGCGCGGCGATCCCGCCCAACCCGGTGATCAGCCGCTGGCGCTGCTGCTCCAGCGACATCTCGCCGAAGCCGCGTTTGGTCACGTTGTAGCCGTCCACCACCAGGTGCGCCCGGGGCAGGGCGAGCAGCTGGTCCAGCCGGGCCGGGTCGTCGGTGTCCCGGGCCCGGGCGGCGGTGCCGGCCGCCGGCCCGACCGGCTGGTCGGCGGCGGCCTCGGCGACGAAGTCGGCGGGGAGCTTGTCGACCGGGTCGAGGGCCAGCTCCCGGCGCAGCCCGACGGCCGCCTGGCCGATCGTCTCCAGCAGCAGCCAGAGCCGGGCGTCGTCGACCGAGCGGGCCTCCTTGGCACTGGCCCGGGCCACTCCCGCGACGGCCTCCGCCTCGGCCAGCCGGGCCCGGGCCCGGCGCAGCTCGGCGTCAGCGTCGGCGGCCGCCCGGGCCGCCCGACCACGCTCGGTGGCCAGCAACTCGGTGGCCTTGCGTTCGCGGGCCTGGGTCTCCCGCAGCGATCGGTTCAGCTGCCGGTTCTCCTCGCGGAGCTGACCGAGCTCCTCGCGGACGCGGGCCAGCTCGTCGCGGAGCTTCTCCGCCTCGACCCGGGCCACCGCCCGGTCGTGCTCGGCCCGGGTGGCCCGCTGCTCGGCCTCGCGGACCAGCTCGGCGACGACCGCGCTGTCCGCCTCGGCACGGACCGCCGCGCCGCTGGCCTCGATCAGCTCCCGCCAGCCCCGCGGCCGGGCCAGGTAGGCCAACGCGGCCACCTCGACCGGGTCGGCGGCCGCCGGGGCGGTCCCCTCGACCACCGCCGCGCCCAGGTCGCCGGCGTCGGTGAGGACCCGGGCGGTGACCCGCTGCCGGAACAGCGGATCGGCGGCGAGCTGGGAGGCGATCGCCGGCGCGCCCAGCCGGGCGCGCCGGTTGGGCGCGAACTTGGCCACCCGGCGCAGCGGCACCGGCACCTCGTCGGCGGGCAGACCGGGCAGCACCGCGGCGGTGAGCGTGACGATCCGCTGCCGGACCGGCTCGGGCAGGGTCGGCTCCGGCTCCGGCTCGGGCGACGGCGCGCCGGGCTCCGCCCGGTCGGCCGACGGATCGCCCGGCTCCCCGGGGGCATCCTCACCGCTGGCGCGCGCGGCGACGACCGATTCCTCCTGCGGGAGGTTGTCGTCGTACGGCTCGGTGAGGGGCATGTGGCAAGTCTCCCACCGCGACCGGGCCCACCGCCCGGTGAGTGAGCCGATCTCTCATCCTAAACCCGCGGTTACCGGTGAGGCCGCCGGGACTCAAGTGTCGGACCGGGACGCTAGCGTGCCGCCGATGGCACAGCAGGAATACGTCCAGGAGGCGCTGGCCGGGCTCGACCCGGCGGCCGGCACGGTCGACCCGGCGTTGCCGCTGTACGCGACGACGTTCGTGGTGGTCGACCTGGAGACCACCGGCGGCTCGCCGGACGGCGGCGGCATCACCGAGATCGGCGCGGTGAAGGTGCGCGGCGGCGAGCAGTTGGGCGTGCTCGCCACCCTGGTCAACCCGGGTGAGCCGATCCCGCCGTTCATCACCGTGCTGACCGGCATCACCCAGGCGATGCTGCTGCCCGCGCCGCCGATCGAGCAGGTGCTGCCGAGCTTCCTGGAGTTCATCTCCGACGCCGTGCTGGTCGCCCACAACGCCCCCTACGACGTCGGATTCCTCAAGGCCGCCTGCGCCAGGCACGGCTATCGCTGGCCCAACCCCCGGGTGCTGGACACCGCGGCGCTGGCCCGCCGGGTGCTGACCCGCGACGAGGTGCCCAACCGCAAGCTCGGCACCCTGGCGGCCTACTTCCGCACCGCCACCCAACCGACCCACCGGGCGCTCGACGACGCCAAGGCCACCGTCGACGTGCTGCACGGGCTGATCGCCCGGCTCGGCGGGCACCGGGTCGAGACCATCGGCGACGCCATCGAGTTCGCCCGGGCGGTCACCCCCACCCAGCGCCGCAAGCGGCACCTGGCCGAGGGGCTGCCCAAGGCGCCCGGCGTCTACATCTTCCGGGCCGCCGACGACCGGCCGCTCTACGTCGGCACCTCCGGCGACATCGCCACCCGGGTGCGCAGCTACTTCACCGCCGCCGAGAAGCGGGCCCGGATCTCCGAGATGCTCGCCGCCGCCGAGCGGGTGGAGGCCGTGGAGTGCGCCCACTCGCTGGAGGCGGAGGTCCGCGAGCTGCGGCTGATCGGCGCGCACGCTCCGCCGTACAACCGCCGGTCGAAGTTCCCCGAGCGGGCGGTCTGGCTCAAGCTGACCGACGGCCCCTACCCCCGGCTGTCCGTGGTGCGCGGCATCTCCCCCACCGACGAGGCCTACCTCGGCCCGTTCAGCTCCCGCCGGTCCGCCGAGCTGGCCGCCGCGGGCTTCCACGACGCCGTGCCGCTGCGCCAGTGCACCCACCGGCTGTCGCTGCGCACGGTCACGCCGGCCTGCGCGCTGGCCGAGCTGGGCCGCTGCCCGGCGCCCTGCGAGCACCGGATCACCCCCGAGGAGTACGACGCCCGCGCGGTGGCGCCGTTCCGCACCGCGACCGCCAGCGACCCGCAGCCGGTGGTCGACGCGCTGCTGGCCCGCATCGAGGTGCTCGCCCGCGACCAGCGCTACGAGGAGGCCGCGGTGGTGCGCTCCCGGCTCGCCGCGGTGCTGCGAGCGACGGTACGGATGCAGCGGCTGGTCGCGCTGAGCCGGATCGCCGAGCTGGCCGCCGCCCGGCCGGCCGCGCGCGGCGGCTGGGAGCTGGCCCTGGTCCGGCACGGCCGGCTGGCCGGCGCCGGGGTGTCCCCGCCCGGTGTCCACCCCCGACCGACGCTAGCCGCGATCCGGGCCACCGCCGAGACGGTGCCGCCCGGCCACGGCCCGATCCCGAACGCCTCGGCCGAGGAGACCGAGCGGATCCTGTCCTGGTTGGAGCGACCGGAGACCCGGCTGGTCGAGATGTCCTCCGGATGGGCGTCCCCGGTGGCCGGCGCGGCCCGCTTCCGCGACCTGCTGACCAAGGCCGAGAGCGCCGCGTCCCGCCAACTCTCGACCGAACGCTCATGAGCAAGTGACCGATCGGACTACGTCAACTCACTTAGGCTGTTAGAGAAGTGCAGTCCTGCCCGTTTCGTGGGCCTGCTCCCGGTTGCCGGATCCACGGCGGCCGTGGGGCCGGGGTGAGGAGGTGTCCCTCGTGGACGTCGACGCCGGACACGGCGCCGCCCTGGGGGGCGCGCTTCCGACCCAGCCGGGGGACCTGCCCCTGGCCCGGCGGCTGCGGTCGCTGCTGAGCTGGCCCACCACCGAGCCCGATCCGGTCAGTCGGCTGGTCCGCGCCCACCGGAGCATCCACGCCGGCGCCGACCCGGCGGTGCTGCGCCGGGCCTACACCATCGCGGAGAACATGCACCGGGGGCAGTTCCGCAAGAGCGGCGAGCCCTACATCACCCACCCGCTCGCGGTCGCCCAGATCTGCGCCGACCTCGGCATGGACACCATCACGCTGGTCGCCGCCCTGCTGCACGACACCGTGGAGGACACCCGCTACACCCTCCAGGCGCTCGCCGAGGACTTCGGGCGGGAGGTGGCCCACCTCGTCGACGGGGTGACCAAGTTCGACAAGGCGTTCTACGGCAAGGCCGCCGAGGCCGAGACGATCCGCAAGATGATCGTGGCCGCCGGCAAGGACGTCCGGGTGCTGATCATCAAGCTGGCCGACCGGCTGCACAACATGCGCACCCTCGGCGTACGCTCGGCCGCCTCCCGCGAGCGGATCGCCCGGGCCACCCAGGAGGTGCTCGTCCCGCTCTGCGACCGGCTGGGCATCCAGACGTTGAAACGCGAGCTGGACGACGTGGTGCTGCTGCACCTGAAGCCGGAGGAGCACGCCCGGATCGCCCGGCACGTGCAGGACCGCCCCGGCTGGGACACCTACCTCGAGCAGGTGGTCACCCGGGCCCGGGTGGCACTGCGCCGCAACCGGGTCGACGCGGAGGTGACCCCGCGCCCCCGGCACCTCTACTCGATCTGGAAGGACACGGTGGCCGGCGGCCACAGCACGCCGTACGACCTGCCCCGGATCGCGGTGGTGGTGGACGGTCCGTCCACCGACTGCTACGCGGCGCTGGGCGCCATCCACGGCGTCTGGCGGCCCGTCCCGGGCCGGTTCAAGGACTTCATCGCCTCGCCGAAGAACAACCTCTACCGCTCGCTGCACACCAGCGTCTGCGGCCCCGAGGACCGCACCGTGGAGGTGCTGATCCGCACCGAGGAGATGCACCGCAAGGCCGAGTACGGCATCGCCGCCGACTTCCGCTTCCCCCGGGCCGAGGGCGCGGCGGCGGCCCGGGCCGAGCAGCTCGACTGGCTGCGTCGGGTGCTCGACTGGGAGCAGGACGCCCCCGACCCCGCGCAGTTCCTCCAGTCGCTGCGCTGCGACCTGGCCGAGACGCAGATCCAGGTGGTCGCCGAGGGGCGGCAGATCGTGCTGCCGGCCGGCGCCACCCCCGTCGACCTCGCGTACGAGCTGGGCACCGCGCGCGGCGACCACTGCCTGGCCGCGCGGATCAACGGCCGGCTGGCCCCGCTCTCCTCCCAGTTGGCCGAGGGGGACGTGGTGGAGATCTTCACCGAACTCGACACGGAGGGCGGTGTCGGCACCGACGCCGCGCCGCGCGGGCCGCGCCGGGAGTGGCTGGGCTTCGTGAAGTCCCCGCACGCCCAGATGCAGATCAGCCGATGGTTCGCCGAGCACACCGAGCCGGGCATCACGATCAGCGACAAGGTCCGCCTCGGCCGCGCCACCATCGGCCTCGCGCTGCGCCAGCACAACCGAGGGCTGGCCAGCGACCTGCCGCTGCTGCGGCTCTCCGAGGAACTCGGCTACCCCGACCTGGAGACCATGCTGGTCGCGGTCTTCGACCGGGTGCTCGAGCCGGACGCCGTGGTACGCCAGCTCATCGACCTGGTGGACCACCGGCAGTGAACGGGCGGGGCCCGGGGAGCACGAGTCATCCTCGCGGCCACTAGCCTGGACTCATGATCCCCCGCTCGCGCGCCACCGGACGAGCCTTCGCCTACCAGGTCTTCTACCGGTTGCCGCTGCCGCTGCGGCGACGCCTGGTACGGCTGGCCGTGCCGAAGTACATCGTCGGCGCGGTCACCCTGGTCCGCGACGCCGAGGCCGAGGGGGCGGGCCGGCTGCTGCTGCTGCGCCAGCCGCCCGGCAAGGGCTGGACGCTCCCGGCCGGGCTGCTCGAGCGCGGCGAGGCGCCGGTGGTCGGCGCGGCCCGGGAACTGTTCGAGGAGTCCGGCATCCAGCTCTCGCCCCGGCAACTCCAACCGGCCGTGCCGAACGCGGTGGTGCACGCCAAGGGCTGGGTGGACGTGGTGTTCACCGCCGAGGTGCCGGCGTCGACCACGGAACTGACGGTGGACGGCGCGGAGGTCTTCGAGGCGGCCTGGCATCCAATGGACGACCTGCCCCGGCTGACCTGGCCGACGGCGCGCCTGCTCGCCTACTACGACATCGGGCCGCTGGCCGGGCAGTTCCCGCCACCGGTGCCGGACACGATTCGGTGACCACGCTGGCCGGGCCCGACGTCTGCGCGGTGGTGCTCGCCGCCGGCGAGGGCACCCGGCTGCGACCGCTGACCGCACGGCTGCCCAAGGCGCTCTGCCCGGTGGGCAACGTGCCGCTGCTCGACCGGGCGCTGGCCCGGCTGGCCGGGCTCGGCCTGGCCGGGCCGGAACGGGTCGCGGTCAACGCCTGCTACCTGGGCGCGCAGGTGGTCGCTCACATGGGGAAGCGGGCCCACCTCTCGGTCGAGCCGGGCGACCCGCTGGGCACCGCCGGCGGCGTCGCCAACCTGCGGGACTGGATCGCCGGGCGCGGGGTGCTGGTCGGCAACGCCGACGCCTACCTGCACGACCCGGCCGCCGCGCCGGGGCCGGACATCGCCGCGCTGCTGCGCGGCTGGGACGGCGAGAGCGTACGCCTGCTCGGCCAACCCGCCGCCGACCCGGCGGCGCCCGGGACCTTCGACGGCCACGCCTTCACCGGGTTCTCGCTGCTGCCCTGGCGGCTGGTGCGTGAGCTGCGGGTGGAGTTCAGCGACCTGGTCCGGGCGGTGTGGCGGCCGGCGGAGGCGGCCGGGGCGCTCACCGTGGTGCCGTACGCCGGCACCTTCTACGACACCGGCACCCCGGCCAACTACCTGGCGGCCAACCTGCACGCTGCCGGCGACGGCAGCCTGGTCGACCCGACGGCCAGGGTGACCGGCTCGTGCCGCCGGTCGGTGATCGGCGCCGGGGCGAGCGTGCTCGGCGACGTCGAGCGGGTCGTGGTCTGGCCGGGCGCCCGGGTGCGGCCCGGCGAGCGGCTGCGCGAGGCCATCCGGGCCGGCGCCGACCTCACCGTGCCGGCCTGTCCCCCTCCGCCGCGCCACGATTCATGATCGGCTTCAGCCCTGCGCCGCCTGCCGACCGTCATCCGATCAGCGGCCACCGCCTGCGCCGGCCGATGAACATCTAGTGCGGTGTCCACTAACGTTCACCGGGTGTCCGGTGGTGTTGTGGATCCTCACCGTGAACGGTGAGCGACTCCCCACCGGGTGGTGGGGCGGGCCTCCGCGGGCCAACTGATCCTCGCGCCGACCGTGGGCGGCGGGGATCACGTCGGGACTGGCCGGCGCCGGGTAGGTGCCGGCCGGCTCGACGGTGCGTGACCACCTCCGGCAGCACGACGGCTGCGGTGGGGGTGGTGGGTCCGCCGCCCGGGGTGCGGGTGGCGATGCTGGCGGCCGCGACGAGGTCACGGTGCCCGGAGAACGCGCAGTGCGGGCAGGTCAGCGTCCGCACACGAGGTTTCGGCACCCGCCGTCGGCAGGCGGGACAGGTCGATGACGTGCCCCGCTCATCGACGAGCCGGACGGTGATGCCGGCGAGGGCGGCCTTGTCCGTCAGGATCTGGATGAGCCGGCCGATCTGCCACTGCCGTAGCCGCAGGTTGTGCCGCCGCCCCGCAGCGATGTCGAGCACGCCGCGGGGGTCGCCGACGCGCAGCACACCCACCCGCAGCTGCTGGGCCCAGGTGATGACGGTGCGGGCGGCTTCGTGCTGGGCCTGGCGGACCCGCCGCTGGTGCCGGCCCTCCACCAGCCGGGCACGACGGCGGTAGCGCCGCCACCGGCGTGACCCCCGCTGACCCGCCTTCGGGGCCCGGCCGGAAACGGCTCGGCGGCGGGCTTTGCTGTCGGCCAGGTGCATGCGGTGCTCGGCGCGGATCGCCCGCCCCGACACCAACAGCCCCTCACCGTCGGGGCCGGCCACCGCGTACGGGTGGATGATTCCCAGGTCCACCCCGGCTATCCGGCCCGGATCCGGCTCCTCACCC
>NZ_JBRIQN010000059.1:0-33559 GCF_052981855.1 Micromonospora sp. LZ34
GCCAGCGGCTACGCACCCGCACCGCGACCACCCGACGTCACCGCGGACACCTCAACCCCGCTTAACTTCGAAGAGCCGACATCTCTCAGAAGTTTCCCGTCGTTCCGGCAGCCAACGCAGACTGCGCGGAAAGTTTCCCTTGCCACCCTTTGAACCGGCCCCCTGCGAAGTCGCCAGGGAAGCCGCGTGGTCCTGGCGCGGGCGCACTTTGGAGGAATCCCCAACATGCTGAGCCTGACCGGCCCGGCCGCTCTTGTTGTCCCCTGTGGACACTCGGTCCTGTCTCTTCGGCGGAGGCTAGCCTCGCACGGGCGGCGATCGGACGCCTCACGCCCCAGACTGGCTCCCACGACGGCGAAGGAACGTCGGCGATGACGATGCACGTGCAGGTGGCGCTTGCACGCAAGACGGTCAGCTCGTGGGGGATGTGGGTGTTCGGCGCGGCAGCATCGGCCCCAATGGTGGTGCTCGTCGGCAGCATCGCGGCCACCTACGCCACCACGGGGGTGACCAGCCTTCCCCTGGTGTTCCTCCTGGTCGGCGGCGTGGTGGCGCTGCTGGCGATCGGGTACACGGCGATGTCGCGGCTGGTGCCGCACCCCGCTGCGTACTACGCCATCCTGGCCCGCGGTCTGGGCCGGCGCCAGGGTGTGGCCGGCGGCGTCGTCGCGCTGGTGGCCTACAACGCGATCCAGATCAGCCTCTACGGGCAGTTCGGCGCGACCCTGTCCGGTTTGATCGGCGGCAGCTGGTGGGTGTGGGCGGGCGTGGCTCTGATGCTGGTGGGGGTGGTAGGGGTCCGTGCAGTCACCGTGTCTACGGCACTGCTCGCCGCCGTCCTGGCCGGCTCGTTGGTCATCGTCGTTCTGTTCGTGGCGTCCGCGATGGCGGATTCCGCCGGCGGCGCCCTGTCCTGGAACGGGTTCTCGCCGTCCGGCCTAGCGGTCAGCGGAGTCGGCGGCGCGGTCGCGCTGTGCCTGGCCGCGTTGATGGGCGTCGACGCCCCTGCTTCCTTTGCCGAGGAAGCCCGCGATGTGCAAGGGCTGACCCGCGCGGTGTTCGCCGGCGTGTTGGTGCTGACGGTGGTGTACGCCGTGGCGGCGTGGGCCATGGGCGTCGCGCTCGGCCCGGACCAGGTTGCCGCGGTGTCAGCTGATCCGGCCGGCGGGCTGCCGTTCTCGATATTGGAGCAGCGGCTGGGCGGGTTCATGACACCCCTGGCGCAGATGCTGCTGATCTTCGCCATCATCGCCTCGATGCTGGCGTTCCACAACGTGGCGGCCCGGTACGCGTTCGGGATGGCCCGCGAGGGGGTTCTGCCGCCGGCGCTGGCCCGTGCCGGCAGCGGCACGCGGCTCAGCGCCCCGGTCGGAGGGTCCCTGCTCCAGTCCAGCGTGGCTTTGGTGGTCGTGGCCGCCGCAGCGATCCTGGGAGCAGACCCGGTCGCCGGGCTGTTCACCTGGTCATCGACGCTGGGTGCTCTTGGGCTGCTGTGTCTACTGCTGGCCGCCTCGGCGGCGGCAGTGGCCTCCCGCACCCGGCTGCTGTCCGGCGTGGGCGTGTTGACGTCGGTGACCGCGCCGCTGTGCGGACTGGCCCTGGGCGTGATCGTCCTCGCCACGATGGTGGTCAACGTGGGGTCGCTAGTGGGTGCCGCGCCCGGCTTCCCGACGCCGTACCTGCTGCCGGTAATCATCATCGCTGCAGCCCTCGCCGGGGCAGGGTGGGCGAGCTGGCTACGGCGGGCCCGTCCGGAGGTTTACGACGGCATCAGCGGGGGCCAGCCCGATGCCCACGCCGTGCCCGACGAACTTGGCCTCAAGTTCTAAGCGGGGACTCATGACATATCCGAAGGCATCAGGCCGGCACCACATGAATATTGAGCAGCCCTCGATCGGCTTGCCGGCAGACGCACCCGCCGATTGGTCCGCTCGGCCGCCCGCCCGGCCACCGTCGGGCGGACACCCAACGCCCGCCCCGAGGGAGAGGACGGGACGCCCCGGTCATGGACACCAGCCGGGTCAACCTCCGCTGCAGCCAGGGGATCGGCCGTCACAACGGCTTCAGCAGCATCCCCCTTCGGCCGTGTCACCACCATCGGCGCCACCCGCCGCTGAGCCGCTGAGTCAGCCCGTGGTTCCCAGCGCCGACGAGCGTACCTGGATCGATCTGCGGTTACAGGTTGCCTCCCGGCTTCGACGGGTCAACTCCAAGCACTGCCACGAGGCGTTCGACCGGCTCGGCAAACGCAACGCCCTCGGCCCGCACGGCGTAGTGCTGTTCTACGCCGCCCCAGTCCCGAGCATGCCGTACGGCTACCGGGTGCTGATCGCAACTCGGCTGTTCCTGGCCGGCCCGGAGTCCGACGACCTGCCCAGCCTGCTGCACAAGCTGGCCAGCACCGCCAAGGGCAACATCGCGCGCGCCGCCAAGAGCGGTCGTCGGTGGGATCCCCGCGGGCCCGACGGGACGATGGTTAACGGTGGCGACCCGGACATCCCCCGCGACGCGAAATACGTCGGCGTCGGCGTCACCACCCTCGACACCGACGCCGGATCCTGGCACAGCGTCGCCACCATCCTGCGCAAGCAACCCCGACACCTGGCCCGTCGGTTGTCGATGTTCGACCTGTCAGGGCAGGGCATCGTCGTGCTGAGCGACGGTACAACCCTCAGAATGGTGCGAGACCCGCACCGGCGCTTTGGCCAAGACGAGTTCACCAGCAACAAGAGCCTCGACGTCACCGCCGGCTGCTGGCACCACCACTCGCACACCGACCTCACCGGACAGGGTGACCAGACCTTACGCGCGGCGTGGACGAACCTCATGGAGCTGCACCGCATCCTCGCTGGCCACCTGGTCGCCGGGCGGCTCGCGTGACGCCGGACGATTAGCTCGCCGCCATGCCCGGCGTCGGCCTGGACAGCGCTGTCGACGTCGACGGCGCTGGCAGGCGCTGTGGACCCAGGCCGCGCGGGTGATGCCCATCGTGGTGGTGATCATGTCGTCGTTGCGGCGGGTCGCGACCACATCAGCCACATCCCGGTCTTCCAACCACAGCCGCAGCGACTTCGACTGTCCGTACGCCTCGTCCATCGTCACCCACCCGACCGGCACCCGGTTATCGAGGGCGCGGGCGAGCATGGTGCGGGCCATCTGCACCTTCGTGGCGAACTCCACCTCGTCCGGGATCCCGGCGGCCTGGCACCGGTCCCGGTCCTCGGTCCACGACATCGGGCGGCAGACCTGCCGGTCGATCAGCGCGTGGCCCTTGCTGGAGCGGTAGGCGAGGAACACCCCGAGCCGGCAGTTCTCCGTCCGACCGGCGGTCCCGGAGTACTGGCGTTACACCCCGGCCGACCGCGTGCCCTTCTTCAGGAAGCCGGTGCCGTCGACGATCAGCACACCGGCCGGGTCGCCGAGGTGCTCGACGACGTAGTCCCGCACATCGTCCCAGTCGGCCCACCGCAACAGCCGCTGCATCCCGTCCGGCGGCACGTCCCCGGCCTGCTCCGCCAGGGTCCAGCCGTTCTTGCGGCCCAGGCCTGAGACGAGCCCCGCACAGGTTTGCCGCACCCGCCGCCGCAGTTCCGACCGGCAAAGCCGAGGGCGATCCGCGCGTGCAACCGGTCCAACTCCCCATGCCACCGGCCAACATCACAGGCAAGCCAACGAACGCGAGTCGAACTCGATTCGCCCACTGTCGTTGCAGTATTAGACCGCCCTGCTTCGGTAGCCGATCTTCGTGGAAGCGATTGCTGTCGGTCTCCCTTTGGAGGGAATGGAAAGGTGTTCATTGGAGTTGGCCTCCCGTTTTACCTGAGGGTCGACTCAGGTGCAAGACTCAGCAGGATGCAATGGACTTGTCAGATGGTCAGGCAACACGTGTAGCTGGACAGCCCTCGCACCAGGCTTGCGCGGCAGCCTTATTTACCAGGCTCTCAAGGGTTGTCTTGTGCTAAGGGAGCGACCTAGTCTCCGCACCATGTCTGATATCTCTCGCCGCAGGCTTCTCGGCGCCATTGCCGGTGGCACCGCGCTCTCTTTTCTGCCCCCGTCACTGCTGAAGGCGATGGCCGCGCCGCTGCCTCCTGGTGGTATGGATGCGATTGAACATGTCGTCATCCTGATGCAGGAGAACCGTTCCTTCGACCACTACTACGGCACCCTCAAGGGCGTGCGCGGCTTCGGCGACCGTACGCCGCTGCGTCTGCCCACCGGGGCCACCGCCTTCGAGCAGCCTCGGTCCGGCGGTGGCACAGTCCTGCCGTTCTCGGCCCGGCAGGCGGCGGTCGACGCCGGCCGCCCCGAGAGCGATATCCAGTATCTGGGCGCGCTCCCGCACGGCTTCTCCGACGCCAACCGGGCCCGGGCGAACGGCTGGTGGAACGACTGGGTCGCGGCCAAGGGCCAGAGCACCATGGCCTTCTACGACCGGCGCGACATCCCGCTCCAGTACGAACTGGCCGACCGTTTCACCATCTGCGACGCCTACTTCTGTTCGGTCTACGGCTCGACCAACCCCAACCGCAACTACCTGTGGACCGGCACGACCGGCTACGAGCCGGGCGGCGTCAACCGGGCTGTCACCAACGCCGCGTACTCGTACACCCACGCGGGCTATGACTGGACGACATACCCCGAGCGCCTGGAGGCCGCCGGCGTCTCCTGGCAGATCTACCAGGAGTGGGACAACTTCACCGACAATGCGGTGGAGTACTTCCGGCCCTGGAAGGAGATCGGCCGGAAGATCCTCTCCAAGGTCAGCGGCCAGTACTCCACCACCGAGCAGTTCTACGACGGCCTGCGGGGCAAGACCGCGGACCAGCAGAAGGCCACGCTGGCCCAGTTCCAGCAGGGTGTCGACTCGCTGACCGAGGCGGAACGCCGCCTGTTCATGCGGGGTGCCTACCGCTCCGAGCCGAATACCCTCGTCCAGCGGATCCGGTCCGACATCAAGAACGGCACGCTGCCGAAGGTGAGTTGGCTGGTTCCGACGGCAGCGCTCTCCGAGCACCCCAGCACCTCCACCCCGGTCGGCAGCGCCAACCTCATCTACGACCTCCTCGACGCCATCGCAAGCGACCCGAAGACCTGGTCGAAAACGGCTTTGTTCATCAACTTCGACGAGAACGACGGCTACTTCGACCACGTGCCCGCCCCGGTCGAGCCCCGGCCGGACTCCGGCAACAGCGACGACTGGTTCAACGGCCTCCCGGTCGGCCCCGGCCCACGGGTGCCGATGACGGTCGTCTCGCCGTGGACAGTGGGCGGCTTCGTCTGCTCGGAGGCGTTCGACCACACCTCGGTCATCCGGTTCCTGGAGAAGTGGACCGGTGTCCAGGAGCCCAACATCAGCGCCTGGCGCCGCAGCGTGTTCGGCGACCTGACCTCCGCCTTCGACTTCAACCGCGGATACGCGCAGCCCAAGCTGGAGCAGCCCGGCCCGGTGCCGTCGAAGGTCGGCCGCTGGAACCCCGTACCGCCAAAGAACCAGTCGCTCCCGGAGCAGGAACCCGGCACCCGCCCGACGCGCCCCTCTCCGTACCGGCTGTCCCTGCGGGCCGACGTCACTGGCTCCGGCGTCCGCCTCCGGCTCGACAACGCGGGCACCACCGCCGCAACGTTCACCGCCTACCCCGGCGACGGCACCGCCCCGCGCACGTGGACCGTCTCCGCGGGCGGGACCGCCGACAACACGGTCGGGTACGGCGCCGACGGCTACGACCTGCAGGTCAGTGGCCCCGGCTGGTCCGTCTGGGAGCTGCGCGGCACCGGTGTGGGCGCTGAGGCGTACCTGGTCGAGCAGGCCGTCCCCGGCCAGGTGAAGGTCCACTGCGCCAACCCCTCCACCGCCACCCGCACGCTCCTCGTCGGCGAGTCAGTCTACCCGCGCAACCCCGGTGACCATGTCCAGACCGTCACCCTCGCACCCGGCGAGACCCAGACCGTGCCGATCCACCTTCCCGGCCACGGCTGGTACGACATCGTGGTCGTTGACCAGGGGGATCCGGCGTTCCTGCGCCGGATGACCGGACGCCTGGCCGACGGCAGGCCCGGCGTCACCGACCCGGCGACCGGTACCGCCCCGGCGCTGGCCGCGACGATTACCCTGCCGGAGCCGCTGCCCTCCCTGGACACGCCGTTCGCGCAGGGTAACCCGGCCGATGTCGTCGTCACCGTGCGGAACCAGGCCGACGCCAAGCTCGACCAGCTCTCGGTCGCCTTGCTCGCCCCCTCCGGCTGGACGGTCGAGCGGACCGCCGCAGCGCCGACGGTGGTCGCCGCCGGGGACTCGGCCGATGTGCGGTTCACCGTCACGCCTGCCCCGAACGCCACCGCAGGCAGCCTGGTGGTCGCCGCCCACGGCGACGGCAACGGCCTGCTGAGGCTCGCCGACGCACGCGTCCACTCCCGGGTCGCCCCTGCGATGAGCGTCTCGCTGACCGGTCCGGCGAGCTCGCCGGGCACCGACGGCACTGTGATCTCGCCGGGCAGGCCGGTCACCGTGACCGCCACCGTCGCCAATGCCGGCGGCACCCCGCTTACCAGTCTGGCCGCCACGCTGGCCCTCCCGACGGGCTGGACCGCCACCCCCAGGGGCGACGCGCCGGCGGCCGTTCCGGCCCGCTCCTCCGCCCGCCTGGAGTGGGACGTCGTCGCGCCCGCCTCGGCGGCGCGCGCCTCCGGCAGCCTCAAGGCGACCGTCACGGCGAATCTGAGCGGCAGCGTCCAGCAGGCAACCGCATCCCTGTCCGCCAAGACCGGGCCCGTCATGACCGGCTACCTGCTCGCGGAGGACTTCGAGTCCGTCGTCCCCGCGCTCGCCCCGGCGGCCGACCTCAGCCGGCCCGGCCTGCTCGGCTGGACCCGGACCACCCCCGAGGGCTGGACGGTCACCAACGCGCCGGCCATGCCGCAGGGCACCCGGGAGCTGCAGGGCTGGACCTTCCTGTCCAAGCAGTACTGGTTCCCCGGCGGGCAAAACCGCCCCAACTTCAGCCGGTCCCTCGGCGTCGTCGCGGTCGCCGACCCCGACGACTGGGACGACACCGGCAGCCCGTCCGGCCACGGCCGGTTCGACTCGACCCTGACCACCCCGGCAGTGGCCATCCCGTCCGGCACCTCCACCCTCTACCTGGGCTTCGACTCCCACTACCGTCAGGAGAGCCCGCAGGAGGCCGAGGTCACCGTCCAGTTCGACACCGGCGACAAGGTCCAGCTGCTGCACTACAGCAGCGCCACCTCCGGGAACACCAACCAGGGCCAGGACCAGGAGAACCGGCTCGTCCGGCTCTCCTGCCCCGTCCCGGCTGGGGCCACGTCGGCGAAGGTCAACTTCCGGATCTTCAATGCTGGCAACAACTGGTACTGGGCGATCGACAACGTCCGCCTGGGTACCAGCCCGATCGCCGACGCCTGACCGGCCGGCGGCCTGACCGCCTCCGCGCGGGGACGCATGGTCGTCCCCGTGCGGAGCCGCGGTGATGCGCCAGGAGGCGGGCCGTGTCGGCCGGCCGCCTCCTGGCGTGAGCGTCGCTGCCCACCTCAGGGCCGAGCGGCTGCCGCAGCGGGGCGGCCTCCTTCGGGCCCTGCCAGCCGCCGTGCGGTCCGAACGCGGGGATGCTCTTGCCCGACAATGGGAGGTTAATCCCGGAGTGGGTCAGGTCCACGGTGACCGCGGCGCCGGTGCCCGGCTTGTCGTACACGAAGTCGGAGTGGGCGCCGAGCAGGGCCAGGCCAAGCCGGTGGCCACCCTTGAACAGGTCGTCCTGCGGCAGCGTGCACCACGTGATCCGGTAGCACTGACCGGGTGTCAGCGGTGACGGGTTGCTTACGAGCTCTGTGAGGGTGTGGTGGCGCTCCTGGATGGGGTTGCTGCCATGATCGGTGTTCGGCGTCTTGGGTGACTCGTAAGAACTCTGGCCGCTTTGCGTGCCCTCGTTTGGGACCCGTCCTCAGGGCGCCGGCACCGGTCTGGCCCACCAGCTGTCCTGATCAGAAGCCTGTGCGCGTGGCTGCGCGTGACCCATCACAGAGTTGCCGCTTGGTGATCCCATCCAGACCGGTGCCGACCCTCGACCCCGGGTCTGGAAGGAGACCGAGGCCCAATGCCTATGCTGGCAGAGGTTGCCGACGCCGTCATCGGCGTTTGACACCCACCGCGACACGCACGCGCTGCAGATCGCGCACCCCAACGGCGACCCATCGCCGAACTCGCAATCAGCAACGACACAGCCGGAGACGCGCAGGCGATCGCATGGGCCTCGCGGTGGACGCCAGGCCCACGAGTGTTCTTCGCCGTGGAAGGCGCCCGCTCCTACGGCATCGGACTGGCCCGGGCGTTGCGCGCGGCCGGGCAACCCGTGGTCGAGATCGTCCGACCGGTGCGGGACAACCGCCGTCGCGGCAAGGGCAAGACCGACCAGATCGACGCCGGGTTGGCGGTTCTGGCTGCGCTACGCCTGGATATCGACCGGCTGCCGACGCCCCGCGCCGATGGGGACCAGGAAGCGCTGCGGATCCTGCTGGATGCCCGCGATGAGCTGACCACCACCCGCACCCGCAGGCCAACCGACTACGTGCCCTGTTGCTCACCGGCGACGACAGCGACCGACAGTTCGCCCGCGGCGCGCTCACCGTTGCTCGGCTCGATACCCTCGCCCGCCGCCACACCCGCCGCAGCGACGGCCGGGACGAACAGGTACGCCGAGCCGAAATTCGGCGGCTGGCCCGCGCGATCCGGCACGCAGACGTTGAGCGGGCCGACAACGGACGCCAGCTGACCGAGTTGGTCCACCAGATCGCCCCAGCCCTGTTGGGCCGACGTGGGATCGGACCAGTCAGCGCCGCACAGGCGATCGTGTCGTTCTCCCACCCCGGCCGGTGCCGCAACGACGGCGCCTTCGCCTGCCTGGCCGGCGCCAGCCCCATCCCCGCCAGCAGCGGCAAGACCATCCGCTGGCGACTCAACCGCGGCGGCGACCGCGCTCAACCGAGCCGTGCACACCATCGCCCACAGCCGCATGATCACCTGCCCACGCACCCGCGAGTACGTCGAACGGCGCCACGCCGAAGGCAAGACCACACCCGAAATCCGCAGATGCCTCAAGCGCTACATCGCCCGCGAACCGTTCCGCGCCCTGGGTGTCGTTCACGCAGGTGATGAAGAGGGCGATTCGCATGGTCAGCCCCTTTCGTTCAGCCGGTAGGTCGAGGCGCGGGAGCCGCCGACGGCGTGGCTCGTGCGGTCACGACAGGGCGTAGACGCGGCGTGCGGTGTCACCCAGCACGGCCGCCCGCTCGGCTACGGTGCACCGAGCCAGCAGCTCGTCGGTGAGCGTGAGCACGTCGTGGTAGCGGCCCGCCAGCTCGCACACCGGCCAGTCCGAGCCAAATAGCACCCGGTCGGCGCCGAACGCGGAGAGCACATGGTCGGCGTACGGCCGGATCCGCGTCGTGTCCCAGTCGTCCCAGACCGCCTCCGTGATCAATCCGGACAGCTTGCACACGACACCGTCGCACCGCGCCATCGCCGTGATCCAGGATGCCCAGGGCCCCCACTCGCCCGCCGCGATGGCTGGCTTGCCCGCATGGTCGACGACGAGCCGGACGCCGTCCAGCCGCTGGGCGACGGCCAGCGCGGCGGGCCGCTGCGGGGCCCGGACGAGGAGGTCGTACGCCAGTCCGCGCGCCCCGACGGCGGCGAGCCCTCGGGTCACGTCGTCGCGCCGTAGCCAGTCCGGGTCCGACTCGTCCTGCGCCTGGTGGCGTACGCCGACGAGTGGACCGGAGCGCAGCCGGTCGATCTCGTCGCCCGCGTCGGGGCGGGTCAGGTCGAGCCAACCGACGACTCCGGCCACCAGCCCCCCACTTGCCCGCGCGATGTCCAGGAACTCCTCGGTCTCGGCCACCGACGGCAGCGTCTGCACGAGAACGGTCGCGGTGACCCGATCAGCTGCCACGGCACGCAGGTCGCCCAGGGTGTAGCGGCGGCGGATCGGGGCGACGGCGTCGTCCGCCAGCCACGGGTACGTCCTGGCGGCGGGATCCCACAGGTGGTGGTGGGCGTCGACGATCATAGTTGGACCAGTCCTTCGGCGGCGAGGTCACGCCAGAGCGCGTCCGGAACCGGCGCACCGGCGAGTTCGACATTAAGGGTGACGTGCTCGGCGGTCTGCGCGCCGACCACCAGGGACGCGACCGCCGGATGCCCTGCGGTGAACCTCATCGCCGCCTGGGGCAGCGGCACCCCGTAGGAATTGCAGACCTCGGCGATGCGAATGGCCCGGACGTAGAGCGCGTCCGGGATCGGACGGTAGTCGTATGTACGGCCCGGTTCCTCGGTGGCGAGCACCCCGCTGTTGAACACGCCGGCGGCGAGCACGGACACCCCGCGGTCCAGGCAGCGGGGCAGAAGGCTCTGTGCCGCCGACTGGTCCAGCAGCGTGTACCGCCCGGCGAGCAGGACGGCGTCGATGTCGGTCTCGGTGACGAACCGCTCCAGCATCTGCCACTGGTTCATGCCGACGCCAATGGCACCCACGACGCCCTGACTACGCAGGTCGTGCAGCGCCGGGTACGCCTCCTCGACGGCTTGACGCCAGTGCTCGTCGGGGTCGTGGATCAGCACGACATCGACCCGATCCAGCCGCAGCCGGGCCAGGCTCGACTCCAGCGATCGGTGTACGCCGTCGGCGCTGAAGTCCCACCGTCGGGTGTGGTCGGCCGGCACGTCGAAACCGGCAGCCTCGTCGGTCCGGTACGCGGTCTCCGGGGTGGGCACCAGCAGCCGACCGACCTTGGTGGCGACGGCGAACTCGTCGCGGGGGCGGGCGCTCAGGGCGGCACCGAGCCGGCGTTCCGAGAGCCCTAGGCCGTAGTGCGGGGAGGTGTCGAAGAAGCGGATCCCGGCCTGCCACGCGGCGTCGACCGCACGGCAGGCCGTCTCGTCGTCCACTGCCCGAAGCAGGTTACCGATTCCGGCTCCGCCGAATCCGAGTGCCGTCACCCGTACCCGTGACCGGCCGAGCCGCTCAGTCCTCAACCCAGCCCCCACACCGTAGCGCCACCAGGATCACCAGCCCGTTGACCGCCTGGATCTGGTCGGGTCTGACCTGGGCCAGGGTGAGCACGTTCTGGATCAGGCCGAGCAGCACGACGCCGGTGAGGGCGCCGACCAGCGAGCCTTTGCCGCCGTCGAGGCTTATCCCACCGATCACCGCCGCGGCGAACACGGTGAAGATCATCCCGCTGCCCTGGCTGGCGGCCACCGAGCCGAGCCGACAGCATCAGCCCAGCCAGGGCGGCGAGCGCGCCAGCGACGATGAACGTCACCCAAATCGTCCGCTCGACGCGGATGCCGGCGGCCCGCGCGGCGTCCGGGTTGCCGCCGACGGCGTACAGCGAGCGCCCGAACCGGGTGTAGCCGAGCACGACGACGCCGACGGCGAAGGCCACGACAACGATCCAGATCGACAACGGGACGGTGAGGATGCGCAGACTGCCCAGGTTGTCGATGGTCGGGATCCGGTTGGCCAGGTTAGAGATGGTGGCGCCGCCGACGATTGCCAGTTGCAGGCCCCGCAACGCGATCAGCATCGCCAGCGTGACGATGAACGCGGAGAGCTTGAACCGCACGACCAGGAGCCCGTTGAACACCCCGATCAGCGCGCCGAACACGAGCGCCACCGGCAGCACCGTCCAGGTCGGCCACGCCACGCCGAGCATCGACGTCTGGCCGACCACGAGAAAGATCGCCACCGCCGGTGCTATGCCGACGATCGACTCCAGCGACAGGTCGAACTTGCCGACGATCAGCACCAGCGCCTCCGCCAGCACCACCAGCGCCAGCTCGGTCTGGTACTTCAGCACTGTGTCGACCAGGTACGCCTTGGTGAGGAACACGTCCGGCTTGAGCGTGTAACCGTAGA
Source organism: Micromonospora sp. LZ34 (assembly GCF_052981855.1). NCBI lineage: Bacteria > Bacillati > Actinomycetota > Actinomycetes > Micromonosporales > Micromonosporaceae > Micromonospora > Micromonospora sp. LZ34. Next base: position 11,934 of record NZ_JBRIQN010000059.1, read on the forward strand.
TCAGCAACGCGATGATCGGTGGGACCAGGGCCAAATCGCGCAGCCGCGCCAGCCGCAGCCGGTTGATCGGCGGACGGGTGGGCTTGGGCGGTCGCGGCGGCGACTCCCGGGCGCCGACCGCAAGTATCTCAGACATGCTTCTCACCGATCCCTTCAATCTCGGCCACCACCGCAGCCTCGTCCCAGCCGCGGCGGTGCTCGGCGACAACGCGACTGGCCACCATCACCACCACCCGGTCACACACCCGCAGGTCGTCCAGTTCGTCGGAGACCAGCAGGGCCCCCCGACCGCCCCGGGTCTCCGCGTCCACCACGCCGAGCAGGGACTCCTTCGACCTCACGTCCACCCCGACCGTCGGATGCACCAGCACCAAGACCCGGGGGTCGCGGGCCAGCGCCCGGGCCATCACCACCTTCTGCGCGTTGCCCCCGGACAGCTCACCGACCGGCTGGTGTGGGCCGGCGGTGTGAACGTCGAAATCCGCGATCGCCTTGCGGCCTTGAGCGTCGCGCCGCTTCGGCAGCACCATGCCGGCCGGGCCGAGCCGATCCGCGACCGTCATCGTGGCGTTCTCCCCCACCGAGAGCCCGGGAACGAAGCCGTCGGCATTCCGGTCCGTCGGCAGGTACCCGATGCCGGCACGCAGCGCAGCCGGGACGCTGGCCGGCTTCACGGCGCTGCCCGCGACCCGGATCTGGCCGGTACGCGGGCGCAGCCCCACCACCGCCTCGGCGAGCTCCCGCTTGCCACTCGCGGCGGACCCGGCCACCCCGACGATCTCGCCCCGCCCGACGATCAGGTTGACCGGCCCGGTGAAGCCGGGCACCCCGACGCCGTCGAGGGTGAGCACCGGCTCAGCCTCGTCCGGCACCGGCGGCCGGTCCTGCCCGACCTGCACCAGCCCCCGCGCGTCACCGATCATCGCCTCGACGAGCTTGGCATGGTCCAGCTCCGCCACCGGCGCGGTCACGATGTGCCGGGCGTCGCGGAACACCGTCGCCCGCTGGCAGATCTCGTAGATCTCCGGCAGGTGATGGGAGATGAACAGGAACGTCACGCCCTGCCGTTGCAGGCGGGTGAGGCGGTCGAAGAGCCGCGCGATGGCCCGGGCCTCCAGCTGCGCGGTCGGCTCGTCGAGGATGACGAACCGCGCGCCGTGCGACAGCGCCCCGGCAATCTCCACCAGCTGTCGCTGCTCAACGGTCAGTTCCTTAGCCGGCGTGTCCAGGTCGACCAGCACCGACCACGACTCCAGAAGGTCCGTTGCGGCCCGCCGCAGCCGCGACTGGGACAGCAGACCAAACCGGCCGCGTGGCTGCCGGTTGAGGAAGAGGTTCTCCGCGACCGACAACTCGCCGACCACCGACGGCTTCTGGTAGACGCAGGCCACGTGCTGGCGCCAGGCGACACGGTCGCCCAGCGGCGGTGCCGGCTGGCCCGCGAAGCGGACCTGGCCGGCGTCCGGCTTGAGCAGCCCGGTCAGGACGCCCACCAACGTGGACTTGCCGGCACCGTTGCGGCCGACGAGCGCGTGCGTCTCGCCGGGCAGCACGGCCAGATTACCGTCGACGAGCGCCACGGTCGGGCCGAACCGCTTGGCGATACCGGTCGCCTCGACCACAGGTCTGGACTCATCGTCGACCATCACACAATCCCTCCGGTTCCCACCGCTGGACCGTGCGGCGCCGCCGGCCCGCAGGCCGCTCGGCGCCGCACCGATCCCGCTCTACTTCTTGTTGCCCCAGAGGGCGGGGGCATCGACGTTGTCCTTGGCGACCAGCGGCGCCAGCAGCTGGTCCTCGTAGCCGTTCGGGAGCTTGATCACGGTGCTGCCGTGGTCAGTCAGGCCCTCCTTCGGCAACACGCCCGCCATCGCCTGCTTGGCCCAGTACAGGCCGCACTGCGCGTAGGCGTCTGCCGGCTGGGACACCGTCGCGTCGATCTCGCCCTTGCGGATCGCCTCCAGTTCCTGGGGGATGCCGTCATTCGAGACGATGAAGATGTGCCGGGGATCGCCCGGCGGGAAGAGCAGCTTGCGCTGCTTAATCACCTGCAGGGTCGGGTCGAGGAAGACACCGCCGGCCTGCATGTACACGCCCTTGATATCCGGGTCGGTGGACAGTCGGGTCTCCAGGGCCGCCTGCGCGCCTTGCTCCCCTCCCACTCGGTCGGCTCCTCGAACACGGTGATAGCGGGAAACTTCTCGGTCATGCACTGCTTGAACGCCTCGGACCGGTCCCGCCCGTTGATCGACGACAGCGCCCCCTGGAACTCGATCACCTTGCCCTTGCCGCCGAGCTTCTCGCCGAGAAACTCACAGGCCTTCGTGCCGTACGCACGGTTATCGGCGCGGACGACCATGTAGACCTTGCCCCTGTCCGGCCGGGTGTCGACGCTGACCACAGGGATGTTCTTCTGGGCCAACTCGTCGAGCTTCGGACCGACCGCGCCGGTGTCCTGCGGAGCCATCGCGATCGCGCCCTGGGTGACCAGGCTGTCGACGTTGCTGATGAGCTTCTGGACATCGTTCTGCGAATTGGTCTGCCCGACCAGCTCGACGCCGACCTCACCAGCCTTGCTCGGGACGTAGCTGGCGTACGCGTTCCAGAAGTCGGAGTCGGCGCGCGGGAGGTCGACGCCGACCGAGCCGATACCGCCTCCGCCCGAAGCGGCGGGTTCGGCGGAGTCCTTGCTGCAAGCCGACGTGGAGGCGACGAGCAACACGGCCATGGACAACCGAGCACTCCTCGGGCGGTCACATCGATAGTCATGGGTTTCCTCGAATCACCGGCAGGGACGGGTTTTTGCGATCTGCGGCCGTTGTGGCGGCCTGCCGGAGGCGGAGCCCGTGCATGCCGCCGTCGACGGCGAGCACGGTCCCCGTGGTGGATGCGGCCAGCGGGCTGGCCAGGTAGGCGATCGCTGCGGCGACCTCGGCGGCGGAGACCAGCCGCCCGATGGGCTGCCGCGCGCGCAGGGCACCAAGCTCGGCGGCTGGGTCGACAGCCGCGTCGAGCAGGCGGCGGACCCAGGGGGTATCGACGGTGCCGGGGTTGACGCAGTTGACTCGGATCCTCTCGGCGACGTGGTCAGCGGCCATGGCGAGGGTCAACGCCTGCACGGCCCCCTTCGTCGCGCTGTAGAGTGCCCGGTTAGGTAGGCCGGCGGTCGCTGCGATCGAGCAGGTGTTGACGACCGCCGCGTGGGCCGACGCCCGCAGGTGGGGCAGGGCCGCCCGGGTGACCCGGACGATGCCCACCACGTTGACGTCGAAGACTTGGTGCCACTCGTCGTCGGCGTTCGCCTCGACGGTGCCCTGCGCCCCCGTGCCGGCGTTGTTGACCAGCACGTCGATCCCGCCGAGGCGCCGCGCAGCGGCGGTGACCGCCCGGGTCACCGAGTCCGGGTCGGTGACGTCGCAGCCGACGCCGACCAGCGGGGCCGGCACGCCGGACGGGTCCAGGTCGAGGCAGGCGACGGCGGCACCTCGCTCGGCGAGCAGCCGGGCGGTGGCGAGACCAATCCCGGAGCCGCCCCCGGTCACCACGGCGCACAGGCTGGCGAACTCGGCGCTCATACCGTCCGCACCTCCGTCCACACGGGCCCGTCTGGGTACGCGTAGTCGGCCAGAGTCCGGGCCTGGAGCGTGGCGCTGAACCCTGGTGAGGTCGGGGCGACGTACTTGCCGTCGCGAATGACTACCGGGTAGACGAAGTGTTCGTGCAGATGGTCGACGAACTCGATGACCCGGTTCTCCATGGAGCCCGACACCGCTACGTAGTCGAACATCGACAGATGCTGCACCAGCTCGCAGAGGCCGACGCCGCCGGCATGCGGGCACACGGGCACCCCGAACTTCGCGGCCATCAGCAAGATCGCGATGTTCTCGTTGACCCCCGCCACCCGCGCGGCATCCAGTTGCAGGTAGGAGATCCCGCCCGTCTGCAGGAGTTGCTTGAAGATCACCCGGTTCTGCACATGCTCCCCGGTCGCCACCTTCACGGGCGAGATCGCCCGGGCGATGGTGGCGTGGCCGAGCACATCATCGGGGCTGGTGGGTTCCTCCACCCACCAAGGGTTGAATTGGGACAATTCGCGAACCCAGGCGATCGCCTCCCCGACGTCCCATCGCTGATTGGCGTCGATAGCAATGCGGACATCCGGACCGACGGCGTCTCGCGCGATCGCCAACCTCCGTACGTCGTCGGCGAGGTTGGCACCGACCTTCAGCTTGATGTGGGTAAAGCCCTCAGCTACAGCGTCCTTGCAGAGTCGGGCGAGCTTGGCATCGTCGTACCCCAGCCAGCCTGGCGTAGTGGTGTAGCCGGGGTAGCCGTGCGCGAGCAGGTGTGCCTCGCGCTCGGCCTTGCCGGGCGCTGCGCGACGGAGGATCTCCAGCGCTTCCCCGGGGGCCAGCGCGTCCGAGAGATAGCGGAAATCGACCAGGTCGATGATCTGCTCCGGCATGAAGTCGGCGAGCAGTTTCCAAAGTGGCTTGCCCGCGCGCTTGGCGTACAGGTCCCACAGCGCGTTGACCACCGCGGAGATCGCCATGTGCATAACGCCCTTCTCCGGGCCGAGCCAGCGCAGCTGCGAGTCGTGCACCATCTCACGCCAGATGCCGCCGAGATCGTCGAGCGTAGCGGCCAAGGAACGTCCGACCACGTACGGCTCGAGCGCGGAGATTGCAGTGCTCTGGATGTCGTTGCCGCGCCCAATAGTGAAGGCGAACCCGTGGCCCTCGTATCCGTCCGGGTCGTCCGTCTCGATGATGACGTAGGCGGCCGAATAGTCGGGGTCGGTGTTCATCGCGTCCGACCCGTCATGCTGGCGAGAGGTGGGGAACCGGATGTCGTACGTCCGAAGGTTGGTGATCCGCGAGGTCATGACGCCTGCCCCACCGTCAGCCGCTGCGTGCCCAGACCATCGATCTCGACCTCGACCACGTCACCGGCCCGTAGGTAAGGTTTCGGCTCCGGCAGCCCCAAGGCCACTCCGGCCGGTGTTCCGGTGTTGATCAAATCGCCAGGTTCGAGCACCATGAACTGGCTGACATGGCGGACGATCTCGGCAACTCCGAAGATCATGTTCTTAGTGCTGCCGTCCTGGCGGCGCGTGCCGTTGACGCTCAAGCGCAAACCCAGCTGCTGCGGGTCGGGAACCTCATCGGGGGTGACGAGCCACGGTCCCAGCGGGTTGAAGGTTTCGCAGGACTTGCCCTTGTCCCATTGACCGCCGCGTTCGAGCTGAAACCCGCGTTCGGATAGGTCGTTGGAGATGGCGTAGCCCGCGACGCAGTCGAGCGCCGCAGAGTCGCTCTCCACGTAACGCGCGGTGCGACCGCGAGCTCGACCTCCCAGTCGGTCTTCACACTGCCTCGCGGGATCAGCACCTGGTCGTTGGGTCCGACCACCGCGTTCGGTGCCTTCATGAACAGGATCGGCTCGGCTGGCGGTTCCTGACCAGTCTCCGCCGCATGATCTGAATAGTTCAGCCCAACGCACACGATCTTGCCCGGGCGGGCGACCGGGGCGCCGAGCCGCACAGCCGGGTCGGCCACCACTGGCAGTTCGTCGGCCGCAATCGCGACGCGAGCCTTCTCGACACCATCTCCGGCGAGGAAGGCCCCATCAATCTCGTTCACCAGGCCGGAAAGGTCCACCAGTCGACCATGCGGGGTGAGCGCCGCTGGACGCTCCTGGCCGACCGCCCCCACTCGAAGTAACTTCAACTTCACACCTTCCGATTAAACATCGGATCTGTTGCCTAGTTGTATAGACGAGGTGCCGATGCGTTGCAAGAGCCAGCGAGGAGTCACCCCGCAAAAGGTCCGATGACTCTGCATCGAGCGCCAGCGGTGCGCGTAAGCCCGGTCAAGCCTTGGTCACCACCCCGGTGCCCCCGCTCTTGTCGGGCACCGCATCTAGCTGTACTGCCCAGGCACGTCGCAAGGTGGGCTCAGGGCGAAACGCGGCGCGCCGGGCGCTGGCACCGGAGGGGCCGCCGCGGTATTCGCCGCCGGCGAAGCCGCCGCTGAGCTTCGGGCAGGTGGGGTAGCCGGCCAGTGCCGGTCGTGGTCTGTGAACTGTCGCGGTGGCCGACCGGGTAGAGGTGTTCTGCCAGGGTCGCGTGGTTACCCGGCATGACCGGTGTTGGGAGGCGGCCACCCATCCTGCCGTGCCACGGTCAAAGATGTAAATAACTCCCACCATTTACCGCATTTTGTACAGCGCTGCATCTCGGCCAGCCGGCTCGCCATGAGTGGGGACAGTGGCGGTGAGCCGGCCTGGCCGAGACGTTCGCGGGGCGGTCCCGCACGCGGTCACGTGGCAGCTGAAGCCGATCATCGCCGCGCACCGCGACGTGATCCAGGTCTGACAGGCCGGGTTCGTCGGCGCCTGGGGCGAGTGGGGCCCGAACTGCTGGGACCACCAGAACTGGCCGGACGCCGTCAACGCGATCATGAACTCGATCGTGGCGGCACTGCCGCCCGCCGTGGACACCCAGATGCGCTACCCGTGGCACCGCAAGGACGTCACCGACCCGGCGGTGAAGGCCCGGATCGGCTTCCACAACGACTACTTCACCCTCGGCCAGGGCCAGTGGGACTACTACACGCCCTACAGCCAGTACTGGGGCACGATCCTGGCGGACTCGCCGTACATGCTGGTCAACGGCGAGATGCCGTGGGACAAGGGCCAGAGCACCGACCCGTACGCGTGGAACGAGGTCATCGACCCGACGAACGCGGCCCGGCGGCTCCAGTCGATGCACTACTCGACGTTCTCGCTGGTGCAACGCGACGATCACCTACCCGGCGTGGCGGCAGACCACCTTCACGCAGTCGGACATCCAGGCGAACGAGTTGCCCTTCGGCGACGGTTACTTCATCGACAGCGCCGGTCAGCCGGTGACCCGCACCGTCTACGACTACCTGCGCGACCACCTCGGCTACCGGATCCAGCTCGACCAGGCCCAGTTCGGCACCAACGCGGGCGCCTCGCTGCCGGTGAAGCTGTCGCTCACCAACGTCGGCTTCAGCGCCTCGCACACCCCGCGGCCGACGCAGCTGGTGCTGCTGTCCGCCACCGGTGAGGTGGTGCGCCGGGGCGCGGACTGGACGAGGTGGCAGGGCGCCCGGGCGACCGAGAACGGCGGCACGGCATCCCACCAACACAGTCGCTTTCGGCCACCCTCGACCTGACCGGGGTGCCGGCCGGCAGTTATCGTCTCGGCGTGGCCCTCTCCTCCGCCGACACCAGCAACCCCGCGTACGCGGTGCGGCTGGCCAACGGCGTGGTCGCGTGGCAGAACGGCGTGAACGTCATCGCCGAGGTGAAGGTGAGCTGACCCACGTGAGCGACCGCGCCCTGACCTGGACGATCTCCGGTGGCATGGTTCAGCTGGACCGTGCCACCGGCGCGCCGGTGCAGTTCTGCTACTCCGCCGCGCCGGACCGGCGCTACCTGCTGGACGGGGGGCTCGACATCTGGCACTCCGCCGAACACCGCTGGGGCGCCGGCTTCCTCGTCACCGACGTCGGCACGTGGCGCTGGAACCGCCCGGACGCCCTGGAACTCGACGAGGGGCACTCGGTCGCCCGGCACCGGCTCGGGGACGCGTTGGAGCTCGTCGTCTCCCGCGCCGCCGGCGACCGGCTCCGCGAGACCCACACCCTGCACAACCTCGGCCGGGATCCGGTGACGATCACGTCGTGGGGCATCGTGACCCCGTTCCGCGACGTGTACGACGACGCCGCGACCGCCCTGACGCGCGGCGTACACGCGCACGTCTGGACCGGCGGCGCCCGCTCGTGGGTCGCGGCCGTCCCGATGGACGGCGGCGAGGGCGTGCTCACCCTGCAGCTGGCCGAGGGCCGGCTCGACGCCTACTCGATCGAGTCCCGCAACACCTACTCCTCCTCGAACGTGCGCGGCCACATCGTGCTCCACCCCACCGACCTGGCGCGCAACCCCGGCGCGTTCGGCGGCCAGGCCGCGATCGTCGTACCCGCGGCCGGCAGCCACCGGCTGGCCTGGGAAGTCGGCTTCGATCGCACCGTCGACGACTTCGCCGCCCGCGTGCGCCCGGACGCGGCCGCCGACCGGTACGCCGTCGCGGTCGGTGGCCGGCTCGCGCTGCACACCGGGTCGGAGCCGATCGTCGTACGCGAGCCGGACCTGGCCCGCGTCGTCCGGGACGGCGACGCGGACCTGCTCGAGGGCAGCCGCCACGGCGTCGTCCACGTCGACGTGGGCGACGCCCGGATCGCCGTGCTCGTCCACGAGCCACTCGAGCAGCTGGTCCGGGCTCGGGTCGCCTACATCCTGACCCGGCAGCGGGCGGCAGAACGCGGCGGCCCGTCGGCGGCAGCCTTCGTCCCGGTCGACCGCCGTACGGACCTCACCCAGACCGTGAACGGCTGGCCGGACTGGTCAGACGGGGCCGAGCGGCTCGCGATGCCGACGCTGCTGCAGGAGGCCCTGCGCCGCGGCTGGTGCGACGAGGCCGCGACCGGCGACGCCCTGGCGGGGTGGGCGGTGTTCGCCCGCGAGTGCCTGGTCGACGACACTGGCCCGCCGCGCTGGGGCAGCGTCTCGTGGGTCACCAAGCCCCGGCTCTACAACGCTCCATGGCTGGCCCACTTCTTCGCCCAGCAACACCGGCTGCTCGGGTCCGCGGACGACCTCGAACTGGCCGCCCGGATCCTGGAGCGCAGCTACGAACTCGGTGCCGGCTCGCACCTGTCGATCGGGCAGCCGGAGGCGGTCGTCCTCGTCGGCTCGATGCTCGACGCCGCCGGGCAACCGGGGCGGGCGGATGCCTTGCGCGACCGGCTCCGGGCCACCGCCAAACACTTCGCCTCCGTCGGCCGTGACCTACCGAGCCACGAGGTGAACTACGAGCAGTCGATGGTGGCGCCGCTGCTCAGCCTCTTCGCCACCGTCCGGGCGCTCGACGGGAGCGGGTACGACGCGGAGCTGGCCGAGACCGTCCGCTGGCTGCGGGCGTTCGCCGGCCGGCAGCCGCACGCACGGATGCACCACGTGCCGATCCGGCACTGGGACGGCTACTGGTTCGGGCGCGACCGGCAGTGGGGAGACGTCTTCCCCCACCACTGGACCGTGCTCAACGCCGTCGCGCTGTCCCAGCTTCCCGAGCCGCACCGGAGCGAGGGAACCCGCACCGAGGCGGACGCGGTGTTCACCGCCAACCTCGCGTCGTTCCACCCCGACGGCAGCGCCACCTGCGCGTTCGTCATGCCCAGCACCGTCGACGGGCGACCCGCGTACCGGGAGGACCCGCTCGTCAACGACCAGGACTGGGCGCTCACCCTGTGGCTGCGCACGATGCGCTCATGACGGGCTGAGGGGCAGCGATGGTCCGCCACCACGGGGAGACCCGGTGAAGCTCGCCGAGGAACGCCAGGCCGCCATCCTCCGCGCCATCGAGCTGCGGGGAGTCGTGCACACCGCCGAGATCGCCGAGCGGCTCGGCGTCTCCCCAGTGACGATCCGGCGCGACATCACAGCGCTGGCCGACCGCGGTTTCGTTCGGCGCATCCATGGCGGCGCGGTCAGCGTTCGGACGGCCACCCGCCCGGGGTCCACCACCGCGCCGCCCCCCCGGGCCACGCTGGGATTGATGCTGCCGTCGGCCACCTACTACTACGCCGCCGTGATCCGCGGTGCCGAGGCCGCAGCGGCAGCCAGGGGGGTCCGGCTGGTCCTCGCGATCACCAACTACCTCGCCGAGGAGGACCGCCGGCAACTGGCCCGCCTGCTCGACGTCGGAGTCGACGGGCTGCTGCTGAGCACGTCCGAGGCTCCAGACCGGGACCCGGAGCTGGCATCGTGGCTGGCGGCCGTCCCGGTCCCCGTGGTGCTCGTGGAGCGCCGCGTCGACCTCCCCCAGGCCGCCCGCATCGGTCACGTCCGCACCGACCACGCGGGAGGCGCCCGACTGGCCCTGCACCATCTCGCGTCGCTCGGCCACTCCTCCGTGGCGATCGCGACGCGCGAGGGCAGCCCGACCACCCGCTGGCTGCTGGATGGCCATGCGGCCGCAGTGGCGCAGGGAGTCTTCGACCCCGGTGGGCCCGAACCGGTGCTCCTGCCACTCTCGGCCGAGAACCCCGCCGTACGCCACGGCGCCCTCGAGGCGCTGCTGGACCGGTGCGCCGAGCACGGGACCACCGCGGTGCTCGTGCACAACGACGAGGACGCCATCGCGCTGCTCCAGGTCGCCCGGGTCCGCGGCCTCTCCGTGCCCGCCGACCTCGCCGTCGTGGCGTACGACGACGAGGTGGCCGCCCTCGCCGACGTACCGCTGACCGCCGTCGCCCCGCCGAAGTCCGAGGTGGGCCGACTAGCGGTCGAGACGCTCATGCAGCAGTTGACCGGACCGCCCGAGCAGCCCGTCCAGCACGTGTCACTCCTACCCCGCCTGATGATCCGTGCCTCGACCGACGGTCCGCGCTGACGCGCCACGGCCCACGGAGGTCCCCTGACCCGGCCCGTCAGTCGAGGGTGACCACCGTGCCGCCGTGGCGGGCCCGCTCGGCGGCCCAGACGATCCGGTGGGTGGCGAGGCTGGTGGCGGCGTCGGATCCGGTCACGTCGGGCGTGCCGTCGGCGACCGAGCGCAGGAACGCCCTGACCAGTTCCCCGTCGGCGCCGCCGTGACCCTCGGCCGCGCTGGCACGGGCGGCGACCCCGGGTCGGATCTCCTCGCCGGTGTCGGTGAGGAAGTCATGCAGCACGATGCTGCGGCCGTCACCCTCGATGCTGCCGCGGGTGCCGAATATGCGGGTCTTGCGGAACTCCAGGTCGGTGAAGGCCGCCGCCGTGAAGCTGGCGGTCGCGCCCGAGGCGAACTCGAGGTTGACCACCTGGTGGTCGACGACGTCGTTGTGGCCGTCATACACGCAACGGCCGTACGGCCCGTCTCGCAGGGCCGTCTCGAGGTTCTCGGGCGTGACGTCGGGCGTCAGCACGCCCAGCGGCCACCGCTCGAACACCGGGTCACCCAGAAACCGCCGGTAGATCCGCGGCGCCGAGTAGGCGCACGTTCTCTCCACCGGGCAGTCAAGGCAGCGCGCCCCGGCCCCGGCCGGCTTGTGCTCGGGCCGGAACTCCAGCAGCGATCCGAACGACGACACCCGAGTGACCGGCTCGCCGACGACGTACGCCAGCCAGTCGAGGTCGTGGCAGCACTTGGCGAGCAGCATGGAGCTCGACTCGGACTCGACCGCCCAGTTGCCGCGTACGAACGAGTGCGCGAAGTGCCACCAGCCGATCGGTTCGAGGTGCTCGACGCTGGCGACCCGGCCGATCCGGCCGGCGCTCACGAGCTCCCTGATGGCCGCGGTGTACGGGGCGTACCGGAGCACGTGGCACACGACGAGCGAGACCCCGCCGGCCCGCACCGCCGCCGTAATCGCCACGGCCTCGGACTCGGTGGGTGCCATCGGCTTCTCGAGGAGGATGTGGTAGCCGCGACCGGCGGCGAGGATCGCCGGGTCCACGTGCAGCCGATCCGGCGTCGCGATGATCACGGCGTCGGCGAGCCGCTCCCGGAGCAGCAGGTCCGTCCAGTCGCCGAGCACGAGGTCGCCCGGGACCCCATGCTCGGCGGCGAGCCGGTCCCGCCGTACCGGGTCCGGGTCGGCGACCGCCACCACGCGGGCGCCCTCCCGAGCGGCGAGGCGGGCGTACCAGGCGCCCCGGGCTCCGGCACCGATGACGGCGAGTGTCGGCAGCGGGCGGTCGGTCCTCATGCGAGATCCAGCTCGACCGTGTTTCCCTGCGGCGCGGTCACCTCGAGGGTCTGCAGCGGCTCGGCGGTGACCACCCGGACCCCGGGCGCCGGCGCGAGCGCGGGCACCAGCTGCCCGAGGAAGGTCACCCGCACCGGGGTGGCCTGCTTCGTGGGCAGCGCCAGCGCGACGCGACGGCTGGTGCCGGTGGCGCGCACGATCACCGAGACCGGTCCGTCGGTGCGGAGCTGGCCTGCGGTGCCGGCCGCGAAGAAGTTCGCCATCAGGGTGCCGTCCTTGAGGCGGATCACCTGCGCCGTGGCGGAGTTCTCCACGACCGCGAACCCGGGGTTCTCGGCGGCGCGGGCCGTGTCCGCCGCGGAGGCGCCCGGCAGGACGGCGTACACGTAGGACGCCCCGGCGGCGCCGACGCCGTGGGGCACCCGCAGGGTGACGTACTCCCGGGTGTGCGGGGTGGTCGAGCCTGCAGTGTCGGCCCCCTGGTTGACGTCCCACCAGGAGCCGGTCCGCCGCTCCCGCTCGGCGACCAGCGCGCCCCCGTCGGGGAGGAGGTAGCCGGCGTGTCCCTCCAGGTGGGCGTGGGCGCCCGGGAGCAGCAGGCCGGCGTCGACCCGGTCGCCCGGGGTGGTCGCGACCGCCCCGCCGTTGATCCGCAGCTCGCCGCTGCTCTTGCGGTGCTCGACGACCGTGTACGCCGGCGTGCCGCTGGTGTCGGTGATGCCCGCGCCGAGCGCGACGACGCGGTCGGGGAGCATGAACCACGACTTGTACGCCGTCAGCTTGCCGCTGTGGTTGACGAAGTCGTTGCCCACCGTGCCGATCTCGCCTCGCGAGGACGCGCCGCCGTTGTAGGCGTTGGGCGCGCCCGGGATGCCGAAGCCGCTGGCGCCGCTGACCCGGGGCTCGCCGTTGACGGTGATGCCGGCCAGCTTGAAGGGGTCGGCGGTCGGCCAGTAGGCGTCGGTGTAGTGGCCCGGGTCGGCGTCGGTGTAGAGGTACGTCGCGCCGTCACCGTGATGGTAGCCGGTGATGTTCTCCCGGTTCCCCCACTCGAAGCGCCCGATCCGATTCGACGAGGTGCTGACCGTGAACGCCCAGCCCTCGCCCCGGTGCACCTTGCGCTCGTGCATGTGGTGCTCGACGTGGCCGACCGGCTCGGGGGCGGCCGCGACCGAGCCGTCGGCGAGCAGCTGCTCGGCGGTGGCCAACAGCGGCAGTGGCACGGTGGCGAGGAAGTCGGCGCCGGAGCGCGTCACCCAGCCCTTGATGGTGCCGCGGTACCAGGCGCCGACCTCGCCGGTCGCGACCCCGCTGAGCAGCACCATCTTGTGCATCGTGCCGAAGCCGTTGGTGAGGTCGGACTCGCGCTCGCGGGACACCGCCCGGCCGCGGACGGTGTCCATCATCCGGCCGTTCCAGATGTACGGCGCGAACGAGTCGCGCAGGAAGGCCGGCACCATCGCGGCGGCGGTGGCTGGCAGCGCCCAGGGCAGCCCCTCGAGGAGGTACTGCGCGTTGATCATGCCGGTCATCGCGACGTTGCCGTAGGTGCCGACGTAGGGCAGCTTGCCGTGCTGGATGAAGGAGCCGTCGGGGTAGAAGCCGTCGCCCTTTGTGGTGTAGGCGAACAGGCTGAGCGCGCCGCCGCCGGTCACGTCGATGATCGCGTCGCGGCCCAGCTGCACCTCGGCGTCGGAGCCCACCAGGGCGCCGCGCAGCATGCAGATGACCGCCTTGTCGGAGCGGTTGGCGCCGGTCTCCTTGAGGCTCTTGCCGGTGCCGCGGTAGTTCGGGTCGGGGGCGAACCGGCGGGTCGCCGCCATCCACTTCGCGAGCTCCTCGGTGGGGAGTACGGCGAACATCACGGAGCCGATGTCGGTGAGCCGGGTCGGGATGCCGATCTCCCAGAACCACCAGTTGCCCGTGGGCGACTTGGCGCTGGTGTAGCACCGGTCGCCGAGGAACGTCAGCGCGTCGACGACGGTGGTGGCCACGGCGGCGTCCCGGTGGTGGGTGGTGCCCGGGGTGGCCCAGCTGTAGGCGATGTCGCGCAGGCGGTTGTAGCACTCGCTCATCTGCGCGGAGTCGTTGACCACGTTGGGCTGGTCGGCCCAGAGCACGGCCCGTGTCGCGCTGGTGTCGAGGGTGGCCAGGCGCTGGGCGGCCCGCGCCTCGAGTGCGGAGATCTTGGTCTTCGCGACCTCGGACGGGTTGGCTGGGGCGCCCGTGAGCATCGCGGCGCGGCGGCTGATGATCGCCGCGAAGTCGCTCGGCGTCGCGGCGCGGGCCGGGCCCGCGGTGGCCAGCGCGCCGACGCCGGCGACCGCCAGCGCGCCGACCGAGGCGCCGAGGAAGGAACGCCTGCTCAGGGCGATGCGGTGGGACTTCTCTTCGTGCGGCTTAGACATGGCCGGAGCGTAGGAGCGCGTGCGCCGGGTCACAACCGAAGCGATCAAAAGCGTTCACGGCGGACCGGCTCCGCTCCGGCACTGCCTACGCGGTCTCGTCCTGAAGTACCCGCAACGCCCCGGAGCCGGGTCCGTCGCGGGTGGTACGCGCCCGGGGCGGGTCAGGCCCCGCGGCGCGCTGCGATGCCCACGAGCAGCCGGTCGAGCATGCCGGCGCTGACGTCCAGCTCCTCGGTCAGCAGTCCGACCACCGCAGCGCCCGCCGCGCCCTCGTGCACCCGGCGCACGTCGGCCCCGGCGAGCTCCTCGGCGAGCGCGCCGGTCGGTGTCCGGCCCGGCCCCAGGATCCCCTGCACGACGACACTGCCGCCGAGGACGACAGGCAGCTCCTCGTGGCCCGCACGTGCCAGCCGCAGCGTCCGCGCGAGCGACGCCTCCGCCTCCGCGACGATCGCCGCCGCGGCCTCGTCGGCGGCCGCCGCGCGGAACGCGTACGGGGCGAATCTCGCCAGGCGTACCGGCCTGTCGCCGTAGACGTGGTGGAGGAACGACTCCAGCACGACCGGCCGCCGGCCGGTGGCGAGAGCACCATCGGGCAGCGGAAGGCCGAGTTCGGTGAGCACCAACGCGGTGAGGTCGGTTGCCGGACCTGCCCCGTCGAGGTCCGCAGCGACGGCACGGGCGACCTTGCGACCGATCCAGAAGCCGGACCCGCGGTCGCCCAGCAGCCAGCCGGTGCCGTCGACGACCCGCTGCATCTCGAGCCGGGAGAAGCGGGCGGCGATAGCACCGGTGCCGGCGACGAGCGCGACGCCGTCGGGCTCGACGGCGGCGGAGTGGTACATCGCCAGGATGTCGACAACCCGGTCCACCCGGGCCGCGCCGTTGGCGATCCCCAGCGCGGCGCGCACCGCGGTGTCGCCGAGCAGCCCCTCCTCCCCCGCCGCAGCCAGGACCACGCGGGTGACCTCACCAGGGCCGAGCCCGGCCTGGGCGAGGGCCCGGCGGGCGGCGGCGCCGATGGCGCCGAGCGCCTCCGCCACGCCGACGGCGGTGGGGTTGCCGCTGGTCGACACGCCGTAGCCGAGGCAGTCGGCCTCGGCGTTGACGACCACCGCCCGCGTGTTGGACCCGCCGGCGTCGATCGCCAGCAGGGCCAGGTCGAATCCGCTCACCGGTGCATCCTCCTACGTCGACCTGGGGCACGCCGGGACGGCCGCCCTGGTGCGCTACTTGATCGCGCCCTGGGAGACCGAGGCCAGCAGCTGGCGCTGGAAGAGGACGTAGACCAGCAGCACCGGCAGGATCGTCAGGACCGCCGCGGCGAACATCGCCCCGAAGTCGACGTTGTAGCCCGCCTGCGAGGCGAAGGTCTGCATGCCCTGGGTGAGCACCATCTTCTGCGGATCGGAGTTGAGCACCAGCGGCAGGAGGAACTGGTTCCACAGCCCGACGAAGTTCAGGATCGCCACCGACGCCATGCCGGGGGCAGCCATCGGCAGCATCACCTGGAAGAAGACCCGCCACTCGCCGGCGCCATCGATCGCCGCGGCCTCGGCGATCTCGTCCGGCAGGTTCTCGAAGAACGGGATGAGGAAGAAGACGGTGAACGGCAACGCGTAGGCCACGTACGTCACGATCAGACCGGGCAGCGTGTTGAGCAGCCCGATCCCCTGGAGCGTGAAGAACAGCGGCACCACGGCGAGGAAGATCGGGAACGTCATCCCGGCCAGCACCAGCTTGTGGATGATGAAGCGACCGGGGAACCGAAAGCGGGCTAGCGCGTAGGCCATCATCCCACCGAGGAGCATGACGATCCCCAGGGCGGAACCCACGACCATCAACGTGTTGAAGAAGTAGCGGCCGATACCGGCCGTGTTCCACGCGTTGACGTAGTTGTCGAAGTTCCACTGCGACGGCAGCCCGAACGGCGAGGCGAAGATCTCGCGCGTGGTCTTGAACGACGTCATGAGCGTCCACGCCAGCGGCGCGAGCACCACCACCAGCCAGAGCCACATCACGCCTTGCGAGGCCGCCCCGACGAGGCGCTCGCCGCCGGACGTCTCCTTCCCGGTCCGGCGCGAACGGATCATGCGCGGCGTACCGGGTTCGGTCTTCGGCGCAGTCGTCACCGTCATCGTGCACCTGCCAGACGTCGGACCATGGCGACCAAACCGATGAACGCGAAGGTCATCACCGCGAGTACCACGCCCATCGCACAGGCTAGGCCGAACTTCCCGTTGGTGAACGCGGTGATGTAGATCTCCTGGGTCACGACCAGGGTGGAGTTGCGCGGGCCGCCCGAGGGGTTGAACACCGCCATGAACACGAACATGTCGAGCGCCACGATGCCCATGTAGATGTACGAGGTGCGGATCGTGCCCGCGATGGAGGGGGCGACGATCGACAGCGCCGTGCGGAGCCGACCGGCGCCGTCGAGGCGGGCCGCCTCGAAGAGCTCGGTGGGGATGCCGCGGATCGCGGCGATGAACAGCACCATGTAGAACCCGGCGAAGGCCCAGGCCACCACGGCGATCGTGGCCCACATGGCGGTCTGCTGCTGTCCCAGCCAGGCGTAGGAGCCGAGCCGGTCCAGCCCGAGCTGCCGGAGGATGCCGTTGAGCAGCCCGTCGCTCGGGTCGTAGACCTGCGCCCAGATGATGCCGATGATGATCGCCGGCACGACGTACGGGAAGAACGCGACCACCCGGTAGAAGCCCGATCCCCGCAGCCCGCGGACCTGCCCCTGGGACGGCCCGCCGATGGTGATCAGCAGCGCAAGCACGTAGGAGATCAGCAGCGTCAGCACCGGCAGCACCGTGAGCAGTACCAGGGTGTTGACGACGGCCTTGCGGAACAGGTCGTCCCCGGCCAGCTCGACGAAGTTGTCGAGGCCGACGAACGGCTTGTCGGGGCTGAACCCGCCCCACGACGTCAGGGAGTACGCCGCGGCCTGGCCGAACGGCCAGAGGACCAGCAGCGCGTAACCGGCGAACGGCACGCCGACGAAGACCAGCAGCAGCGAAAGCCGGTCGGGGCGGGCGATCGAACGTCGCCCGCCCCCTGTCCGGCGATCTGCCACCTCCCGCTCGGCGGCGAGGGGCAGGTCAGACATCAGCTCACCCTGACCTTCTTGATCGAGCCGTCCTCCCGGACCTTGTCGGCGACGTCCTGCATCGCCTTGGTCAGCTCCGCGATCGACATGTCGCCGGCCAGGAAGGAGTTGAACGCGACGTTGCTCGGCGTGCCGAAGCCGTAGATCCCGGTGAAGGTGTAGTCGAACACCCCGTCGCCCGCGCCGGAGAGCATCTTGCTCTGGGCCTTCAGCGCGGTGGAGCCGAAGCCGTCCTCCGGGATGTCAAGCTTGACCACCGGCAGGGCCAGCTTGGTCTTGGCGAAGTTCGTCGCCGCGTCCTTCGACAGCATGATGCGCAGCAGTTCCTTGCCGGCCGCCTGGTTCTTGGCCTTCGCCGGCACCATGTAGAGCTCGGACGCCGAGCCGCGGACGGCCGCGAGGCCGAGCTTCGGGTTCGACGAGACCGCCGGCGACGGGACGCCGACCATCTCGAAGCCCGGAGCGGTCTGGTCCTTCATCTCCGCCTCGATCCACGAGCCCGAGGGGTACAGGATCGCCTCCTGCTTGAGCGTCCACTGGGCCTGGGCGGCGGTGAACTGGGTGCCGGCGCCACCGGGCTTCACGTAGCCCGCGTCGACGATCTTCTTCAGGCCATTGAGGGCGCCCTGCACGGCCGGGTGGCTCCAGGAGTTCTTCTCCAGGTTGCCCAGCGCGACGCGGACCTCGTCGCCGCCCTCCTTGATGGCCGAGTCGAGGATGACGGTGAGATAGTAGTTGGCCGCCTCCTTGCCCCAGCAGAACAGGTACTTGCCCTGCTTCTTGGCCTCGGCGCCGAGGGCGAGGGCCTCCTCCCAGGTGGTCGGGGGCTTCCAGCCGAACTTGTCGAACAGCGCCTGGGAGTACCACAGCGCGTAGACGGTCATCACGTAGTTCAGGCCGGCGAGCTTGTTGTCGACGGTGGTCGAGTCCAGCACCCCGGAGAAGAGGGTGTCCTTGATCGTGGTGCCCTCGAGGTTCTTGGCCTGGATGAGGTCGTTGAGATCGGCGGCCTGGTCCACGATGGTGGTCAGCGGGATGGCGTCCGCACCGGAGTTGTCGATGATGTCCGGCGGATTGCCGCCGATGAAGCGCGGCTGGAGCGTCTGGGAGATCTTCGTCGTCGGGGTGAGCTTGACGCTGCCGCCGTGCTGCTTCTGGAACAGGTCACCGGCGTACGTGAAGTAGTCGGTCTTGTAGCCACCGTCGAAGATGACCGCGTCGACGCTGCTGTTCTTGCCCACACCGAACGGGTTGTCGGCGCTCTTGGCGCCGGTGCTGCCGCTGTTGCCCGTGCTCGACGAGCCGCAAGCCGACAGCATGCCTCCCGTCGAGGCCATGGCCGCGGCCGCCAGGCTCATTCGCAGGAAGCCGCGGCGCCCCATGGGGCTGATCTCACCGGTCACTGCATATCCTCCAGGGCGATTCTTCTTCGGGTGATGGGTGGAGCTGGTGTCGAGTGGTCAGGCGGAGCGCCTGATCCGGCCCTCGTACCTGGCCTCGAGCACACGGTTGCGCTCGTCGCCGCCGGGGATGTTGGCGGACAGGTAGAGCGGCGCCACGGCACCGTCACGGGACAACCGGCGGGCCACGCCGATCGTCAGCAGCTGCGCGATGAACGCGGCGGTGAGGGACGAGACCGCACCGACGGGCGTGACTCCCTTGGTGGTGAGCGTGGCGTCCCCGTACGGCGCCAGGTTGTCGATCACGACGTCGGCCACCTCCGACAGCCGCTGACCGCTCGGGTGCTTGGGCGTCACCCGCGCGGTGTGCTCCAGGCTCGTCACGGCGATCACCGGGTGCCCGTTCTCCTTGGCGAGCAGCGCCAGGCCCACGATCGAGCCGTTGACGCCGGAGTTGGAGGCGATCACGAAGGCGTCCTCGGGGTGGCGGTTCACCGTGGCGAAGAGGTCGGCGGCGATGTTGGGGTCGCGCTCCAGCGGCGGGTTCCCGAACAACTCGGCGACAGTGTGGCCGCCCTGCAGCACGGTGTCCCGGAGTGCGATCCGGTTGGTGGGGATGAGCCCGCCGGCCCGGCCGGCGACCTCCATGGCGAACGCCTCGGAATGGCCGGTGCCGAAGGCGTGGATGACGCCACCGCGCTCGATGCAGCCGGCGAGGATCTCGACAGCTTTCTCGAGACCACCTCGGGTAGCCAGGTCGCTGATCGCTCGCAGCCGGTCGCCGACCTCCTTCTCGTACGCCGTCACGTAGCCGAAGTCCTCGTTCGTCACGTTTTCGCCATTCGTTCTCGGGCCCACTCCGGTCGGCGCGGGGGCACCTCGCTGAAACAGCCATCCAGCCGTTTGTGAGCTGGGTCGCATCGGTGATGCGCAAGTCTGGTGCACTATTGAGGCTGATGTCAACGGCTCGTCCGACTTCCTTTGACCGGAATGCCGGAAACAGGCGAGCAAGCGGCTCGCCGGGTTGACGAGGAACCCCGTTGAATGGTTCATTCATTGTTTCAGATCGTGGATGGACCGACAGAGAGGGCAGTCGATGACGACCGACACCGCCGCTGGCATGGCGCTGACGGTGAGGGATGCAACCCCCATCACAGAGCTGATCCGCACCCGGCTGCGCGAGTTGCCCCCCTCGCAGGCGCGCGTCGGCCGCAAGGTCCTGGAGAACCCGCTCGCCGTCGCGCAACTGTCCGCCGAGAAACTGGCCCGACTGGCCGAGGTCTCCCAGGCGAGCGTCACGCGGTTCTGTCAGGCGCTCGGGCTCCCGAGCTACCAATCTCTCCTGCTGCGCATCGCGCAGGAGAGCGGCCACACCGGCAGCCGGTTCACGGATCCGGGCTGGGACACCACCGACATCGACCTCGACGTCTCACCCGACGACGACATCGAGACCATCCTGCATATGCTCGTGGCCGCCGACATCCGCGGCCTCCAACTCGCGGCCCAGTCGATGGACCTCGCCGCGATCGACCGGGCGGTCCGATACCTGCTCTCGGCCCGCCGCATCGACATCTACGGCTGCGGCGCGAGCGGCGTCATCGCCCAGGAGCTGGAGATGATCCTCTTCCGGGTCGGCCTGCACGTGCGGGCCTGGACCGAGGGTCACCTCGCGCACACCTCTGCCGCGCTGCTCACCAGCCGCGACGTCGCCATCGCGATCTCCGACTCGGGCAACACGCGGGAGACCTACGAGGCACTTACCCAGGCCAAGGAGCGCTGCGCCCGCACCATCGCCATCACGCGCGACCCGCGCTCGGCCATCGGACGACTGGCCGACATACCGCTCACCGCCTTCGGCGGCAAGCCCGGAGTGCGCCCGAAATCGTTCGCCTCCCGGCACGCCCAACTGCTGCTCATCGACCTGCTCTACGTACGCCTCGCCCAGCAGGACTACGAGCG
Organism: Micromonospora sp. LZ34; assembly: GCF_052981855.1. Classification (NCBI taxonomy): domain Bacteria; kingdom Bacillati; phylum Actinomycetota; class Actinomycetes; order Micromonosporales; family Micromonosporaceae; genus Micromonospora; species Micromonospora sp. LZ34. The sequence continues at coordinate 32,596 of NZ_JBRIQN010000059.1, forward strand.
CTCGTCGGCGTCGATCGCCCTCACCTCGCATATCGCGGCGGCGCACGCGGTCGGCCGTCGCAAGAAGGACCGCTGATTCCGGTCGCCGGCTGCTGTCCGGCACCGCGGCTTTCACCCGGGCGGGGTGATCGCCCTCGGGGTCGCCCATGTGATCGCTGACGTAGCCGCGCAGGTCGTCACGTACTCCGTCGACGTCCCATCCGGCGCGGTTGAGGAGCCGCTGCATGCCGTCGGGAGTCTGATCCCCCGCGGCTTCGGCCAGGGTCCAGCTGTTCTTGCCGGCGACCGGGGACAGCAGGCCCAGCAAGTACTTGCGGGTGCGACGGCGCGGTTCTACCCGCCCGAACCGGCCCGCGATCCGAGTCATGAGTACGTCCAGGTCAATCGACCAACCAGCAAGATCACTAACGGTCACGGAAAAAGGCAGTCTACAAAGGACTGCCGGAACAAACGTGTGTTGCCGTCAACGCGCCAACCGTGCGGCGGCCCGCGACTTCATCGATCGATGGTCACGATAGCGCCGGCGATACCAGCACCGGGCCAAAACAAGCCACTACCAGCGCAGACGCCGTCTCGCCGAACTGCGGCTGTCGTACTAACGATCTTGTGCGCAATTACCAGGGCTTGTGGCTGTTGTGATGTGGATCGGCTACCAGGTGATCATGCGGTCACGAGGCCGCGACGGCGTCGATGGTCTCGGGTAGAAGTTCACGGCGGCCGGTGAAGCGTTGAAGCTGCCGCCACCACTTCAGCTCCGCGATGGCGTGCTCGACCGGGATACGTGGTGAGGACTGGTGTTTACGCCCTGCTTCCCGCGTGCTGACGTGCGGGTGGTGCGCCAGGGCGGAGTTTCAGCGGCGGTGCTGTGACCTGGCCGGGGTGGTCCTTGTTCCGCACCGGGTTTGATGGAGACATCGAAACCTGGGAGGAACACCAGCGATGCCGGCACCGAAGAAGTACAACG
>NZ_JBRIQN010000060.1:0-33141 GCF_052981855.1 Micromonospora sp. LZ34
GACCCCAGGACTCATCAAGTCCAGGCGGGGGGAGTGCTCACCCGCCCGCGGCTACCAGTGTCGAGTCTGCCAACGCCCCACCCGACAGCTCCCATTAGGCGGGGGCGGTGGGGGCTAGGAGGGCGGCGAGGGTGGCGCCGCGGAGGAGTTCGGCGCGGCGGCGGCGGTCCACCTCGCCGCCGAGGAACGGGGTGGAGTTCATCAGGCCGAACGCGGCGTGCGCCAGCACCCGCGCCTCGCCGTCGGGCATGCCCGGGTGCAGCGCGGTCAGCACGGTCACCCACTCCTCGACGTAGAGCCGCTGGAGCCGGCGGATCCGGCGACGCGGCTCGTCCGGGAGACGGTCCAGTTCGTGCAGGTGCAACGCGATCACCGCCGGATTCGCCAGAGCGAAGTCGACGTGGAAGTCGATCAGCGACTCCAGCGCGGCGCGCGGGTCGTCCGGGTGGCCAGCGGACCGCTCCCGGCCACCGGCGAGCAGCCCCTCGCTGACCGGGATCAGCGCGGCGGCCAGCATCGCCTCCTTGCCGGCGAAGTGGTGGTAGAGCGCCGGGCCGGTGACCCCGGCGGCCGCGCCGATGTCGTCCATCGAGACGCCGTGGTAGCCGCGCGCGGCGAAGAGGCCGACCGCGATCTCCAGGATCTCGTCCTTGCGGGACCGGCGCCGACCCGACCCCGCGGCTCCGTTCGTGCCCCGTGCCTGCTGCTCCACCGTCACCGGGCAAGCGTAGACCGCGCGCCGCACCACGTGAGGCTCGGTTACCCGTCGGTTCGCCCACCGCCGCCTGCCGGCCGGACCGGTCCGGCCCCGGCTCGCGACCAAGCGGACACCCCGGGCCGGGAGTTCGGCCGACCGGCCGGGAGTTCGGCCGACCGGCCGGGGTCGACCGACGGGCCGGGTCGGCCGGTCCGCCGACGCCCGGCGCGTCAGTGGTCGTGGTCGAGATCGTGCTCCTTACGGAGCGCGGCGGCCTCGTCCGGTCGGCCCAGGTCGTCCAGCGCCCGGGCGAGCAGCCAGGCGGCCTGCGGCACCGGCCGGGAGCCGGCGGGCAGCCCACCAAGCACCCGGCGCAGCAGCCGCTCGGCCTCGGCCGGCCGGTCCAGCTGGAGCAGCAGTTCGCCGGTGAGGACCTCCACCTGGGCCGCCTCGGCGAAGGCCTCGATCGAGCGGAGCCTGTCGGGCACTCCGGCCAGCCGGTCGAGCGCCTCGCCCGCGCGGCCGGCGTCGGCCAGCATCCGCGCCCCCGCCTCGGCCGCCAGCGCCAGCTCGTACGTCACCGGCGGCTCCGGTTCCGGCTGGCCGGAAAGCGTCCCGGCGACGCGGTCCAGCACCTCCACCGTGCGCACCGCCGCCGCACCGTCCCCCGACCAGAGCCATGCGTACGCCTCGCGGCGGCGGGCGCGCAACTCGTCCAGCGGCAGCCCGGCCAGCTCGTAGACGCCCGCCGCCGCGGCGAACTTCTGCGCGGCCACGGCGTCCCGGTCGGCGTCGTAGAGGATGCCGCCGGCCTCCTCGAGCACCTGCGCCCGGTGCGGGAGGTTGTCCGGCCCGTCCAGGTTGCCGGCGAGCTGGTCGAGCAGCGCCAGCGCCGGGTCGATCTCGCCGAGGCCCTGGTAGATGCCGGCCAGCAGGTGCCGGCAGCGGTCCGCCTCAGCCTGCGCGCCGAGCCGGTCGAGCCCGATCACCGCCTCTTCCGCGACCTCCGCCGCCTCGCCCAGCCGGCCCGCGACCCGGTACGCGTTCGCCAGCTCCCAGCGCAGGAAGGCGTCCCCCTCGGCGCCCCGCTCCACGCAGAGCGTCACCGCCTCGGCGAAGTCCTCCACCGCCTCACCGGCCCGGCCGGCGGCCATCAGCGCCCGTGCCCGGGTGACCCGTGCCTGCACCAGCGCCTCGGCCGATGCCACCCGCAGCGCCTCGTCGCAGGCGGTCACCGCCTCCGCCGGGTCGTCCACCGCCCGGGCGTACGCCAGGCAGGCGGTCATCAGCAGCTCGTCGATGCCCAACTCCCGGCCCAGCCGGCGGGCCTGCTCGGCCGCCGCCCGGAACTCGTCCGCGCGGTCCAGCTCCTCGAGGAGGTGCGTGCGGTGCAGCGCCACCCGCATCTCTAGGCACGGGTCGCCGCCCGCGCCGGCCGGCACCCGGTCGATCGCGGCGAGCGCCTCCGCCCAACGCTGGCCGTGCACCAGCGCCAGCGCCACGCGGTCGAGGGCGGCGGCGCGCAGTCGGTCGTCACCGATCCGGTCGAGAGCCTCGGCGGCCGCGCCGACCAGCGCCAGCCCCTCCTCGGCGCCCTCCTCGGTCATGGTGAGCAGCACGCCGAGCCGGCCGGCGACCACCTCCGCCCGCACCTCATCGCCCAGCTCCCGGTACGCGGCGAGCGCCGCCCGGCCGGCCTCGATCGCGGCCGGAATCTCCTCGGCGTCGCTCAGCTCGGCAGAGCGCAGCTCCAGCCGGTGCGCGACGGTCGCCGGGGGCAGCTCCGCCGCGCCGAACCGCTCGTCGTACGCGGCCAGCGCGGCCTGGAAGGTGATCCGGTCGTGCTGGCCCCAGCGCTCCTCGGCCAGGTCCAGCAGCTCGTCGGCCCCGGCGTCGACCGGCACCTCGACCGCCACCCGCCGGACCCCGCCCGGCGCCGTCGCACCGCCCTGCGCGCCCGCGACCGCCGGCGCGCCATCCCCGTCCGGGACGGTCGAGGCGGCAGCGACGGCAGTGGCCGCCACCGGGGCCGGGGCGCCCGGTGGGGCTGGTCGGCGGCGCAGGCTCGCCGAGAGCGGCAGGTGCTCGCCGGTGGGTCGGACCGCGAGGCGGCCGGCGACCATCTCCGACTGGTGGGAGGTGCCGTTGCGGGCGTCGAACCGGGCGGCCAGCGCGGTCGCGGTCTCGGCCAGCTCGACGGCGAGCCGGGCCGCGGGGACGTCGGCGGCCGGTCGGTCGCCGGCGGCCCGCCGGTACACGGTCAGCTCGCCGTCCACCTGTCGCAGCGCGGCGGACGCGGCCGCCGCGAAGTGCATCGCCGCGGCCGGTGACGGCGCCCGGTCCAGCCAGTCAAGGTGCCGCTCCACCAGCTCCAGGGCGCGGGCCTCGTTGCCGGTCAGCGTGCAGAACTCGATGTGGTCGCCGATGTCCCACAGGTCGGCGAGGTTGCCCCGCAGCCGGCGGTACGCCGCCCGGTGCGCCGTGCGCGCCTCCTCGTGCCGGCCAGCCTGCAGGTAGGGCACCAGCAGCGCGGTGAGGATCGCCTGTGGCTGCTCGGTGCAGGTGAGCCGCCCGGCGAGCACCGGCTCGGCCAGCGCCACCGCCTCGGTGTGCCGGCCGGTGTCGGCCAGGTACTGCACCTGCGTGGTGGGGTCGCAGCCGGCGCAGTCGGAGAGGTCGTCGCGCGGGGTGGTCTGCCAGAGCCGGTACCAGTGGACGGCCGCGTCGGCGTCACCCACGTGGTCGGCGACCCGGAACCGGTGCTTGTGGACGGCCTGGAGGCTGTGCCCGCTCGCCCGGTAGCGCCGCTCCATGTCGTCGAGCACCGCGTAGGTGCGGTCGAGCGGCACCTCGGGAAACTTCAACATGCCGTTGACCATGTACTTGAAGTGCCAGAGCAGCTGTCGGGCGTAGCGGGCGTGGTAGGGCTGCGGGTCGCGCTCGAACTCCGACAGGCACCAGGAGAACGTCACGAAGGACTTGGCCGACTCGCCGCCGTAGGTGTACGCGGTGGTGGCCTGCATCCGGGCGACGAAGGCGAGCTGCCGGTCGTCGGCGGCGTCGACCCGCCGCAGCAGCTGCTCGATCACGGCGATCTGCCCCGCCCCGTACGGCATGCTGCTGGCGTCGCGGAGCACCCGCCACAGGTCGTCGTTGCTCGTGGCCACCGTTCACTCCCGTCCCGGTACGGCCCGGCCGAGCAGGCCGAGGAAGGAACTGTTCAGCAGCGCGGCGTCGGCCGCGCGGATCGGATGGTGCCCGAGCAGCAGGGCCTGCCCGTACAGCCCCTCGACGGCGAGCCCGACCAGCTCCGGGTCGGCGAGCGCGCTGACCCGGCGGACCAGCGGGTTGCGGTGGTTGAGCACCAGCTGCGGACGGTCCGGCGGGGCGGACGCGGCGAGCGCGTCGAGCACCCCGCCCCACAGCTCGTCGGCCCGGTCCCGGCTGGCCGCGAGCTGGTCGTTGAATGCCGCCGACCGGCTGACCAGGTAAAGCGCCGGCAGCGAGACCGGGTCGTACGCCCGGACCACCACCTCGCAGCCGGTCCGCTCCAGCGCCCGCTGGGCGGCGGTGAGGAACGGCCGCAGGGCCAACTCGACTTGCGGGTCGAGGCTGTCGAAGCGGGTGGTGAGGTCGCTCGGCTCCAGCCGCTCGATGAGCACCGACCGGTCCACCGTGGGCAGCCGCTCGATCAGCTCGGTGTCGTAGGTGTAGCCACCGTTCACCACGGCCAGGTCCTGCGCGGCGGCGACCGCGGCGAGCTGGCGGAACTCGTCCAGGCTGGCCGCGTACCGGATCAGGCCGTGCCGCTGCCGGAACTCGGCCAGGGTGAGCGTGCCCACGTTGGTGTCCATCGGCCACCACTGGTCGACCAGGCGGAGCATCTCGTCGTCGTGCAGCGCGAGTGCCTTGACCCCGAGATGGTGCACCTGGAGGAACTCGGCGAGCCGGCGCGGGTCGTGCCGGGCCAGCCGGACCAGCCAGCCGCGCACCTGGTCGCCGAGCGCCTCCCGGGTGGCGGTGAGCAGGGTGTCCTCGTAGAGCGCCTCGCGGCTGGCGGTCGGCCGCAGCTCGCTGGCGTCCACCACGCAGTGGGCGAAGAACGCCCAGTCCGGCAGCAGCCCGTCGGCGTGCTCGGTGAGCAGCATCCGCTTGAGGTAGACCCGGTGTCCGGCGCGGGCCGCCGGGTTCACCGGCTCCGGCAGGATGAACGCGACGCCGGTCAGCCCCGCCTCCGGCACCGACAGCGGCAGCACGTCGAACGGGTCGAAGCCGAGCGTCTCACGCGCGTACCGGACCAGCGCCGGGCGGTCGACCGGCGCGCCCGGCGTGGTCGGCCAGGGCGGTGGCCCGGCGGTGGTCACCACGTCACCGACCCGGACCGTGACCGGCAGCAGCGAGCCGAAGAGCCGGGCCAGGTCGGTGACCGTCGGCGTGGCGAGCCACTGGTCGGCGTCCCGGCGCGGCACCAGCGTCACCGTGGTGCCCGGCTCGCTCCGGCCGGCCCCCGGCGCGGCCAGCTCCACGGCGTAGCGGCCGTCGGAGTGGCCGGTCCAGCGGACCGTCGGCTGGTCGCCGTGCCGGGTGAGCACCCGGATCTCGTCGGCGACTAGGAAGCAGGAGAGCAGGCCGATGCCGAACTGGCCGAGGAACTCGTGCCGGGAGAAGCCGAGGTCGTCCCGCTTGGAGCTGCGGCCGATGGTGGCTAGCAGCTCGTGCACCTGCGCCTCGGTGAGGCCGATGCCGGTGTCGTGCACCCGCAGCGTCCCGTCGCCGGTCAGCTCGGGCGGCTCGATACGAATCAGCGCCGGCGCGCCGGGCTCGGTGGCCCGGCGCGCGGTGATCGCGTCCACCGCGTTCTGCAGCAGCTCGCGCACGTACACCCGCGGGCTGCCGTAGAGGTGATGACTGAGCAGGTCGACCACGCCACGGAGGTCGACCTGGAAGGTGTGGTCCACGCCTGAGTGCTCCCCGGTCCAGTGCCGGCGCCCACCGTACCGATGATCACCGAACCGCGCGTCCCCCTTTCACCCGGCGGCTTGACCCTCGACCCGGTCGAGCCCGCAGGGTCCCGGCATGACCGCACCCCGGCTCGGCCGCGACTACCACCTGCTCTGGTCCGCCGCCGTCTCGTCCCGGTTCGGCGACGCCCTGCGTACGCCGGCGCTGGCCCTGCTGGCCGCCACGCTGACCCGCGACCCGCGGGTGATCGCCGCGGTGACCGTCGCCGCCCAACTGCCCCCGCTGCTGTTCGGCCTGCTGGGCGGCGTCTACGCGGACCGCTGGGACCGGCGGCGGACGATGGCGGTGGTGGACGGGCTGCGGGCCGCCGTGGTGGCCGCGCTCGCCGTCGCGGTCGCCGTCGACCGGGCCGGAGTGGCCGCGCTGCTGGTGGTCGCGTTCCTGCTCGCCACGCTCGGCACGCTCTTCGACGCCGCCGCCTTCGCGCTGCTCCCGGCGGTGGTGCCGCCGGCCGCCCTGGCCCGGGCGAACGGCCGGTTGCAGGCCGGTACGGCGGTGGTCGGCGGCTTCCTCGGCGCGCCCGCCGCCGGCGTCCTCTTCACGGCCGCCCCCGCCCTCCCCTTCACCGTCGACGCCCTCACCTTCGCCCTCGCCGCCGTACTGATCCTCGCCCTCTCCCCGGTCAGCTCCCCGCGATCGTGCCCGGACAGATCGGCACCGAAGCCGCGGAAGGAGGGCCACAACTGCAAAATCGCCGGGAGCAGGGCAGGGGCGGCGGGCAGGGCGGTGTGGGGTGAGATCGGGGCGGGGGTGCGGTGGTTGCGGGGGGAGCGGACCATGTGGCGGGTCACCCTGCTGACCGCGGCGGGCAACCTGGCGATCAGTGGACTGCTGGCGGTGCTGGTGCTCTACGCGCTCGACGTGCTGCGGGTGCCGCCGGCCGGGTACGGCGTGTTCGCCGCGGCGGCGGTCCTCGGCGGTGTCGCGGGTGCGCTGGGGGCGGGGCGGTTGGCCGACCGGCTCGGCACGGCACCCGCCCTGCGGGTGATGCTCGCCGCGCAGACCCTCGCGCTGGCCGGCTTCGCGCTGGCCCGGCATCCGGTACCGGGCGGGATCGCGCTGGCCGTCTTCGCCGCCGGCACCGCGGTGTGGAACAGCCTCTGGGCGTCGTACGGTCAGCGCCGCGTGCCGGCCGAACTGCTCGGCCGGGTGGGTGCGGCCCAGCGGGTGGTCGGCCTGCTCACCGCGCCGATCGGCGCGGCGCTGGCCGGGCTGGTCGGGGCGGCGTACGGCACCGTGCCGGTGGCGGTGGCGGCGGCGGTCACCTTCGCGCTGGTCACCCTCGCGGCGTGGCGGGCGCTGCGACCGGCCGCCCCGCCGCCGCCCGCCGCCCCGCCCACCACCGCCGGGACGCCAGCCCGGCCAGCGCCGCACCCGTCGCGTTGAGCAGCACGTCGTCGACGGAGGAGACCCGGCCGAGATCGAGCGCGTACTGGAGCGACTCGACCAGCAGCGAGCCGGCCGCGCCGAGCAGGAAGAGCCGGCCGGCGCCGGCCAGCGCGGCCAGCCGTACCGGGGCGAAGAAGCCGAGCGCGGCGAAGACCAGCAGGTTGCCGACCACCTGGACCACGGCGGTCACCGGCGGCCCGGTGAGCAGGTCGGCCAGGTCGCGCAGCGGCACCAGGTCGACCTCGCGGGGCGCGGCGCGGGGGGTGAGGATCATCCACACCCAGGGCAGGGTGCCGGCGACGCACCCACCTCGGCGGCGCTGCGGCGCCAGGACTCGCCCGTGGTCGCGGCGTCCCGGCGGTGCCGGGCGAGCCCGGCGGTGACCAGGGCCAGCAGCGGCAGCCCGGCGAGCGCGGCGAGCACGACGCCGCCCCAGTCGCGCCACACCTGTCCCACCGGCGCAGCCTAGCCGGCCACCCGCTCGCGCTGGTCGAGGCCGGAGAGGCGCATCGCGACCTGGTGCCGGGCCGGCGGCACGGCGGAGAGCAGCCGGAACAGCAGGTTCCGGGCCAGCCGGCGGTAGGGCGGCAGGGTGGCCAGCCGGGTGAGCCGGTCGGCGAAGCCGACCACGGCCTCGGCCATCGGGCGGCGCCGGGCCGCGTACCCGTCGAGCAACGTCTCGGGGCCGCCGGCGAGCACGTCGGCGAGGGTGGTGCCGAGGTCGACGGCGTCCACGATGCCGAGGTTCATTCCCTGCCCGCCGGCCGGGCTGTGCACGTGCCCGGCGTCGCCGGCGAGCAGCACCGGCCCCGCGCGGAAGGTGTCGGCGATCCGGTGGTGCAGCCGGAACCGGGAGCTCCAGAGCACCTCGACCACCCGGTCGGGGCGCCGGGCCGGCCCGCGCTCGTCGAGCAGCGCCTGGAGGTATCCCACGTCCGGGTCGGCGGGCGCCTCGTCCACCGCGGCGACCAGCCGGACCACCCCGTCGGGCAACGGCGCCCAGACCAGCGGGCCGGAGCGGGCGAGGAAGAGGGCCACCTGGTCGCGGGGGAGCGCGCTGGTCACCCGGATGTCGGCGAGGGTGTACGACTCCGCGCCGTCGTCCGGCCCGGAGAACCCGATGCCCGCCTGTTCCCGCACGATGCTGCGCATGCCGTCCGCGCCGACCAGGTAACGGGCCCGCACGGTCGCCCCGCCGTCGAAGGCGACCGTCGCGCCGGCCGCGTCGACCGCCGACCCGGTCATCCGGTACGGCCGCAGCACCGGCACCCCGAGCGCGGCGAGCTGCCCGGTGAGCACCTCCTCGGTGACCGCCTGGGAGACCATCAGCGCGTAGGCGTGCCGCGACGGCAGGGTGTGGAACGGCACGGTCAGCAGCACCCGGTCGCGGTCGCGCACGGTGAACCCCGGCGACCGCAGCCCGCGCTCGATCAGCGGGCCGGCCGCGCCGACCCGGTCCAGCTCCTCCAGGGTGTACGCGTGCACGACCGCCGCCCGGGAGGTGACCGGAGGGCGCTCCAGCCGGTCGACGACGGTCACCTCCACGCCGCGCCGGGCCAGCGTGAGCGCGGCGGTCAGCCCGGTCGGGCCGGCCCCCACCACCAGGACGTCCGTGCTCGTGGGCAGCATGACCACACCTCCGTCACCGTCTATGCCAACACATGTTGGCCAACGTCTGTTGGCAACAGTAGGCCTGGTGTTGATGGAGTGTCAACAACCGTTGGCATACGGTGGTGGGCATGACCGAGACCGCGCCCACCCGACCCCGCCGCTCCGACGCCACCCGGGCGGCGATCCTGCGTGCCGCCCGGGAGCGGTTCGCCGCGGAGGGCTACGACCGGGCGACCATCCGGGCCATCGCGGCCGACGCGCGGATCGACCCGTCGATGGTGATGCGCTACTACGGCAGCAAGGAGGGGCTTTTCGCGGCGGCCGCCGAGTTCGACCTGCGGCTGCCCGATCTGGCCGAGGTGCCGCCCGCACAGCTCGGCGAGACGCTGGTCCGGCACTTCCTCAGGCGGTGGGAGGGGGACGAGACACTCGCCGCCCTGCTCCGGACCGCCAGCACCAATCCGGGCGCGGCCGAGCGGGTCCGCGGCATCTTCGCCGACCAGCTCGGGGCGGCGGTGGGCCGGTTCGGCACCGACCCGGCGACCACCGCCAAGCGGGCCGCCCTGGTGGCCAGCCAGATCCTCGGCCTCGCCTTCACCCGCTACCTCGTCCGGCTGCCGCCGATGGTGGAGATGAGCCCGGAGGAACTGGTCGCCTGGGTCGCCCCCACCATCCAGCGCTACCTGACCGGTCGGCCCGAGAACTGACCCAACCTTTCCCCCGCCCCGGGCGTCTGAGTGGTGAACGGGACAGCGACCGGCCGGGGAGGGGGGCGGATGGCACCGCCGACCGACGACGGGCGGGACGGTTACGTCAGCTTCGTCGAGGCCCACCAGCACCGGCTGCTGCGCGCCGCGTACCTGATCTGCGGCAACCGGCACCAGGCCGAGGATCTGCTCCAGGACGCGCTGCTCAAGCTGGCGCTGCGGTGGCCGGCGGTGCGCGAGGGCGACCCGGCCGCGTACGTGCGGGCCATCCTCTACCGGGACGCGGTCTCCTGGTGGCGGCGGCGCCGGCGGGAGTGGCTCGCCGCGTACCCGCCGGACCGGGAGAGCCGGGACGCGGACGGTGCGCTGCGGCTCGCCCTGCACGACGCCCTCGGGCAGCTCCCGCCGCGCCAGCGGGCGGTGCTGGTGCTGCGCTACTTCGAGGACCTGACCGAGGCGGCCACCGCGGAGGCGCTCGGCGTCACCGTCGGCACGGTGAAGAGCCAGTGCCACGCGGCGCTGCGCCGGCTCCGCGAGGTGGCGCCCGAGCTGGGCCGCGACGACGGCCGTACCGGGCTGGAGGTGAACCCGTGAACGAGAAGGATCTGCACCAGTTGCTGACCCTCGCCGCCGAGGAGGTCCGGCCGTCGCAGCCGGCGGCGGCGAGCTGGGACCGGGCTCGTCGAGTGCGCCGCAACCGGCGGGCCGCCGGGGCCGCCGCGGTGGCGGTCGTCCTGCTCACCGGCGGCACGACGCTCGCCCTGCGCCCCGCCGACGGGCCGGCGCCGATCACACCCGTCACGCCGACCGTGCGCCCGGTGCCGAGCGCGCCGCCGGTCCAGCGACCGCCGGAGCAGCTGGCCTATCCCGGTGGCCCGCTCGGCCGCCTGGGCGACGCGGTCAGCACGTCGCTCTCCGCCCGTCCGGTCCGCCGGGCGCTGGCGCTGTACCAGCCGGTCGACCCGGCGAGCGGCGCGGAAGGGCGGATCCGGGTGCTCGGCGACGACGGCGTCGTCCGGGACCTCGACGTGGTCACCCCGGCCCGGACCCGGGACGCCGAGGGCAACGAGGCGGTGCCGCTCAAGACCGGCAGCCTCTCCCCGGACGGGCGGCTGGCCGCCTTCGCCCAGACCGACGTGGTGATCGTGGTCGACCTGACCACCGCGGCGGTCAGCCACTACCCGCTCAAGGGCTACCTGGAGCACGTCCTCTGGGCCGGCGAGCGGCTTTTCGTCGGTGACAACGACAGCACGTACGAGCTGGACCGGGGCACCGGGGCGGCCCGGAAGGTGCCGCTGTCGCCCTGGGACCTGGTCACGCCCGACCCGGCCGCCCGGACGGACGCCCTGCTGGCGCTCGGCGGTGCCCCGGAGAGCCTGACGCTGAGCCGGTGGACGGCGAGCGCCGGCGGCACGGAGCTGGGCAGCCGACCGCTCGACTTCCGCGCCCTGCCCCGCGGCAACCGGGTCGACGAGTTCTACGGTCACGGCTGGCAGCGCGGCGACCAGGTGGCCCGGGCCGGCTGGATCACCACGGGTCAGTTCCAGGGTGTCGAGGGGGTGGCGGTGCTGAACGCCGGGACCGGCGTGGTGACCCGGCTGCTCGACCTGGGCCGGGACCGCTGGAAGGGCTGCTGCGAGGTGCTCGGCTGGGACGCCGACGGCGCCGTGCTGCTCCGCCACGACCCGGGCGGGCTGCTGCGCTGGCGGCCGGAGACCGGCGAGATCACCGGAGTGGTTCGGGACCTGTACGGCGAGCTCTCGCTCGCCGCCGGCTGAGCCGAGCCGACGGCCCCGCGCGGGCGGCGTACCACGGGAGGGGACGACCCCGCGCGCGGCCGGAGCCGTCACGCGGGGACGGCGCGGCGGTCAGCTGTTCAGGCCGCCGGGCTGGTCGCCCTTGACGACGGGGGCGCGGACGAGGTTGCCCCACTCGGTCCACGAGCCGTCGTAGTTGCGCACCTGGGGGTAGCCGAGCAGGTGGCGCAGCACGAACCACGTGTGGCTGGACCGCTCGCCGATCCGGCAGTACGCCACGATGTCGTCGTCCGGGCTCAGCCCGAGCTGGTCGGCGTAGATGGCCTTCAGCTCGTCGGGCGACTTGAAGGTGCCGTCGTCGTTGGCCGCGGACTTCCACGGCTTGTTCACCGCGCCCGGGATGTGCCCGCCGCGCAGCGCGCCCTCCTGCGGGTAGTCCGGCATGTGCAGCATCTCGCCGGTGTACTCCCCGGGCGAGCGGACGTCGACCAGCGGTCGCCCGGCCGCCACGTGCGCCATCACCTGCTCCCGGTACGCCCGGATCGGCGCGTCGTCGCGCTGCGGCACCGGGTACTCGGCGCGCGGCCGGGTCACCTTGTCGCGGGTCAGCTCCCGCCCCTCGGCGATCCACTTCTGCCGGCCGCCGTCGAGCAGCCGCACGTCCGGGTGGCCGAAGAGGGTGAACACCCAGAGGGCGTACGCGGCCCACCAGTTGAAGTTGTCGCCGTAGAAGACGACGGTGTCGTCGCGGCCGATGCCCTTGGCGGCGCAGAGCTCGGCGAAGCTCTTGGCGTCGAGGTAGTCCCGGGTCACCTGGTCGTTCAGCTCCAGGTGCCAGTCGACCTTCAGGGCGCCGGGGATGTGGCCGGTGTCGTAGAGCAGCACGTCCTCGTCGCACTCGACCACGACGAGGCCCTCGTCACCCAGGTGCTCAGCCAGCCAGCCGGTGGTGACCAGCCGCTGCGGGTCCGCGTAGGACTGGAGTCGGGGATCAGGATCGCTCGGCACAGACATGATCCCCAAGGTACGCCGGATCGCGAGCCGGCAACCCGGCATCGCAGATCGGGTGCAGCGGAAGTGGCGACCGACACGTGACAGTTGCAGGGCTCGCCGACCACAGAGGATCCCCAGACCGTAGGGCGACAGAACGGGCCGCCCCGGAACTCAGGCGCGGCGGTGCACCAGGCGGCCGGCCAGCACGGTGACCAGGCATGCGCCGTCGGCGTCGGAGACGGCCAGGTCAGCGCGGGCGCCGGGCACCAGCAGCGGCGGCTCGGCGACGGGCAGCACCAGCAGGTCGCTCCGGTCGACGGCCGCCCGTAGCCCCGGCTCGGTCACGTGCTCGGCCAGCACCGCGGTGACCCCGCGACGCAGCAACGCGTGCACCCGCTCGCGTGGCGTGTCGGCGGCCGGCAGCGGGCCATCGTGCACCAGCCCCGGCCCGATGGTCCCGGGCCAGCGGCGCACCCGCGCCCCGGCGTTCGCCCCGGCCAGCTCGGCCAGCGGGCCGACCGCGACGATCCGGTCATCCCGGACCGCGACGGCGGCCCCGGGGGTCGGCGGCGCGTCGGGGCCCGTACGCAGCAACGGCGCGGTGTGCAGGGTGAGCACGGTCAGTCGGTGAACGGGGCCAACGACGGGCGCTTGGCGGTGACCGTGTCGCCGGAGGAGCGGCCGGTGAGCCGGCGCCGGATCCACGGGGCCAGGTGCTGGCCGACCCAGCGCAGGTCCGCGGCCCGGGCGGCGAGCCAGGGCGTGGGCGCCGGGTTCGGCGGCACCATCAACCACTCCTCGTCGCAGCCGACGCCGAGCGCGGTGAGCACCTGCGCGGCCACCCGCCGGTGCCCGGCCGGCGAGAGGTGCAGCCGGTCGGTGCTCCACAGCATCGGGTTGAGGTAGGTGTCGTCGGCGTACAGGTCGACCAGGATCGCGCCGTGCCGTTCGGCGGTCTCGCCCACCGCCTGGTTGAGCAGCTGGACGCGGGGCGCGACGAGCCGCTGCCCGGGCAACCGGGCCATCACGTCGGCGAACCGGAAGAGGATCACGTCGGCGCCGCCGGAGCGCAACTCCCGCACCACGTCGTCGAAGCGGGCGACCAGGGCGTCCGGATCGAAGGTACGGCGGAGCACGTCGTTGCCACCGGCCGCGAAGCTGATCAGGTCCGGCTTCATCGCGACCGCCTCGGGCACCTGGGTGGCCACCACGTTCGGGAAGAGTCGACCCCGGATGGCCAGGTTCGCGTACCGGAAGTCGGGGCCGGCCTCGGCGGCGAGCCGGGTGGCGACCAGGTCCGCCCAGCCCCGGTAGGTGCCGTCCGGGTACGGGTCGTCCATGCCCTCGGTGAAGCTGTCCCCCACCGCCACGAAGCTGCGCCAGCGCACGTCTGCCACTCCGGCCTCCGGGTTCGATCCGCGTCGACCGGTCAGTCTTGCACCGGCGACCGGCGACCGTGGCGCGCCCACCGGGTCGGTGTGGCGACGCCCACGCCGGACACGGAACGGCGGGCCACCCCCCGTCGGTGTGGCCCGCCGTCCGTCATGCCCCGGCACGATCTCCCGGGCGACGGCAGGTGCGACGGACGCCAGGATCCTGCGGATCCCCGGCGTCCGTCGCCCTACGCGTCAGGCCCGGAAGATCGACAGCCGGCGCAGCCGACCGGCTCCGAGAAGCAGGCCGCCCGTGGCCAGCAGGCCACTACCCAGGGCAAGGGCGCTCACGGTCGGGTCACCGGTGACCGGCAGTTCCTCGTCATGCTCGCCATGGTCGTTCCGGTGGTCGTACTTGCCGTGCCGGATGCAGATGGTGACGGTGTCCGGCTCGGAGACGACCTTCTTGCCGTGGAACTTGCCCGTCGCGCGGGCGGTGTTGACCACCTTGCCGGCCTTGACGTCGGACCAGGTCACCACGTACGGCTTGACGGCGTGGCAGTCGGTGCTCGTGCCCCGCGCCAGGGTGGTGGACTTGCACTTCACGGGTCCGGCGGTCGGGTCGTACACGGCGACGTTGGTGATGGTGACCGTGCCGGTGTTGCTGACCCGGTAGGTGTAGAAGATCTTGTCACCCTTGGCCGCGAAGCCGTCCTTCTCGCACTTCTTGCGGCAGTCCGACTCGACCCGGGCCTTCTTGTCGATGGACAGGCTGGCCTGGACCGGCTTCTTGGGCGCGGTGGTGACGGTGAACGTCGCCTTGTTGGACCACACGGTCTGCTCTTCGAACGACCCGGTCGCCTGCGCCGTGTTGACGATCTTACCGTTCTCCACGTCCTGCCTGGTGACCGTGTAGGTGCCGGTGCAGGTGGTGCTCTCATCCGGGGCGCGCGAGGTGTACTCGCAGGTGATCCCGGTGACCGTGTTGTCGTCGATCGTGATGTTGGTGATCGGGTCGGTCGTGCCGGTACTCTGGTTCGACACCGTGTACGTGTAGGTGATCTGCTGACCCGCCTTCACCTTCTCGGCAGGGGAGCCGGTCTTGGTCAGGTGCAGCCTCGGTTTCACCTCCGGGTCCGAGGCCACGGCGGCGGCCGGCGAGCCGCCCGCGAACAGCAGGGCACCGGCCAGCAGCGCTAGAGCCGCGAGCCGCGTACAGGCACCCGCCCATCTCTGCGGCGTTGAGGTCTTGCTCATGTAACCCCCGTATGTCGTGATGGCTGACATCAGGGATAACAGGGACCAACGAAGCATTAGACGTAAATGGTCCTAAAGTCCCCGAGCGGTGGACTCGTGGTGAAGGTCGCGGCAGGCCGCCGCGACGCCGACGGCGGGCCACCCCCCGTCGGTGTGGCCCGCCGTCCGTCCTGTGCCGCCGGTCAGCCGAGCAGGTGACCCCACGGGGTGCCGGCCGGCACCTTGAGGCTGCCCAGCACCCGGCCGTCGGCGGCGTACCGGACCAGCCGGTAGGCGGGCGCGTCGTCTCCGTAGGTGCCGGTGTTGACCTGGGCGACCAGCGTGCCGCCCGGCAGGAAGCGGACCTGCTCGATGGCACCGTGGCCGGTCGCCTTCGTCCAGGCCGCGTCGAGCGGGGTCAGCTCGACGGCGGCGCCGGTGACGACGTCCACCCGGTAGTTGCGGATCCGCCAGCCGCAGCCGCACTCGCCCGGGCTCGGCACGTGGGTGCTGATCACGACGTGCCGCCCGTCCAGCGAGAAGCCGGCCAGGCTGTGGATCTTGAGGTCGCCGGGGATGCGGGGCTGCACGGTGCGGAAGATCCCACTGGGGTCACCGAGGCGCAGCGACCGGTCCTGGACGAAGCCGACCATGCCGTTCGCGACGACCGGGCAGGTCTGCTGGTGGGTGGCGATGACGTGGCGCCCCTTGCCGTCGGCCCGGACCCCGACCACGGTCCAGTCGCGCTCCCGGCCCTCGGTGTACACCACGGTGAGGTTGTCGATCCAGCGCGGCGTGCAGCTCAGGGTGCCCGCAATCGGCACGGACACCGCCGACCCGCCTTCGAAAGCGTCGATCATCAGCCGGTGCGGGTTCACCGACCGCCAGGCCGCCCGCCGGCCGTCCGGGGAGGCAACCACCTCGCCGGCCGCCACCCGGTCACCGGGGCGTCCCTCGCGGACAACCTCCCAGCGCCCGTCCGGGGTGCTGCGCCAGATCCGGGCCGGAGCGTCGTCCGTCCCGCCGTACTCCTGGTCGGAGTGCCAGGTGAGCTGCGGCCAGCTCAGCTGGCTGGCGCCGGACGGGGCGGACGGCAGCGGGCGGGCCGTCGCCGTCCCCGAGCCGCCCGCGCCGCCCTGGTCGGCGACGGAGGTCACCACGGCCGACTCGGTGGTGGCGGCGGCCGCCGGGACCGGGGCGTTGGCAGCGGTGGTGCGGGCCGGCGTGGCGCAGCCGGCGGCGGCGACGGGAAGCAGCACCAGCGCCGCGACACCCATCAGCGCGCGGGGCCGCAGGGCCCGCCGCAGCGCCGAGGTGGAGACGGTACGGGGGGTGAGGATGCTGTCCATGGGGGTGGCCTTCCGGGAGTGGATCACGTTGTGACGCCACCCAAGACGCGTCCCTTCCGGACCTCAGTTGCCGCTCGTTGCTGCTGATGTCCGACAGTCCTTTCCAGATTCGGGCGGCAACCATCCGGGGGCTGGCGAGCGTCGGGATCGGCTCACCGGTCGTCGTCCGGTGGCTCGACCACCGGCCGCCGGTACGGCCCCCAGGCGACGAAGCGCTCGAACAGTTCGCGCGGGCTGGGGCCGTCGTGCGGGTTCAGCCGGAACAGGTCGTGGGTCGCCTCGTGGTATAGCCCGGACATGTAGACGGCCAGGTCCAGGTGGCGGCCGTCGTACTCGACCCGCAGCAGCAGCCGGGCCTCCGCGCAGGGCCAGGGGCGGCCGCAGGCCCGGCACAACCAGAGCGGGCGCAGCGGCAGGTGCGGCACGCGGTCCGCCGGGTACGCCCGGGGCCGGTCGGCGTACGGGCCGAGACGGGGTACGGGAAGCCGGCGGAACATTACCGGCGGCCGCTCGTCGAACCGGCGACTCTGGTTGTCCACCTCGACCTCCTCTGCGACCGGACGGGGCCGCCCCGGCACGGGGGAACCGGAGCGGCCCCGGCGCGGCCCGCCCATTGGCGGGGCGTGACCGCTGGTGACACTGTGCCGCGGTGGCGACTACCGTCGGAAGGCATTGACGAGGACCGGGGCGATGGCGGGGCGACACGCCTCCGCCGAGCGAAACCCCTGCAGAGGCCAGCGGATCTGTGGAGGAACTGTGGAAGCCGAGCCGACCGCCGAACTGATCCGGGTCCAGCTCCGCCGGCTGCGCACCAACGCCGGGCTGAGCCAGGAGGAGTTCGGCAAGCTGGTGCATTTCTCGGGCTCGCAGATCTCCGCCGTCGAGCTGGGGCAGCGGCCCCTCGACCGGTTCTTCCTCAAGCGGGCGGACGAGGTGCTCGGCACGGGCGGCCTGCTGACGTCCCTGCTGAAGTTGGCCGAGCGGAACGGCCAACCGAGCTGGCTGCGGCCCTGGCTGGAAGCGGAACGCAACGGCCAGCAGCTTTGGTGCTTCCATCCAACGCTCATCCCCGGTCTGCTCCAGACCGAGAACTACGCCCGCGCAGTGATCCGGGCCGACGACACGCTGAGTGATGACGAGGTGGAGAACGGGTGGCGATCCGGTTGGATCGCCAGGCCGTTCTCAGCCGACCGCAACCGCCCAAGCTCGTAGCGGTGATCGAGGAGGCCGTTCTTCGCCGCGCGGACGAGAGCTTCCGCGGTCTGATGACCCAGCAGATCACCCACCTGACGCAGTGCATCGAGCGCCCGCATGTCAGCGTGCACGTCATTCCGGCGGAGGTTGGCGTGCACGTCGGACTCGCCGGTCCGTTCACTCTCGCGCGCGGCGGCGACGGCGACTGGGTCGGTTACCTGGAGAACCAACTCGGCGGCACGACGGTCGACAAGGACGGCGACGTGGCTATCCTGCTCGCGAGATGGGAGAGCGTCCGCAGCGAGGCCCTACCTCAGCGGCAGTCCGCCGAGCTGATGAAGGATGTGATGACGTCATGGACCTGACCGGTGCGAACTGGCGCAAGTCCACCCGCAGCGGCAATGGTGAGTGCGTCGAGGTGGCCGACAACCTGGCCGGCGTGGTCGGCGTCCGCGACAGCAAGGACCCGCGCGGCCCGGTGCTCACCTTCGACCCGCAGACCTGGCGCGCGTTCGTCGACTTCGCCAAGCAGCACTGACCTCAGCGAAGCGGAAGGCCCTCCAGCGCGTACGCCGGAGGGCCTTCGGCTTTCGGTAGCTCGCCAGGTCGGCGAGCCGGTGGCATCCGCGCCCGCCAGGCACCCCCACCTCGCCGACCTTCGGGGCGCGACTCCGTGCTTTCCGGGGCTCAGCCTTCGCTCAGGGTCAGCGTGTACTCCGCCCGGTCGTTGCTCTCGTCGTTGTCACCCTGGCTGTTGAACACGTCCACCGTGCCGGAAGCAGGTTGCCCACTTCCAGCGAACCGCAGGCTGACGGTGATGGTCACCGACTTGCCGGGCGCGATCGCGGCAAGCGAGCAGATCATGGTCATGGGCGGCCCGCTGTCCTGCACGGAGGCCTTGTTGTTCAACACGCCGCGGACCTTGGTCAGGGATACCGACTTCGGCAGGGTCAGCCGGACACCGGGCTGATCAACAGTGATCTTTCCGGTGTTGGTGACGGTCAGCACCAGATCGCCCGCGTATCCGCTGTCCGGCTGCTTCACCAGGGTGGCCGGGCCGGCCGTGATCTTCAAGTCGATCGACATCTTCGGGAAGCTCTTGGGGCCGTCGGTCTGACGGAATCCGTCACCGCTCCAGCGGTAGGTACGCCACTGGGCGGCCTCGCTGCCGGGCTGGGTGTCGCGCCAGCGCACCCGGATCGTGCCGTCGGCCGCGGCCTGCACCTCCGTGAGCTCTCCGCCGCCCGTCCCGGCGCCGGTCACGGTCACTTGGCCCAGGGTGGCGATCTTGCCGGACTCGGTCCGGTGCAGGGCGATCACCTGCTGGGCGCGCACCGCGAACGGGCTGCAGGTGATCAGCACGACCGCGTCCAAATCACCGTCCCGGTCGACGTCCACGATCGACGGGTCGCCGAGCATGCTGAACGCCCCCGGCGAGTCCTCCCGGGGCAGGTAGGTGCTGGTGCCGTCCTTGAAGCGGTAGTTCCCGGAGGGGCAGAAGTCGGCGTTCCACCTGCCGACCTGGATGGTGGCGTTGCGGACCTCGTCCACCGTCAACGGCGCCCTCGGCGCGTCGGCCGGCTGGGCGATCGTCGACGGGCTCGGCGAGGCCGACGGCGACGGGCTGGCGGTCACCGACGGGGTGGTCGCCGGGAGCGGGTCCGTCCCCCGGTTCGGCAGCATCGCGAACGCGGTGCCGGTGGCCGCGCCGAACAGCACCACCGCCGCGGCGGAGGTGGCGATCGCGCGCTGGATGCCGATCCGGCGGGACGTCCGCAGCGCGCGGTCCCGCAGGTCGACCGGGGTGACCTCGTCGGCCAGGTCGGCCAGGTCGAGCCGGAGACGCTGGTCGTTCATCGGGCGCTTCCTTCCAGGACGTACAGCTCGGCGAGTTCGGGCGCGACGGTGCGCAACTTCGCCAGGGCCTTGGAGGTCTGGCTCTTCACGGTGCCGACGGTGACGCCGAGCAACTCGGCGGCCTCGGCTTCGGTGCGGTCCTCGAAGAACCGCAGGACCAGCACGGCGCGCTGCTTCGACGAGAGCTTCGCCAGCGCCGCGCGCAGGGTGAGCCGCACAGTGGTCTGGCTGGCGTGGTCGGGGGCCGAGTCGCCTCCGCGTGGTTCGGGCAGCTCGCCCGTCATCGACTCGGGGACCCGACGGCGTCGCCACCAGGACACTTGCAGGTGGTACATGGTCTTGCGGGTGTACGCCTCGGCGTTGCCGCTGTGGTGCAGCCGGTTCCAGGACCGGTGGGTGCGGGCCAGCGCCGACTGGACGAGGTCTTCGGCGAGGTGCTGGTCCCCGGTCAGCAGGTACGCCGACCGCAGCAGGGCGGGTGTCCGGGTCCGGACGAACGAGTCGAACTCACTCAGCAGAGGGTCCACACGAGCCGATCCTTGGGGTAGTCGTTGACAACTCCCCAGACGCCACCTCGGGATCCCCGGGTTGCCGCCCGGGCAGCCGATTTCCGCGTCAGTCTCGGCAACGGCCGACGCAATCCGTTCGCCGGCCCCACCGCACCGGTCGTACGCTGCGGCAATGCTGCTACGTATGTCGACCCTGCTGCTGCGGACCCTGCGTGAGGACCCGGCGGACGCGGAGGTGCCGAGCCATCGGCTGCTGCTGCGCGCCGGCTACATCCGCCGGGCCGCGCCGGGTGGCTACACCTGGCTGCCGCTGGGCAAGCTGGTGCTGGACCGGGTCACCGAGATCGTCCGGCAGGAGATGACCGCGATCGGCGACCAGGAGGTGCACTTCCCGGCGTTGCTGCCGGCGGAGCCGTACCGGACCAGCGGGCGGTGGACGGAGTACGGCGACGACATCTTCACCCTCGCCGACCGCAAGGGCGCCGAGCACCTGCTCGCGCCCACCCACGAGGAGCTGGCCGCGCTGCTGGTGCAGGACCTCTTCTCCTCCTACCGGGACTTCCCGGTGACGATCTTCCAGATCCAGACCAAGTTCCGGGACGAGGCCCGGCCGCGGGCCGGCCTGCTGCGGGGCCGCGAGTTCCTGATGAAGGACGCGTACTCCTTCGACCTCGACGAGGCGGGCCTGCAGGCCGCGTACGACCGGCACCGGGGCGCGTACCGGCGGATCTTCGACCGGCTGGGGCTGGAGCACACCATCGTGCACGCGATGTCCGGGGCGATGGGCGGTTCCGCCTCGGAGGAGTTCCTGGCCGCGACGCCGGTCGGCGAGGACACCTTCGTCGGCTGCACCGCCTGCGACTATGCCGCGAACACCGAGGCGGTGACCACGCCCGCCCCGCCGGCCGGCGACCCGGACGCGCACCCCCCGACCGAGGTGCACGACACCCCGGAGACCCCCACCATCGCCACCCTGGTCGAGCTGGCCAACGCCCGCCGGCTCGGCGGCCGGGCCGACTGGACCGCCGCCGACACGCTGAAGAACGTGGTGCTGACCGTCCGGCGGCCCGGTGCGGACGAGGCCGAACTGCTGGTCGTCGGGCTGCCCGGCGACCGCGAGGTGGACCTGAAGCGGCTGGGCGCGGCGGTGGCCCCGGCCACCGTGGACGTGTTCGACGGTTGGGACGCCCACCCCGAGCTGGTCCGCGGCTACATCGGCCCGCAGATCATGGCGAAGCTCGGCATCCGCTACCTGGTCGACCCGCGGGTGGCACCGGGCTCGGCCTGGCTGACCGGCGCGAACGAGCCGGGCCGGCACGCGGTGCACGTGGTCAGCGGCCGCGACTTCGTGCCGGACGGCACCATCGAGGCCGCCGAGGTGCGGGCCGGCGACCCCTGCCCGGCCTGCCGCACCGGCGAGCTGACCATCCGCCGGGGCATCGAGATCGGGCACATCTTCCAGCTCGGCCGCCGCTACACCGACGCGTTCTCGGTCGACGTGCTCGGCCCGGAGGGCAAGCCGGTTCGGCCCACCATGGGCTGCTACGGCATCGGGGTGTCCCGGGCGGTGGCGGCGATCGCCGAACAGCACCACGACGAGCGGGGACTGGTCTGGCCGGCGGCGGTCGCGCCGTGCGACGTACACCTGGTGGCGGCCGGGAAGGGGCCGCAGCTGGCGGCGGCGCTGGAGCTCGGCGGGCGGCTCGCCGCGGCGGGCCTGCGGGTGCTGGTCGACGACCGCACGCACGTCTCGGCCGGGGTCAAGTTCACCGACGCCGAGCTGGTCGGCATCCCGCGCGCCGTCGTGGTCGGCCGCCGCCTCGCCGAGGGGTACGTCGAGCTGCGCGACCGGGCCACCGGCGAGCGCACCGAACTGCCGGTCGACGAGCTGGTGGAGCGGCTGTGCGACGAGGTGGGCCGGCAGCCCGTCGGCAGGGTGTAGCCATCGCACCACGGGGTACCGCAACCGAATCGGCTGACGTGTGTTTCGGAGGGCTCTCATGACCGGTTACCGGGTCGCGGACGTGATGACCAAGCAGGTCGTGTACCTGCCGGCAGAGACCACCCTGGACGAGGCCGCCAAGGTGATGAAGGAGGCGGACATCGGCGACGTGGTGGTCACCGACGGCGCCACCCTCGCCGGCATGCTCACCGATCGCGACATCGTGGTGCGGGCGGTGGCCGAGCGGAGCGACCCGGCCGTCACCACCATCGGCTCGATCATCACCCGCGAGGTGGTGATGATCGAGCAGAACTCCACCGCCGGCGAGGCGGCGTCGCTGATGCGTGAGCGGGGCATCCGGCGGGTGCTGGTCTGCGACAGCGAGCGCAAGCTGGTCGGCATCGTCTCCCTCGGTGACCTCGCCATGCAGCTCGACCCGCAGTCGGCGCTCAGCGAGATCAGCGAGCAGGCGCCGACCACCTGAGCGGGTGTCCGGCGGCGCGGCGGTGTGCCACGGCGACGGCGGTAGCCTCGGGGGCATGTCATCCATGCCGGCCAGGCTGGCCGAGATCGTCGAGGAGTTCGCCGCCGCGCCGCGGGACGTGGTGCTGGAGATGCTGCTGGAGTACGCCGACGTCATCCCGCCGCTGCCGCCCGACGCCGCCGACCGGGAGGGCATGGAGCAGGTGCCGGAGTGCCAGACGGCGTTCTTCCTGCGTGCCCGGGTGACGCCGGAGGGCACCGTGGAGACACTCTTCGACTGCCCGCCGGAGGCGCCGACCACCCGCGCCTTCGCCGGCATCCTGGCCGAGGGGCTGGCCGGGGCGAAGCCCGACGAGGTGCTCGCCGTGCCCGACGACCTCTACCAGCGGATGGGGCTGGCCCAGGCGATCAGCCCGCTGCGGGTCCGCGGCGGCACGGCCATCCTGGCCCGGCTCAAGCGCCAGGTCCGGGAACAGACCAGCTGACCGGGAGGTTGTCCGGATCATGGAGATCGAGATCTACGCGGACGTGGTCTGCCCCTGGTGCTACATCGGCAAGCGCCGGCTGGAGCAGGCGCTGGAGTCGTACGACGGCGAGGTGACGGTCCACTATCGGCCGTTCCAGCTCGACCCGTCGCCGGTGCCCGAGCCGCAGCCCCTGCTGGACGCGCTGGCCACTAAGTTCGGGCCGCAGGCCCGGCAGATGGTCGGCCACGTGACCGGGGTGGCCGCGGGGGTCGGCCTCAAGCTCGACTTCGACCGCGCCGTCGCCGCGAACACCTTCGACGCGCACCGGCTGATCTCCTGGGCCACCGAGCGGGGCCGCGCCGCCGAGATGGTCGACGCGCTCTACCGGGCCCACTTCACCGACGGGGTCGATGTCGGGTCCCGGGACGCGCTCGCCACCCTGGCCGGCGAGGTCGGGCTGGACGCGGTGGAGGCGCGCCGGTTCCTCGACTCGGACGAGCGGGTGGCCGAACTGACCACCGAACTGGACACCGCCCGGCAGATCGGGGTGACCAGCGTGCCTACCTTCGTGCTCGCTGGCAAGTACGCGGTGACCGGCGCCCAGGAGCCGGCGACGCTGCTGGCCGCCCTGACCGAGGTGGCGCGGCGCGAGTCCGCCGACTGACGCCCGGCCGCGCAGGTCGACCCGCCGCCGGTCATCGACAGGCGTCATGTTTCACGTGCAACGGTATAGACGCCGGTGATCGCTCAGGCCGGCCTGGCCAGGTCCTCCACCACCCGCGCTCCGGGCAGTGCGCCCAGCGCCGGCCCGGGCAGGGCGATCTTGCTGTGCCGCACGCCGGACCCGATGATCACGTGCGGGGTGGCGATCACCCGGGCGTCGACCAGGATCGGCCACTGCTCGGGCAGGCCGATCGGGGTGATGCCGCCGTACTCCATGCCGGTCAGCTCGACCGCGTCGGCCATCGGCGCGAAGCTCGCCTTGCGGACGTCCAGCGCCCGCCGGACCACCCCGTTCACGTCGGCCCGGGTGGTGGCGAGCACGACGCAGGCCGCGTAGCGGACGACCCCCTCGCGCTTGCCGGCGATCACCACGCAGTTGGCCGAATCCTCCAGCCCGACCTGGTACGCCGCGCAGAACGCGGCGGTGTCGGCGAGGTCGGCGTCGATCGGCGCGACCAGCACGTCGTCGACGTCCACCGGCGCGTCGGCAGGCCACTGCGCGAGCGCGGCGGCGACCGGCGGTGCCAGCAGGTCGAGCCGGGTGCCGGCGGGTTCGGTCTTCAGCGTCCCCATCACGAGTGCGATCCTCGCACCACCCGGCCGGCCGCGCCCACCGGACACCGGCACGTCCCGGCCACCGGGCAACGACCGCCCGGCGCCGACGTCCGGCGGGCGCGCTCCGCGCAGGCTCAGCTGCCGGTGAGGAAGGCGTTCTCGCGGAGCATCGTGCGGTCGCGCATGGCGGCCAGCTCCTCCGCCCGCTCGGCCTGGATCCGGCGCACCTCCATATCCTCCAGGGCGTGCCGGACCGCGAGCCGGATCACGCCGTAGAGGAAGACGAAGCCGGCGACGTAGAGGATCACGGTGGTGACGATGGCGAACATGGCGTCACGGTAGGCCGAACGTGAACGGGGAAGGTTCTCATCTTGCCCCGGTTCCCCCGTACGTGTCCGCGAGGTGGTCCGCGCAGCTCCGGGTGCCCCGCGGGGTCGCGTCGGTGACCAGGCCGCCGGAGCGCAGGGCCCGGCCGAGCCGGCCCGGGATCCGTATCGGCAGCAGCGGCCGGCGGGACCGCCGGGCGGCCTTCCAGGCGCGGACCGCCTGGTCGAAGCGGAGCACCTCGGGCCCGCCGTACTCCTCGATGCCGTGCAGCGGGCCGGCCACCAGCCGCTCGGCGAGCCGGGCGGCGACCTCGCCCGGGTCGACCGGCTGGGCGAGCACCGCCCGGTCGCCGATCACCGGGCCCAGCCGGCTCGCCGCGACCAGCAGCTCGTCGAGGAACTGCGGGAACTGGGTGGCCCGCAGCACCGTCCACGGCACCGGCCCGGCGGCGACCACCTGCTCGGCGGCCAGCTTGTGCCGGTAGTACGGGATCGGCACCCGGTCGACGCCGACGATCGAGATGTAGACCAGGTGGCGGACGGCGGCCTCCCCGGCGGCGCGGACCAGCCCGCGGGTGCCCAGCACGTCGACCTGGTGGGTGCGCCGGTTGGGCGACGACGCCAGGTGCAGGACGGCGTCCACGCCGCGTACCGCCTCGGCCACCCCGGCCCCGGTGGCCAGGTCCGCCACCGCCCACTCCACCACCGGGTCGGTACGCGGCCGGCGGCTCGTCGCCCGTACCGCGTGCCCGTCGTCGAGCAGGCGGGGCAGCACCGCCCGTCCCAAACGACCGCCCGCCCCGGTTACCAGCACCCGCATGATGTCCTCCTTCTCCGGCGCCCCGGGGTCGGGGCGTCCGTGTCGGTGACGACGCCGCCCGGTCGGGTGTGACCGTCCGTGCGCCGGCTCACCGCAGCAGGTCGACCAACGTCACCGCCAGGAAGAAGCCGATCACGAGCTCGCTGACCACCCAGGAGTTGTGGGCGGTCCAGTCCCGGATCCGGGGCAGCACCGTGGCGGCCCGACCGCCGAGCAGCGCCAGCAGCGCCAGCAGCGCCAGGGTGAGCAGCACGAACGGCAGCAGGTGCCACCACGGCAGGTCGTGCCGGGCGGCGCTCGCGCCGACCGTGATCATGGTGAGGTCGTCCGTCGGCATGGCGAGGAAGAGCAGCACGCCCAGCCGGGCGGCGTAGCCCGGGCCGGCCTGCTGGAGCTTTCCCATCCACCGGGGTGGGCCGGTGGAGTGCCGTCGGAGGAACACCACCAGCGCCAGCACGACCAGCAGGGCCAGCACCACCTGGTCGATCCTCGTCTCGACCGGGCTCCGGCCGTGGCCGCCACCGTCGAAACTGATCTTCACGGCCCTGGTGACCAGCCAGCTCACCGTCACCCCGCCGCCGACCACCAGCCGCCGGCCAGGTAGCCCAGCGACGCGGCCCGCGGTCGGTCGGAGGCGGCAAGGAAGACCGCCGCGACCAGCTGCGTCCCGGCGACCATCACCACGGCCAGCGGCAGGACGGTCAGGAAGTTCATCTCCCCGCCCATCCTGCCGGCCGCCACCTAGGGGGACCGCCGATCCGCCGACAACCCGGGGCGCTCGGCCGCCCCGCGCTCCGGGCGCTCCCGGCCGCAGCGCGGTCGCTGGGACCGCCGGAAAGCTCAGGCGACCAGCCGCGCGGCCGGCACCACCCGGCCGGCGAGCAGGAGACCGAGCAGCGCCAGGCCGGACGCGACGGCCAACGTCCCCGCGTAGTCGCCCGCGCCGGGGGCGGCGCCGGCGGCGAGCACCGCGCCGGTCAGCGCCAGCACGGTCGCCGCGAACAGTGAATCGCCCAGTTGCAGCGAGGAGCTGTTGCGGCCCTGCTCGCCGGGGGCGGACAACTCCAGGGTGAGCACCGACAGCGAGGGGTAGAGCAGCCCCATGCCGAGCCCGGCCGTCGCCCAGCCGAGCACTCCCACCCCGACCGGCACGGCCGGCGCGACGGTGAGCGCGACCACCGCGGTGCCGGCCGCGATGCAGGCCAGCCCCGCCCGGGGCAGGGTGGCCCGACTCTGCGGCGCCGGCAGCCGGCCCTGCAACCAGGAGCCCACCGACCAGGCCAACGCACCCGTGGTGAGGACCAGGCCGGCCGCGGTCGGCGAGAACCCCCGCTCCCGGGAGAGCATCAGCGGGATCACCACCTCCGCGCCGACGAACGCCGCGGAGGCGAGGCCGCGCAGCCCGATCACCGTCGGCAGGCCCCGACCGGCCCGCAGGAATCCGGCCGGCAGCAACCGGGGCGCGCAGACCAGCAAGCCGACCAGGGCCACGGCGACCAGAGCGACGGCGAAGGGGCCGCGCTGCTGTCCCCCGATGTGCAGCAGTGCGGCGCTCACCCCCGCCCCGCAGGCCCAGCCGATCCGGGCCGCCGCGCCGGCCGGCCGGGCCGCCCGCGTCGACGGGCCGACCGCCCGCAGGCCGGGGTGGATCAGCAGCACCGCCGGCACCGCCACCACCGGCACCGCGAGGAAGACCCACCGCCAACCGAGGTGCTCCACGATCAGGCCGGCCACCGCCGGCCCGACCAGCGACGGTACGACCCACGCGGCGGCGAACGCCGCGAAGATCCGCCGGTGCAGTTCCTCCGGGTACGCCTGCCCGACGATGACGTAGAGCGCCACCGAGAGCAGGCCCGAGCCGAACCCCTGCACCACCCGGCCGACGACCAGCGCGCCCATCGCCGTCGCGCTGCCCGCGATGACCAGCCCGAGCACGAACCAGACCAGCCCGTGCCACATCGGCGCGCGCGGTCCCCGAGTGTCGCACCAGATGCCGCTGGCCACCATGGCCAGCACGCCGGCGGCGAACGGGCCGCCGAACGCGATCCCGTACAGGGCCAGCCCGTCCAGGCTGCGGGCGACGGTGGGCATCGCGGTGCCGACCGCCAGCGCCTCGAACGCCAGCAGCGAGACCAGGGCGACGCTGCCGACCGTCATGGCCCGCAGCCGGGGCGCGAACAGTCCCAGGGCCGGGGCGACCGGTCCGGCCGGCGCGGCGGTAGCGGTCACCGCCGGTCCGCCCTACGGGGCGACCACACCGGCGTCGGACGGTTGCCGGCACGGGGTGGACGCCGAAGCTC
Source organism: Micromonospora sp. LZ34 (assembly GCF_052981855.1). Taxonomy (NCBI): domain Bacteria; kingdom Bacillati; phylum Actinomycetota; class Actinomycetes; order Micromonosporales; family Micromonosporaceae; genus Micromonospora; species Micromonospora sp. LZ34. The sequence continues at coordinate 27,311 of NZ_JBRIQN010000060.1, forward strand.
GTCCCGCCGCACCTCGGCCCTGAGCAGTTCGATCAGCATGCGGCCAGCCTGCGACCTCAACCCCGATTGAGGTCAAGCGTGACCGCGGTCTCGCCAGGCCGCCCGGAGTGCCGGCCGGGGGAAACTTCCCCTGCTCGGGGGGCATAACGGACGTCCGGGCGGGAAGCCGTGAAGCCGCCGCGTACCCGGGCGGCCACCGGAGCAGACGTGGGAGGCGAGATGGCGTACGGAAGGGACAGCAGCAGCGGAGGGCCAGGCCGGCACGCGTCCGGCCGTACGCCTCGATGACCTCGCTGGGCCGCGTCGCCGGTCGCCTCCGACCGCCGGTAGCCGTGCCGCCGCTGGTCGGCGAGGCGTCCCGGAGCGTCGGCACGGCCGCGTCCCGGCTCGCCCGGCTGGCCGGATTGACCGGACGTCGGGTCTGGTCCCGGCCGGGCCGGCACCACATCGAGGTGCACGGGGTCTGCCAGGACGGCGGTGACCTGCTCGCCCGGCAGGTGGAGGCGGCGCTGGAACGGATGCCCGGGGTCGAGTGGGCCCGGGTGAACGCCCCGTCCGGCCGGGTGGTGGTGGCCGTCGGGACGCCACAGCCGAAGCTGCGGGACCTGATCGCGACGGTGGCCCGCACCGAGCGCGCCTGCCCGCACGAACCGGATCCGGAGATCCCCCCGCCGCACCCGCCCGAGGAAGGACCGCGCACCCCCCGCACGCTCGGCGCGCTCGCCTCCGACGCGCTCGGCCTGACCATCTCGGCGGCCACCCGGATCCTGCCGTTCGCCCCGGTGCCGGGAGAGGTCGCCGGGCTGCTCGGCGTCGTCGACATGCACCCGAAGCTGCACGCCCTCGCCAACCGGGGCCTGCGCGCCGATCCCCGCGCCGACCTGGTCTTCCCGCTCGCCCAGGCGGTCGTGCAGGGCCTCACCGGCGGCTGGACCGGCATCGTGCTGGACGGCGCGCAGCGGGTGGTGCAGTGGGGTGAGGCGCGGGCCCAGCTCGCCGCCTGGACGAAGGCGGAACCGCGGCTGACCGGCGACCCGGAGCGGGCGGTGGCCCGGTCGCCGGCCGTCGGGCGGGTCCGCCCCAAGCCGGACGGGCCGGCCGAGCGGTACGCCACCCGGATGCTGGCCGCCGGCGCCGCCGCGGCCGCCGCCGCGACGCCGGTGGTCGGCCGGAAGCGGGCCGCCTCGCTGGGGCTTTCCGCGCTGCCCAAGGCCCCGCGCAGCGGTCGGGAGGGGTACGCCGCGCAGCTCGGCCGGATCCTGGCCCGGCGGGGCGTGATCGCGATGGATCGCACCGTGCTGCGGGACCTGGACCGGATCGACACGCTGGTGCTGGACGCCGCCGTCCTCGGCTCGGACCGGGGGGTGCTGGCCGACCTGGCTCCCCTGCCCGGCGCCGACACCGGGCAGGTGGCCAGCCGAGCGTTCGCGCTCTTCGACCCCGCCGACCCGCACGGGCTGCGGCAGTCCGACGGTTGGCGACTCGGCCCGCTGGACCGGCTCGACGCGCGCGATCCCGGGGACACCGCGGAAAGCCGGCGGCTCCGCGACGCCGGCGGTCACCTGCTCGGCCTGGCCGACTCCGACACCCTGGCCGCGGTACTGCGGGTCGAGCCCGAGCCGGCGCCGGGCGTCGACACGCTGCCGGCCGTCACCCGTCAGGCCGGGTTGCGGCTGGTCGTGGCCGGTGACGACGAGCGGCGGTACGGCTTCGCCGACGACCTCGTGCCCGGCGGCGCGGGGCTGGCCGACGCCGTCCGGGCGTTGCAGCGCGACGGGGCGGTGGTGATGGTGGTCTCCGCCGACCGGGCGGCCCTCGGCGCCGCCGACTGTGGCCTGGGCATCTCCGCCCCGGAGCAGCTGCCACCCTGGGGCGCGCACCTGCTGGTCGGCACCGACCTGCGGATCGTCGCCCTGATCGTCGAGGCGACCGGGGTGGCCCGGCGGACAACCGGGCGGAGCATCCAGTTCGCCCTGGCCGGCACCGGCCTGGGCGCGTTGAACGCGCTCACCGCCGACCCCGCGCACCTGCCCGGCCGTACCCTCGGCCCGGTGAACGGCGCCGCCGCGGTGGCCTTCGCTCACGGCGTCTGGCGGGCGCGCCGGCTGCCGGGCCGGACGGAGGCGCCCGCGCCGACCATCACCGCCTGGCACCTGATGCCCACGGACACCGTCCTAAAGCGGCTCGGCACCGGCCCGGACGGGCTCGCCAGCGGCGAGGCCGAGCGCCGCCGGGGCGCCGGGCCGGGCGAGGTGCCCGGGCCGACCGGTCTGCTCCGCGCCTTCGTCGACGAGCTGGCCAACCCGCTCACCCCGGTGCTCGCGGCCGGCGCGGTGCTCTCCGCGACGTTCGGCTCGCTGATCGACGCCGCCCTGGTGGGCGGGGTGGTCGGCGGGTCGGCGCTGATCGGCGCGGTGCACCAGCGCAACACCGAGCGGTCCCTGGCCGAGCTGTTGTCCCACTCGGCGGTGACCGCCCGGGTGCGCCGGGACGGCCGGGAACGGATGCTGCCGGCGGACGACCTGGTGCCCGGCGACGTGGTCAGCCTGGAGCCGGGGGACTCGGTGCCGGCCGACTGCCGGGTGCTGGAGTCGGTCGGCCTGGAGGCCGACGAGTCCTCGCTGACCGGCGAGTCACTGCCGGTGGGCAAGACGGACCAGCCGGTGGTGGCCTCCGCCGTCGCCGACCGCCGGTCCATGCTCTACGAGGGCACCACAATCGCCGCGGGGTACGGCACCGCTGTGGTGGTGGCCACCGGCGCCGACACCGAGGCCGGCCGCAGCCTGGCGCTGGCCCGACAGGCACCACCGGCCAGCGGAGTGGAGGCCCGGCTGGGCCGGCTGACCCGGGCAGCCGTGCCGCTGGCAGCCGGCTCGGCGGTGGCGGTGGCCGGCGCCGGGTTGCTGCGCGGCGTACCGCTGGCCGAGACGGCCGCCACCGCCGCGAACCTGGCCGTGGCGTCCGTCCCGGAAGGGTTGCCGTTCCTGGTCAGCGCCGCACAGCTGGCCGCCGCCCGGCGGCTGGCCGAGCACGGGGCACTGGTCCGCAATCCGCGCACCATCGAGGCGCTCGGCCGGGTCGACGTGCTCTGCTTCGACAAGACCGGCACTCTCACCGAGGGGCAGCTGCGGCTCGCCGGAGTCGGCGACGGCCACCGCTACGCCCCGACGGACCAGCTCGACGACCGGCTCCGGCCGACCCTGGCCGCCGCACTGCGGGCCACCCCGGCCGCCGACGACCCCGACGAACTGGCCCTGCAGACCGACCAGTCGGTACGCCGCGGCGCCGCGTCCGCCGGGGTGGTCGAGCAGACCGACGTCCCCGGCTGGCGGGCCGCCGGCGGACTGCCCTTCGAACCGTCCCGGGGCTACCACGCCACCGTCGGCGAGGACGGGGACCGGCTGCTGCTCAGCGTGAAGGGCGCGCCGGAGACGGTGCTGCCCCGGTGCGCGTACCGGCGCGTCGACGGCCACGACGAGCCGTTGGACGACGGCGGCCGGGACGACCTGCACCGGCTGCTCGCCGAGCGGGCCGGGGCGGGGCACCGGATCCTGGCGGTCGCGGAGTGCGCCGTGCCCGACCCGGCGATCGGCGACGACGACGTACGCGACCTGGTGTTCGTCGGCTTCCTGGCGCTCGCCGACGGGGTCCGGGCCAGCGCCGCGCCGGCCGTGCGGCGGATCCGCCAGGCCGGCGTGCACACCATCATGATCACCGGAGACCATCCGGCGACCGCCGAGGCGATCGCCGCCACCATCAGCGACGGCGACGACCAGCGGGTGGTCACCGCGACCGAACTCGACCGGCTCGACGACGACGCCCTGGCCGAACGGCTGGCCGGCACGGACGTGGTGGCCCGCTGCACCCCGGCGCACAAGGTCCGGATCATCCAGGCGTTGCAGAAGTGCGGGCGTACCGTCGCGATGACCGGGGACGGCGCCAACGACGCGCCGGCGATCCGGCTCGCCGACGTCGGCATCGCACTCGGCCAGCGGGGCACCCCGGCGGCCCGGGCCGCCGCCGACCTGGTGGTGACCGACGACCGGCTGGAGACCATCATCGCCACCCTGGTGGAGGGGCGGGCGATGTGGTCCTCGGTACGCCACGCGCTGAGCATCCTGGTCGGCGGCAACCTCGGGGAAATCGCGTTCAGCGTGCTGAGTGCCGCCGCCACCGGCCGCTCCGCGCTCACCGGGCGGCAACTGCTCCTGGTCAACCTGCTCACCGACCTGGCGCCGGCGCTGGCCATCGCGATCCGTCCACCCGGGGCCGACCGCGCGGACGGACTGCTGCGCGAGGGGCCGGACACCTCGCTCGGCGCCACGCTCACCCGCGAGATCGGGCTGCGCGCCGCGGCCACCACGCTGGGCGCCACCGCCGGCTGGACGGTGGCCCGCTACACCGGGCGGCGCCGGCGGGCCGGCACGATCGCGCTGGTCTCGCTGGTCGGCACCCAGCTCGGGCAGACCGTGCTGGCGGGCGGCACCAGCCCGGCCGTGCTCGCCTCCACCGCCGCGTCGCTCGGCGTGCTGGTGGCGGTGGTGCAGACACCGGGCCTGAGCCAGTTCTTCGGCTGCACCCCGCTCGGGCCGGTGGGCTGGAGCATCGCGACCGGGTCGGCGCTCGGCGCGACCTTCGCCAACGGTGCGCTGACCCGACTGGTGGACCGGCTGCCGCAGACCCGGCCGGAGGCGGCCGACGGCTCACCTTCCACCGACCACCCGGACGAACCGTCCCCCGACCAGACCACCCGCGGGGCCCGTACCGACGGCGGCGGCCCGCGGCCGGACACCGACGGCTGAGGTTCCGGCACCCGGGCGGCCGCGCATGACGGCGGTCATCGGGGGTACGGCTGCGGGTGGAGGTGGACATGGAGGCGGCACAGCCGGAGGTCACGTTCATCGGCACCGCCACCACGGTGCTGCGGATCGGCGGGTTCACCCTGCTGACCGACCCGAACTTCCTGCACCGGGGGCAGCGGGCGTACCTGGGCAAGGGGATGTGGTCGCGGCGGCGGACCGACCCGGCGCTGCGGATCGTCCAGCTGCCGTCGCTGGACGCGGTGCTCCTGTCCCACCTGCACGGTGACCATTTCGACCGGGTGGCCCGGCGGGAGCTGGACCGGGAGCTGCCGATCGTGACCACCCCGGCGGCGGAACGGAAGCTGCGCCGGTGGGGTTTCCGGGCCGCCGAGGGGCTGCCCACCTGGCGTACGCGGGAGCTGCGCGGCGACGGCGAGACGCTGCGGCTGACGGCGATGCCCGGCCAGCACGGGCCGGGCGCCCTGGACCGGCTGCTGCCCGACGTGATGGGCACGATGATCGACCTGGAACGCGACGGCACCCGGCAGTTCCGCCTCTACGTCACCGGCGACACGCTGAACAAGCCGCTGCTCGCCGGCATCCCCGAGCGGTACCCGGACATCGACGCCATGCTGATCCACCTGGGCGGCACCAGGGTCGCCGGCATCCTGCTCACCATGGACGCGCGGCAGGGCGCCGACCTGGTCGAGCTGGTCCACCCGAAACTGACCGTGCCGATCCACTACGACGACTACCCGGTGTTCCGCTCACCGCTGGGTCACTTCGTGGCGGAGGCCCGCCGGCGCGGTTTCGTCCAGCGGGTCCGCACCATCGCCCGCGGCGAGACGGTTCCCCTCACCCCGGTCACCCCGCCCGCCGAACCGACCCTGCCACCGGCCGGCAGCTAGTGCGGTGGCCATTAACGTTCGCCGGGTTGTCGGGGTTGGGGAATTGTCGTAGGGGTGGTGTTGGCTGGGGTTTGTGCCTCGCCGTCGGGATCCTGCCGCGCCGCGGGTTGTGCATTGCACG
>NZ_JBRIQN010000061.1:0-30177 GCF_052981855.1 Micromonospora sp. LZ34
GCCAGCGGCTACGCACCCGCACCGCGACCACCCGACGTCACCGCGGACACCTCAACCCCGCTTAACTTCGAAGAGCCATAATGAACCGGTAACGAACTCCTTCGCCGATCGGTCGATAGACGCCACTGTGCGCCGGGTCGAAAGCGGCGCCCAACTGGACCGGAATGGCTGTGGTCATGTTTGACTCCTCGGACCGCCTGACGCGCTTGCCAGCCGCTGAGTACGACCGCGTGCCTTCGGCGAGACAGCGCTCGTCGCCGGGTGAAGCAGCCTGGTCGGGGTTACGAGATCGGGGGAGCAGGTTGGGAGCAACAGGGTGCAGCGAACGGCCTTCAACTGCACCGATCGGCGCTCAACGGTGCGCAACTGCACCCATCCTGGGCTACGGCTTCTCGTTTTTCCAGGTCAGAGTCGGTTCAGCGTCCTACTTCACACCGCAGCGCTCAACGGCACTGAACGGACTTCAACGGCACTCAATGTTCCCTGGTAGGGGAGTATCCGCAGGTCGCAGCGGTAAGGAGTTCCGACCGGCCAAGACCTTGCAAGTGGGGGCAGAGGGGGAGCACCTCGCCGAAGTGGTCACCGCGTCCGAAGCGCTCACCTGCAGGCCGTGCCGCTGGTGCCCTGACCAGCGACGATGCGAGCGGTCTGGCGGCTGTGACATCCCAGAGAAGTTCGAAGTGGTCATCCTGCCAGCGGTCAGGGGCGGAGCGCCTCGCCGGCGACGCGGACCGCCTCGGCGGATCGGCGTTGCAACGAATCGATCGGCGCTTATCGCTGTGCTTCGCTGTTCGGCCGCCGGTGCCTGTCTTACTTCATGGAACACCGGTCTCACCGGCAACCGCTTGACCAGGGCTTCCTGCTCGGTGACCTCTTCGGCGGGTTCGAAGAGGTGCCCCAACGTTCGGCCGTGGCGCGATCGCTGGCTGAGCCTAGCCAGTAGGGGAGGTCCTTCGGGGGTGAGATCGATTGGATGCCCGATCCGATCAGCAGAGCCCCGAAGGATGCCCCGAGGGCCTCGGTCAGCCGGCAGCGCCGTACATGCCCAGCTCGTAGATCGAGTAGCCCCAGTTCGTCTTCCGGTCGACGCCCTGCATCCGCACGAAGCGGACCGGCGTGTTGTCTTCGAGCTCCAAGATGTCGAGGGCGCAGCTGGAGTTGGTCACATCCCTGGCAGTCTGCCAGTTGACGCCGTCGATCGAGGTCTGGATCTGGTACGCCGTGGCGCAGGCAGCCTCCCAGTTGACCGTCACCGCAGCGATCACCGATGGCTCGGCCAGCTCGACCTGGACCCATTCGTTGTCGGAGTATCCGGACGCCCATCGTGTGGAGTTGTCGCCGTCGTTGACGAACCGCGGCGCGAGCCGGTCGAGGTTCTGCTCGATGCTGGAGGCCGTCGCGGTGCCCGAGAGCGCCAGGTTCTCGACGTCGCCGATCTCCCACAGCTCAAGGGCGAGATTGGTTTCGAACAGGAAGGTGTCGAGCACGCTGTCGGCGATGCGTACCGGTGCCCGTCCCCAGCTGTTGTCGGGTGGATCGACGAGGACGTTCTGCGCCTGCTGCATCAGTGCCTGTGACTGTGCGACGAGGGCGTCCGAAGTCGGCTTGTCACCGCGGATCCTGGCCTGCAGCGCGTCCAGCATTCGCTGCGTCGATCGCCCCCAAAGCTCGGTCGCGTCGAGCCACGGCGAGGCGTCGGAGACGAAGCCGGGGTCGACCGCCCCGGCACGTATGGCGGCGGGTGCGGCGGCGATCCGGTCGACGTAGGCGCGAAGGCCGATAACCGCGCCGCTGCGGTCGCCGCCCCGCCAGGCCGTCCAGAAGGCCTGAACCGCTGCGTCGAGGGCGGGTGCCTGTGGCTGCCATGGGGAGCCGAAGCTCGGGGCGAGGTGGTTGAGGTCGCTGAAGACCAGCAGAGCCTCCGTCGCGATGGTGTCTCCTCTGCTGAGGTAGCGCATCGCTTCCCGCCAGTTGCGCGCGGGGTCGTAGGCGCGGTCGTTCCAGGTGAAGTCGGCGAAGCCGAAGATGGCGACCTTGCTCGCTGAGGCCTGGTTCATCGGGTTCGAGACGATGCCGGCGAGATGGTCAGACAGCCCGGCTTCGCGCTTGTCGTAGGGCGCCAGCAGCAGCCGGCCCCTCGTGTTGCCGTAGTCGTTGACCGGGTAGTTGTCCCACACGAACACCTTTCGGCCGAACAGCTGGGAGATCCGCTCCGCGTCGGCGATGGTGATCCTCGGCGGGACGACGGCGGTGCCGGTCCACATCACGACGACCTCGGGGTCGAGGGACGCGCGCCACGACTGCTTGTACGGCGTCTCGGACAAGTCGCCGTACTGGGTCGGGACCGTCTGCAGCGCCCACGTGCCACCGTGAGTCTCGACAAAAGCTGCCTGCACATAACTCAGTAGCTCGGCCTGGGCACGGCCCACGCTCGCCTGGGTGGCGGTGCCGTAGCGGGCGGCGTCCTCTGGACAGTTGAAGCGCAGGGCGATGTCATCGAGCGGGATGGAGTAGGCCCGCACACCGATGTCGTACATCGCCTGAAACTTCGCCAGCAGGGCGCCGCGGTCTGCCGTACCGCTGTAGCAGATCGTGTTTCCTGGGGACAACGCGAAGGTGAACCGTACGTGGTGGGCCTTCGCCTGGCCAACTAGTTGGCCTAGCTCGGCCAGCTTTACCGGCGGGTACGGCTCACGCCAGCGCGCCCGGTGGTATGGGTCGTCCTTCGGAGCGTAGATGTAGGTGTTGGCCTTGACGTCTCCGTAGAACGCGAGCTGGTCCAGGCGCTCCTGGTGGCTCCACGGCTCGCCGTAGAAGCCCTCGATGGTGCCACGCAGCGGCATCGCCGGGTAGTCGCTCACGGTGGCACCGGCGATCCGCCAGCCGCCGTCGTCGGTCGGCACGAACAGCTGTCGCAGGCTCTGTACGGCGTAGTACTGTCCGGCAGCGTCCGTGCCGCCAAGGGCGACCGTGCCGAGCGGCGCATCCGACCGGGCGACATTGAGCGCATAGGCCTCGGCGTGGCCGGGCACGACGGTCGCGCCGAGCGCGGCCGCGACGTGAGGATGGTCTGCCGGGCCGAGCCGTATCGACAGCGGCGCGCGGCCGGACGGTGCGGTCACGACGTCGACCCGGTCGGCGCCATGGCGGTGTAGCAGGTCGACGAGCAGCTGCCGGGCGGCACCATCGGTGTCCCGGCCGGTGACCAGCTCGACCCTGCCGGGGACGACGACGTCGTCGCCGGAACGCGCGATCTGTTGGGGAACGGGCGTGATCTGGGGCAGCGGGTGGGCTGGCTTCGCGCCGGCGGCTGGTGCTGGCACGGCGAGCAGGGCGGCGGTCAGCACGGCGCCGAGTGTGCATGACAGCCAACGCGACAGACGGGGGTGTAACCTCACGATGTCCTCCCAGGCATGGGCGCTAGGTGGTGTGGCGAGGCGGTCTAGACCACTTGTGCCAGTGCACTTTGGAATGCTGGGCGTTGTCAAGGGTGTGCGGCATGATTGGTCAGTTGACGTCGATCCCGGACCGGTCGAAACACGCGGCGATCCGCGAAGAGCTGCGGGCCATGGTTTTTGCTCTCGCCGAGGGAGAGCTGTTGCCCGCCGAGCGGCACCTGGCCGAACGCTGGGGCGTCGCACGGATGACCGTACGTCAGGCCCTGGCTGCCCTCGCACGGGAGGGGATTGTGCGCACCGTCCACGGGCGCGGAACCGTGCGGGCGCCTGAATCGATGCAGCTGCGGGTGCGGCTCGGATCGTTCGCCGATGCCGTCCGCGAGCACGACATGGCGCCCTCCACCCAGATGCTTGAGCACGTGGCCGATCAGTCTCCGCCGGTGGAGGTCGCGGCGTTCCTCAAGCTGGACCCCGGCGAGGCAGCATTGCGCATCCGCCGGCTCCGACTCGGCGACGACGTACCGCTGGCCCTGGAGCGCACCTGGTTGGCAGCGTCCCTCGTACCCGACCTCACCGAGGATGTGCTGTCCAACAGCCTGTACCACTACCTGGAGGGACGTGGTCTGCTGCCGGACTCCGGCGAGGAGTCGGTGGTGGCGGATCTGCCCAACAACGAGGAGATACGGCTGCTCGACCTGGTATCGAGCCGGCCGGTGCTACGCCTGGTGCGCCGCGCGTTCGCCGGCCACCGCCCGATCGAGTACGCCGAGGCTGTGCTGCCCGCCGACCGGTACGAGCTTTGGTTCCCGCTGCAGGGTAAAGATACCCAATGCGGGTGGACCGCCTGAGCCTCAGCCGACGCTCTCCATCGGCACCGGAAGCAGCCAGATGATCGAGAGCACCTTCCTCAACCTCCGACTCGATCCTCGGCCAGTGAGGGAACAACATCCTGATCACCGGCGACAAACTGGCGTCAGGCGGCCACAGCACGATGCTCCACTTGAGACCGCCGCACCACCACCGTCTCCATGCAGAGCCGAAGATCGGACACTCCCACTGCCGGCCTGACCGAGTCAGTCCCGATCACGGTAAGTGGGCCAGAACCAGAACCCTGTGCCTGCCGAAATCTCGGGCCTGTCTCGCTAAAGGTGTTTCCGGCGTCTTCGGTTAGTAGGTTTCGGCGGCCGAAAACCGGTCGCCGAAGGTGATCGAGAACGCATTCAGGGCTGGCTTCCGACGGCGGCGGCTGGCGCGCCCACGGCCCGAGGACGGCGGCGAGGCGATGCCCTCCGCGCCCGCATTCGCAGCACCCCGGCCGTGGCTTGGTCACTTGCACCATCCGGCGAGATTTCGAACTCGGCTATTGCGCTCGCGCGACCACCGCTCAATACTGCTCGACATTGCTCGATATAGCGCAGATCCGATCACCAGCTTGCCTCCGCGAGCCAGGCACAGGACGAACGCGACTCATCAACACCGTGCCGGCTCGGCGGCATCCGTCGAGGCCACACCGGTCACCGACCCGCAACTCGCTTGCTGAACAGAAGGGAACCTCCGCGCATGTTCAGACGTATTCAGCCGACCAGGCGGGCAGCAGTCTGGGCCGCAGCGCTCGCGCTTGGTGTGGGCGGTCCTTCAGTGGTTGGCCTGCCCGCAGCGAGCGCCGCTTCCGGCAGCCTCGGCGTCGCGACCGGCTTCACCGCCGACGGCGACACGTACGTCGTGTCGTCTGGGGAGGCGAAGCTACGGATCGAGTTCCAGGATGACGATGTCTTCCGAGTCCAGCTCGCCCCGGCCGGCGTGTTCACCGACCCGGCGAACGACGACCCGGCGGACCCGTCGCAGCCGGATGCGGACATCGTCGTCAAGCGCGACTACGCGGGTGCCGGTTCCAGGCACGAAGAGACGACCGACGCGTTCGTCATCCGCACCGACGAAGCCATGCTGACCGTGACGAAGGCGCCGGTGACGCTCTCGTTGGCTGACGAGGACGGCCACGTCCTGTGGGACGAGACCGCCCCGCTGGCCTGGGACGGCGCGGGCACGACACAGTCGCTCAGCCGCGGCGCGGACGAGCAGTTCTTCGGCGGCGGCATGCAGAACGGCCGCTTCAGCCATCGTGGTCAGACGATTCAGATCGCCCGAAACTACAACTGGAACGACGGCGGCTATCCCAACGCGGTGCCGTTCTATCTGTCCAGCATCGGGTATGGCGTGCTCCGTAACACCTTCGCGCCGGGTAGCTACAGCTTTGCGCAACCCGTACTCACCAGGCATCAGGAGCAGGGGTTCGATGCGTACTACTTCGTCGGCGACACGCGTGAGGTCATCGACAGCTACACCGAGCTGACCGGCCGCCCGGCGATGATGCCGATGTACGCGTTGGAGATGGGCGACGCGGACTGCTATCTCCACAACGCCAACCGCGGCGAGCGCAAGACGCTGCGTGACTCGAAGGCTATCGCCGAGGGCTACCGCAGCCGCGGTATCCCACTCGGCTGGATGCTGGTCAACGACGGCTACGGCTGCGAGTACGAAGACCTGCCCGAGACCGGCGCCATGCTGGCCGACAACGGCGCCGAGCTGGGCCTCTGGACGCAGCGGGATCTCACCGAGCAGCGGTACGAAGTCTCGAGCGGTGTACGAGTCCGCAAGACCGACGTCGCCTGGGTCGGCCCCGGTTACCGGTTCGCCTTGGACGCCTGCGAAAAGGCGTACGACGGGATCGTCGACAACAGTGACGACCGCGCGGTCGTAATGACGATCGAGGGGTGGGCCGGTACGCAGCGGTGCGGTGCCACGTGGAGCGGGGACCAGTCGGGTTCGTGGGAGTACATCCGCTGGCAGATCCCGACCTACGCCGGCTCGACGCTCTCCGGGCAGCACATGACCACGGGCGACGTCGACGGCATCTTCGGCGGCAGCGCCAAGACGTACGTGCGCGACCTGCAGTGGAAGATGTTCCTGCCGATGACGTACGCCATGAGCGGCTGGGCGGCCAGTGACAAGCAGCCGTGGCGGTACGGCGAGCCGTACACGAGCATCAACAAGAAGTACCTGCTGTTGCACGAGCGGCTGTTGCCGTACTTCTACACGCACTCGGCGAGCGCCAGCGCCAACGGTCTCGGGCCGACCCGCCCGCTCTATGTCAACTATCCCGACGACCCCAGGACGTGGGGCGACGCGGTGAAGTACGAGTTCCTTGCCGGTGACGACTTCCTGGTCGCACCGGTCTACTCCGACACCGCAGTCCGGGACGGTATCTACCTGCCCGAGGGTCGTTGGGTGGACTACTGGACCGGTCGGGTCTACGACGGTAACCGGACGGTCGATGGCTACCGGGCACCGCTCGACACGCTGCCGCTCTTCGTCCGTGCCGGTGCGATCGTGCCGATGTTCCCCGAGGGAACGACCGACTGGGCGCAAGGCAAGAAGTCGGGTCAGCTCGACCTCGACATCTACCCCGAGGGAAACTCGACGTTTACCGCGTACGAGGACGACGGCCGCTCCCAGTCGTACGCCGCCGGCCGGTCGGCAACGCAGCGGATCGACGTCACGGCACCGGGCGCTGGGCAGAGAGGCCCGGTGGAGGTGCGCATCGGTGCCCTCGACGGCGACTACGCCGGAAAGGCGACCGAGCGCCGGTACCGGCTGAGCGTCCACACCGACGCCGAGCCAGGTGGCGTCCATGTCGGGCCCGCAGCACTGACTCAGCTGCGCGGTGCCGACGAGTTGGCCACCGCAGAGTCGGGGTGGTACTACGACCCGGCCACCGGCGTGGTTCACGTCAAGACCGCCAGCGTCTCCACCGCGGCGCCGCTCACCGTGCGCCTGAACGGTGCCGCCGCAGTGGGCGGGCAGCACCCGGACGAGCGGCACGCCACGATCGATCTCGACGTGCCGGCGATCGCTGCACGGGGTACGGGCGTTCCCGTCGCGGCGAGCCTCACCAACCAGACCGGTAAGCCGGTGGACGTGAAGCGTGCGGAACTCACCGTCCCGTCCGGCTGGGCCGTCGAGGCGGACGGGCCGACCAGCAAGGCGGACCTGCCGGACGGCAAGACGTTCACTGCCACCTTCACCGTGACGCCTACCGCGGACGTGCGGCCAGGACGTTACGAACTGTCGGCCAGGGCGACTTACGTCGTACGAGATGTGGAGCGCGCCGTCGGTGACCGGGCCGAGGCCACCGTGGCGCATGCGTCGCTGGCGTCGACGTTCAACAACGTCGGGATCACCGCGCAGAACAATCCGGCGCCGGGCAACATCGACGGCGGCGGATCAAGCTTCATCGCCGAGCGGCTCGCAACCGTCGGCCTGACCCCGGGTGCCACCGTGTCTGCCAACGGGTTCACGTTCACCTGGCCCGCATCCGCACCTGGCACGCCGGACAACCTCGCCTCAGGCGGGGAGACGACCGCGCTGTCCGGGACGGGCAACGCGCTCGCCTTCCTCGGGACGGGTACCAGCGCGGCGGCCGGCGGCTCGGCGACCGTCCACTACACGGACGGTACGAGCGTGACCGGAACGCTCGGCTTCCCCAACTGGTGCTGCCTGCCCACGGACACGTTTGGCGCGAAGATCGCCTTCTCGACCAAGGGCAAGAACACTCCCAACGGGCCGGCCTTCCCGACCGTTGACTACCGCTTTTACACGACGACGATGCGCATCGACCCGACCAAGGAGGTCGCCGCAGTCACGCTGCCGGCCAACGCGGCCGTGCATGTGTTCGCCATGGCGGTCGGCAATGAGGTCGTCGTGCCACCCGCGATCGAGGACGGGCAGTACGCGCTCGGCAACGTCGGTGCAGGCGCGAACCTGGAGGCACCCGGGAACACCAACGCCGGGCAGCTCCGCGTTGCCGCCTCATTCACGTCGCCGTCGCAGAAGTGGGTGGTTAAGCGCAACAGCGACGGGTCGTACGAGCTCCGCAATGCCGGCAGCGGGCTGTGCGCCGACGTGGCGGCCAGCTCGCAAACGAGCGGCGCGCAGGTCGTGCAGTACACCTGCACCGGCACCGCAAACCAACGGTGGCTCATCATCAAGACCAACGGTCAGCTCACGATCAAGGCCAAGCACAGCGGGCTGTCACTGACCGCCGGGACGAACGCTCTCGTGGTCCAGGCCACCGACACGGCCGCCGCCCACCAGCGGTGGACAGCCACGGCCAGCTGAACGCCGCGTGATCCCACCGACCAGACATCTCGATCACATGAGAGGCGATCTCGTGCTCAACACTGTCCGGAGGGCCGCAGCCCTTGGGCTCGGCGCGGCACTCGGCGCCGCCCTGCTGGCGGCGCCCACGACCGTGGCGGCGTCGGCCGTGAACCCTGCCAGCCGACCTGGCGGCGCCGGCGCCGTCGTACCCCGTCCCACGAGCTGGCAGCCCGCGGAGGGCGTCGCCACCATCGGGACCGGCACCCGGATCCTCGTCGACCCGCTCAGTGGGGGCCGGTGGACGACCGGGGCCGACCAGCCTGGGCTGGCACACCGGCCGACGGTGCGGGTTGCGCTGGCCCTGGCCGACGAGCTGCGGGAGGTGGCCGGGTTCAGCCCGCAGGTGTCGGCCGACGTACGCACCGCCGATCAGGACGACATCGTGGTCCGCCTGGTCGACGACAGCGAGCTCGGCGCTGAGGGCTACCAGCTGCGCATCGGTGGCGGCCCCACGCAGATCACGGCCGGCACCAGCACGGGCGTCCATTACGCCGGCCGCACGCTGGAGCAGATGCTCACCTCCAGCGGAGACGGTCGCTCGTTGCAGGCAGGAACCGTGCGCGACGTCCCCGATCAGCAGTACCGCCAGGTGATGCTGGACGCCGGTCGTAAGTACTGGCAGCCGGACTACCTGAAGAACCTCGTCCGCCAGATGTCCTGGCACAAGATGAACACCCTGTTCCTGCACCTGTCCGACGCCGAAGGGTTCCGGCTCGACTCGCGCGCATTCCCCGGGCTCGCCGACCCGGACGTGAGCTACGACGAGGAGGAGATCGCAGATCTGGTCGCCTTCGCGGCCGACCACCACGTGATGGTGGTGCCCGGCATCGACGTTCCGGGTCACGGCACAGTGCTCAGCGACCACTTCCAGATCGGCTTCGGCGACGGGGCGAACCCGTGCCTGCGGGCGCACATGCACAGCCACCTCACCCCGGATTGGGCCATCGACATCACGGACGCGCGGAGCACCCAGACCTCAGTGGCCCTGCTCGAAGAGTTCCTACCGTGGTTCGACGCGCCGTACGCACACCTCGGCGCGGACGAGCTGCCCGGCCAGCTCGGCAACTGCCCGCGGGTCCGGAACGCGCTGGACGCCGACCCGGACGTGAGTACGCTCGGCGACCTGCTCTCCCGGTTCATCAACGACCTCGACGACACCGTGAACCGGCTCGGCAAGCGCACCATCATCTACAACGGTGTCGAGCACATGAGTTCGCCTCAGCAGGATGTGCACGACGACGTCGTGTTCATGACCTGGGAGCACAGCAGCAGCGAACCGGCGGTCCCGGGCAAGGACGAGATCGCGATCGGCCCGTTCTATGTGACGCCGAACAACTATCACAACCTCTACCCAAACGAGGGGTGGATGTACGACACCTGGGAGCCGAGCCTGGCCGAGGACATGATCGGCAGCGGCATCATGAACTGGGCCGACTACAACTTCTGGGCCAGGGACGAGTACTACGAGCGGCTGATGGCGATGCCGCGCGCGATCCTCGCCGACCGCACCTGGAACGCAACACCGACACGCGACACCGTGACGGACTTCCGTGCGCGGGTCGCCGCGCTCGGTCCAGCACCGGGCGTGGACGAACCGGAGGCGCCAGAGCGGGTCGACGACGGCCACCCCAGTCACCACTGGACGTTCGACGACGCCAGCTACCCCTCCGGCTGGACCTACGCCGGCAGTCCCGGCAACACGATCTTCGCCGAAGACGTCGCCGGCGACCTTCCCGGCACGTCGTACATCATCAACAACCCGACGCCGGTGGCCGGTATCTCCGGGCAGGCCTGGCACTTCGACAACGACCGCGATGGTGTCGGCTTCGGCGGGCTCGACGTGGCGCCGCCGTGGACCTTCTCGGCATGGGTGCGCCGCACCGGCTCGACCGGCAACGCGACTCTGATCAGCTCCAAGTCGACCGCGCTCAAGCTCGAGCAGTGGGGGGCGCCCTGCGGGCAGGTCGGGTTCACCAAGAAGGGCGTGGCCGACCACACCTTCGACTACGTGACGCCGATCGACGAGTGGGTCCATCTGACGTTCGTGACCAAGCCTGACCGCACCGAGTTGTTCGTCAACGGCGAGTACGTCGACAGCGTCGATGCCGCGGTCGACCTGCCGATGCGGTCGATCGGTGACGTGGGATCCTCCGTGCGAGGCACCCTCGACGAAGTGCAGACGTACGACGAGGCGCTCACCCCCGAAGCCGTTCGCGCAGCCTACGAGTCGTTCGGCGTGGTCGGCTCCGCCAAGCAGGCGCCGTGCCTGCGCAGCGTCGCGGTCGGTGCTGCGGCTGTGCAGAGCAGCACGGCCTACGGTGGGGTCGCCGGTCGGGCCGTGGACGGCAACACCTCAGGCTCCTGGGGATCGGGATCGGTGACGCACACCGCGGAGGACAAGTCGCCGGAGCCCTACTGGCAGGCCGACCTCGGCCGGTCCTACACGCCCGCGGAGATCGCGGTCTGGAACCGTACCGACTGCTGCGGCTCCCGGCTGAGCAACTACTACGTCCTGTTCTCCGAGCAGCCGATCGTCGGGACCAGCCTCGCGGATGCACTGGCCACGCCCGGCGTACACGTCTACTACCAGGCCGGCACCGCGGGCTTGCCGACGCGAATCCCCACCGGTGGTGCGTCGGGCAGGTACGTGCGGGTTCAGCTGGCGGGCACGGCCCCGCTCTCGCTGGCCGAGGTGCAAGTCAACGTCAACGACTCCCGTGACTGACGGGGCGTCGATCCACTGCCCTAATCGCCGCAGAGGAGCATCAAGATGATCGCCCGAAGTTCCGGATCGGCCGGGCCACATGCACTTGTCAGCGTCGTCGTGGCTTCCCTGATCGCGTCAGTAGCGGCACCGCTGCTGCCGCCCGAGGGGGCAGCGGCTGCGGAAGCGACGGCTGTCCCGGCCGCCGATCAGGAGACCTTCTCCGTCGAGCCGGCGGTCGAGGTGCTCGGTCGGCTGCTGCCACCCGACCTTGCCCGCCAGGTTCAGTTCGAGGCAGTCAACGGCGACGGGGAATCGGACTGGTTCCGGATCTCGGGTAAGGCTCAGCAGACCACGATCGAGGGCACCAGCGTCTCTTCTCTCCTGACCGGATTCAACGCCTACCTCGGGGAAGTCGTCGGCGTGAACGTCTCCTGGACCGGCGATTCGCTGGACCGGCTGCCCAGGCGCTTGCCGGTGCCGGACCGTGAGATCGTCCGCCGAGCTAACGTGTCGCACCGGTTCGCGCTCAACGACACCGATGACGGTTACACCGGCGCCTACCGCACCTGGAAGGATTGGGAGCGGGAGATAGACGTGCTCGCGATGCACGGCATCAACGAGGTCTTCATGCCGGTGGGAGCGGAAGCGGTCTACCTCGACACGTTCCAGGAGTTCGGCCATACGGAAGCCGAGGCGCTGGAGTGGATCCCGCAGCCGGCGCATCAACCGTGGTGGCTGCTCCAGAACATGTGCTGCTTCCCCAGCGCGATCTCGCGGGCGCAGGTGGAGCAGCGTGCCGCGCTCGGTGAAAAGATCGCCCGCCGGCTGCGCGAGCTTGGTATCACACCGGTCCTTCCGGGCTACTTCGGCACGGTTCCACCGCACTTTGCGGAGAAGAACCCAGGTGCCAACGTCGTACCGCAAGGTGGTTGGGTCGGTTTCGAACGGTCCGGCTGGCTCGATCCGACCGGCGACCAGTTCGACGCGGTGGCGGAGGCTTTCTACCGTCACTCGAAGCGGCGCTTCAGTGCCTCGTCCATGTACAAGATGGACCTGCTCCACGAGGGCGGCCGCGCCGGCTCGGTCGACGTGGCTGCCGCCAGCATTGCGGTCGAGTCCGCGCTGCAAGAGGCCAACCCGGGAGCGATCTGGGCGATCCTCGGTTGGCAGAACAACCCCCTGCGCCAGACGCTCACTGCGATCGACCGGTCGAAGATGCTGATCGTCGACGGCCTGTCGGACCGCTACCAAGGTCTCGACCGGGAGGCGTCCTGGCTCCAGACACCGTACGCCTTCGGGTCCATCTGGAACTTCGGCGGGCACACGACGATGGGCGCCAACATGGCCGTGTGGAACGAGCGCTACTGGGCTTGGAAGGCGAAGCAGGGCAGCGCCCTCGACGGAATCGCCGTACTACCGGAGGCCAGTGACAACAACCCGGTCGCCTTTGACTTCCTCACCTCGCTGGCATGGTCGGACGGACCGGTTGACATGCAAGCCTGGTACGAAGGGTGGGCGACCCGTCGGTACGGCGGCACGGACGCGGCGGCACAGGCTGCCTGGCGGGCAGCAGGGAGCACGGCCTACTCGCTGCCGGCAGACGGCTGGTCCGAAGCCCACGACGGGCTCTTCGCCGCGCAGCCGAGTCTGACGGCCACGACCGCAGCAACCTGGTCTCCGCAGAAGATGCGCTACGAAGCGACGCCCTTCGCGCAGGCACTTCCGTCCCTGCTGGCAATGTCGCCGGAGCTGCGTACGTCCAGCGCCTACCGTTACGACCTCGCCGATGTCGCACGGCAGGTTCTGTCGAACCACAGCCGGGTGCTGCTCCCTCAGATCAAGGCTGCCTACGACGCGCGAGACGTCGCGAGGTTCTCCGCGCTGACCGGGCAATGGCTCGAGGAGATCGATCTGCTGGAGCAGGTCACGGCAACCAATCGGGAGACGATGCTCGGGCCGTGGCTCGCCGATGCCAGATCGTGGGCGTCGACACCGGCCGAGGCGGACCGGCTCGAGCACGACGCCCGGACCTTGTTGACCGTGTGGGGCAACCGGTCGGGCGCCCAGGCGGGGCTACACGACTACGCCAACCGCGAATGGGCAGGGCTCCTGAGCTCCTACTACAAGCCCCGTTGGCAAGCCTTCTTCGACGAGCTCGGCGCCGCGCTGGCCGAGAACAGGGCTCCGCGGCCGATCGACTGGTACGCGATGGGCGACAACTGGACGCGCCGGACCGACCAGCTGCCCGTCAAGCCAAGCGGCGACATTCACGACGTGGCGCAGCAGGTGCTTGCTTATCTGCGAGGACACCCGTGGCCATTGACGCTGGCCGTTAACAGTGGGACGGGTGCGCTGTCGGCAAACAACCCGATGGTCGTGGAACTCAGCCTGCGCAACGACAATCCGTTCACCGATGTCACCGATGCGCAGGTGCGGCTGTCCGCGGAACCCGGCATCACCGTGCAGCCCCTCGACGAGACGAACCGGGCCGTGCTGACCGCCGGCGAGGCGTTGCGGGTCAAGTTCGCGGTAAGTCTCTCCGAACCTGACGTCGTCTCGTCGACTGTCGTCGGTCTCCGGGCACGGGGCAGTTACGACGTCCTGGGCCGAGCGGAGCAGACGACCACGACCGTACGGCTGCTGGTCGCAGGCGGCGTGGAGGAGCCGAACCGGACGGTTTCCTTCAACAGTGCCCTCTTCGCGCAGCGCGGCGACTCGTACGCTATCCAGGGCGGTGGAGCCGACCTCTGGGGCGGCACCAACCAGTTCGGTGCGATTTATCGAGATGATGCCCTCGGCTCCAGCGGCTCGGTGACGACCAAGGTGGAGGCGCAGGATCCGACCGGGCCCTGGGCGCGTGCCGGCATCATCGTCCGCGACGACCTCACGACCCAGGGCAGCAAGGGATTCCTCAACCTTGCGCTGACACCGGCCAACGGATGCGTGCTGTCATGGGACTCCAACAACGACGGCCGGCTGGACAGCATTCGCCAGGACCGGTCGTTCACCTCGTCGGCGCACCTGCGGCTGAGCCGTGATGGCGACCGATTCCTTGCAGAGTGCAGCACGGACGGCGCCACCTGGATCCAGGTTGGCTCAGCGCTCGTGCCCGCGGTGGATGTCTCCGACGCAGGGCTCTTCATGACCGCCGCGAGCAGTAGCCGTGGACTCGCGCAATTCACCGGCTTCAACGTCGGCGAGGTCTCCGGTCCGGAGCCGCCGGCACCCGGCACGCACTACCTGTCCGACCTGCCGTTCGCTTCCTCGATGGGCGGCCACGGACCGTGGGAGCGCGACATGCACAACGGCGAGACCGCCTCCGGCGACGGCGGTCCGATGATGCTCATGGGCACGACGTACGCCAAGGGTTTGGGCAGCAACGCCGACGCCGAGGCGGTGTTCTACCTGGGCGGCGCCTGCACGCGGTTCAGCTCGGTGGTCGGGATCGACGACACGATGGCGCGGCCGGACGCCGACGGAGACGTCATCGTCGAGGTCTGGGCCGATGACACGTTGGCCTACGCCAGCGACGTCGTGAGACCGGGGGAGCAGCCGCGCGTGATCGATCTCGACGTGACCGGCGCCGGCGAGCTGAAGCTGGTCGTGAAGAAGTACGACGCCAACAACTGGTGGGATCGCGTCGACTGGGCCAACGCCCAAGTGGTCTGCGGCTGACCTTGCCCACAGGGTGGCCCGGCTCAATGACCTCCGCAGAGGATGCGGAGGAGCCGGGCCACCTCGTCCGCCACCTGCTCAGACACGGCCTAGCATGACCTCATGACCATAGATCTGTTCGCGGGAATCCCCGTCCGCGACTACTCCTCGGCGGCGGCCTGGTACGAGCGACTCCTCGGCGTCCCGCCGTCGTTCCTGCCCAACGACATCGAGGCGGTGTGGGAGCTCGCCGACCACCGGTACGTGTTCATCGAGGTGCGGCCCGAGCATGCCGGGCACGCCATGCACACCGTCTTCCTCGGCGACTTCGACGCCCGCATTTCCCAGATCGCCGAGCGTGGCCTGGAGCCGGCCGAGCGCGAGACCTACGCCAACGGCGTCCGCAAGGCCACCTTCCGCGACCCAGACGGCAACGAGATCGGCTTTGGCGGCGCGCCGGTCTGACCGAGGCGGACGTCAGCCTCCGGCCTAGACCGGGTTTGGGAACTCATGCCCATTGCAGCACAACAAACTCAACAAGAAGCCTTCCTCAATTCTCAAACAACGGTCGGGTCGTGGAGGCCGGAACTCGAGGGATAGATGTTTCATGGCTGGGACGAGACGCTGGTTCGATCCGGAGTTCCGCGCGGGCGTGGTGCGCATCGTGCGGGAGACCGGGAAGTCGATCGCTCAGGTCGCGCGTGACCTGGACATCAGTGACGGGACCCTGTCGAACTGGGTGAAGAAGGATCGCGAAGAGCGCGGCGAGGCCGCCGGCGCTGGCGCGCTGAGCGAGGACGAGCGCGCGGAGCTGGCCCGGTTGCTGCGGGAGACGCAGTCGGGGTTCGACGTACAGATGAGCGTTCCTAGATAGGCATGACCCGATGGGGAGCGATACAAGGTCAAAGTCCGGCAGGAGTCGGGACTGCACCTTTAGGCAGTTGATCGCCGAGCAGGTGCGGTTGCGCGAACGGGTGCGCATCGTGCGCGCTATGCGCGATTCGCTGGGACACGAGCTGAGCCTGATCGCGCTGCGAGCGAGCGCGCCTAAGGTGTCGCCGCCCGCTGGCCCAAGTCGTCGGCGTGGCGAGTCGCCCAGCCGCCAACGATCATGGGATCCGGGGTGCGCTCATGGCGCACGCGATCATGATGGGCGATTCGTTGGTGGTTGACCAGAGTCAGGGTGCCGCGCCGGCCGGAGGATTGGCCGGCGCGGCACCGGATGGCAGGATCAGTTCTTGTCCAGCCACGGGTCCTCGGGCTTCGGCCGGTCGAACGTGGGCCGCGCGTCCTTCCAGTGCCCGCGGGTGAAGTCGGGCACCTTGACCGGGTGCATCTGGCCGGTCTTCAACGACTCGTGGCTGAGCGGGATCACCGAGCACCACGCCGCCGAGTCGTAGACGTCGATGTCGGGGGTCATGCCGAGCCGCATCGTCTGGATGAGACGCCAGATGGAGATGAAGTCCCCGCCGCCGTGGCCGCCATACCGGCTGGCCAGGCCCTCCAGCGTCGGCCACAACCAGTGGTCGTGCTGCCGCAGGATGGTGTTGTAGTCGTTGCCGGTCCGCCATGCGTGGTTGGTGTGGCCGAGCGACTCGAGGTACACCCGGCTGTTGTCGACCTCGATCGTCCCTCGGGTGCCGGTGAGCGTCGTCTCGCGGCTGTACGGGTGCGGGGAGTTCACGTCGTGCTCGACCCGGATGAACCGGCCGCTGGTCGTGGTGACGAAGCAGGTGTGCCGGTCGCCGGAGATGTAGGGGGCGTCATCCCATGACGAGTGGTCGGGGCCGACCCGCGGGTCCTCCGAGCGGAAGAGGGCCAGCGCCTTGGGCAGGGACGCCACGGAGATCAGCTCCTCGAACCGGTCCCCCCGGTTGATGCCGAGGGTGGCCGACACCGGCCCGAGGCCGTGGGTCGGGTAGTGCGAGGCGTTCATCCGGGTCTGCCAGCGGCGCCGCCAGTGCTCGGGGTAGTAGGCCCCGCCAAACGTGTACGGCCAGCGCAGGTCGTGGACGTACCCGCCGGAGGCGTGCTGCAGGTCGCCGAAGAGCCCCTGCTGGGCCATGTTGAACATCGCCATCTCGGGCCGGAAGTAGTTGACGTTCTCCAGCAGGATGCAGTGCTTCCTGGTCCGTTCCGAGGTGCGGACCAGGTCCCAGATCTGATCGAGGTATGGCGCGATCGGCAGTTCCACGGCGACGTGCTTGCCGTGCTCCATGGCCGCCTTGGCCATCGGGTGGTGCCACTCCCACGGGGTGGCGATGTAGACGAGGTCGATGTCGTCGCGCCGGAGCAGGTTGAGGTAGTCCTCCTCGCCCGCGGAGTAGCCGACCGGCGGGGTGTCCTGGAAGCCCTGCTGCATGACCCGGCTGATGGTGCGGTCGACCCGGTCGGCGCGGATGTCGCAGACGGCGGTGACGGTGGCAACCGCGGCGAACCGCAGGTCCTGGCCGCCGCCGCGGTTGCCGACGCCGATGAGCCCGACGCGGACGCGGTCGAAGCCCTCGAACGGAACGTTGGTCATGCTCTTCTCGTCGGTGCCGCGCGCAGGTTCGGTGCCGGTGGGGTCGGCGGCGGCGGGGGCGCTGAGGGCGCCGGTGACGCCGGCGGCGGCGCCCAGCACGACCCCGGAGCGGAGCAGGTCACGACGGGACGGATTGAACTGAGGGGGTGGGGCCACAGTGATCACTCCCTGTATGACTGAGTCTGATCGAACTTGCCTACTTGCGTTGGCTGATGAGCAGTGTCAATCAAAGATTCATCGATGGCAAGGGGTGGCCTTGCCTGTCGGACCTGACTTCGTGGGATCTCACGGGACGGATTGCTGAACGGGCGACCGCCGATTTACGCTCGACTCCCCGTCAAACCGCGCGGTTTCGTGCGGCCGGGATCCCTCGTGGGCAGCAGGTCGGAGCGTCATGACACACGTCGAAGAGGAAATCGCCAGCCAACCGGAGTGCTGGCAACGAGGCATCGCGCTGGCGGGCTCGCTCGCCGAACAGCTGCCGCGCCACGGCGAGCGGGTCGCCGTCGTCGGTTGCGGCACGTCGTGGTTCATGGCGATGGCTTACGCAGGACTGCGCGAACGAGCCGGCCACGGCGAGACGGACGCGTTCGCGGCGTCGGAGTTCCCGAGGGAGCGCCGCTACGACCGGGTGCTGGTGATCAGCCGCTCCGGCACCACCACCGAGGTGCTGGACCTCCTGCGCGGCATCCAGGGCAGCACCCGGAGCACCGGCATCTTCGGCGACCCCCAGTCTCCGGCGGTGACCCTGGTGGAAGACCCGGTCTGCCTGCCGTTCGCCGACGAGAAGTCGGTAGTGCAGACCCGGTTCGCCACGACCGCGCTGGCGGTACTGCGCGCGCACCTCGGCGAGAACCTCGACCGGGCGGTCGGCGACGCGGCGGAGGCCCTGGCCGCACCGCTGCCGCTGGATCCCGCGACCCTGGAACAGGTGACGTTCCTCGGCCGGGACTGGACGGTCGGGCTCGCCCATGAGGCGGGGCTCAAGTGCCGCGAAGCCGCCACCTTCTGGGCCGAGGCGTTCCCGGCGATGGACTACCGGCACGGCCCGATCGCCATCGCCGGCCCCGATCGGGCGGTGTGGGCGTTCGGAGCGGTGCCAGCCGGGCTGCCCGACGACGTGACCCGCACCGGCGCCGCCTTCGTCCACTCCGTACGCGACCCGATGGCCGATCTGATCCTCGCGCAGCGGCTGGCCGTCGCCCTGGCCCTGCACCGGGGGCTCAACCCCGACGCGCCACGCCACCTGACCCGCTCGGTGGTCCTGGCGTGACCCGCGGCAGGAATCACGGATGATCCTCACCGTCACGCTGAACGCCGCGCTGGACGTGACGTACCGCGTCCCCGCTCTCCTGCCCGGCACCACGCACCGGGTCGCCGAGGTGGCCGAGCGGGCGGGCGGCAAGGGCGTCAACGTCGCCCGCGTTCTGCACACCCTCGGTGACCCCGTCGTCGCCACCGGGCTGGCGGGCGGTGCCTGTGGCGCGCGGATCCGATCCCTGCTCGCCGGCGAGGGGGTACGGGAGGAGTTCGTGCCGATCGCGGCCGAGGCCCGGCGCACAGTGGTCGTGGCCGAGCCGGACGCGGCGACCGGGTTGTGGGAACCCGGGCCGACGGTCACCCCGGGCGAGTGGGTCGCCTTCCTCAGCCGCTTCACCGACCTGGTACGCGGCGCGGAGGTGGTGGTCCTCTCCGGCTCCCTGCCGCCGGGCGTGCCGGTCGACGCGTACCGCGGGCTGATCGAGATGGCCCGCGACGCCGGCGCGCGGACGGTGCTCGACAGCAGCGGTAACCCGTTGCGCCACGGCCTGGGCGCTGGCCCGGACCTCGTCAAGCCGAACGCCGAGGAACTCGCCGGCCTCGTCGGGCGCCCGCTGCCCCGGCCGGCCGAGGCCGCCGACGCGGTACGCGCTCTCGCCGCGCGCACCGTCGTGGCCTCGTTCGGCCCGGACGGACTGATCGCGGTCACCGAACGGGGCGCCTGGCAGGCGTTTCTGCCGGATCCGGTGG
This sequence comes from Micromonospora sp. LZ34, assembly GCF_052981855.1. Classification (NCBI taxonomy): domain Bacteria; kingdom Bacillati; phylum Actinomycetota; class Actinomycetes; order Micromonosporales; family Micromonosporaceae; genus Micromonospora; species Micromonospora sp. LZ34. Next base: position 19,511 of record NZ_JBRIQN010000061.1, read on the forward strand.
CCGGCAACCCGACCGGGGCGGGGGACGCCTGTGTCGCCGCGCTGGCCCACGGCATGATCCACGACCAGCCCTGGCCGGAGCGGCTCGCCGACGCGGTGGCGCTGTCCGCGGCGGCGGTCCGGGCGCCGGTGGCGGGAAGCGTGGCCCTGTCCGACTACCGGCGGCTGCGCCGGGCTGTGACCATCAAGGAGTTCTGATGCCGCTGGTACCGACCGGACAGATCGTCGCCGCGGGTCCGGTCTGCGCGTTCAACGTGATAGCCCTGGAGCACGCCGAGGCGATCGTCGCCGGTGCGGAGGCGGCGGGGCGACCGGTCATCCTGCAGGTCAGCGAGAACGCGGTACGGTTCCACGACCGTCGGCTCGCGCCGATCGCCGCCGCGACCCGGGCCGTCGCGGCGACGGCCACCGTGGACGTGGCGCTGCACCTCGACCACGTCGTCTCCCCCGACCTGTGGCGCCAGGCACCGGAGCACGGCTTCGGCTCGGTCATGGTCGATGCGTCTCGGTTGCCGTACCGGGAGAACGTCGCGTCCACCCGGGCGGCGGCCGAGTTCGCCCACGCCCGGGGACTGTGGGTGGAGGCCGAGTTGGGCACGGTCGGCGGGAAGGACGGCGAACCGCCGGTGGACCCGCACGCCCCCGGTTCCCGTACCGACCCGGCAGAGGCGGTGTCGTACGTGAAAGAGACCGGTGTGGACGCCCTCGCCGTCGCGGTCGGCTCCACGCACGCCATGACCACCCGCAGCGCCGTACTGGACCATTCCCTGATCGGGCGGCTGCGGGCCGAGGTCGCGGTGCCGCTGGTGCTGCACGGCTCGTCCGGGGTTCCCGACGAGGAACTGCGCCAGGCCGTCGTCGGCGGCATCGTCAAGGTGAACATCGGTACGGCGCTGAACGTGGCCTTCACCGCACGGGTGCGCGGCACCCTGGCCGCGCAGCCGGAGACGGTCGACCCGCGCCGGTATCTGGCGCCGGCGCGGGAGGCAATGGCCGAGACCGTGACCCACTTCTGCCGAGTCGTGGCGGGCGAGCATGCCGGATCCACAAGGGTCGGCCTCGGCGGGGCATCGGCCGTGACCGAATCGTGAGCAGTTGGTCTTGACGCGTATTGGCGAGCGTCGCAGAATCCCAGAAGCAGCACGATCATGAAAGGTTCACGGGCTAACCAGTCAGGAATGAGCAGCAACCCTTACAGATTCGATCAGGGCTGTTGATGTTCCATCCACGGTGGAGGCTGAAGTGAAACGGTTCCTGCGCCTGTCGGCGGCATTCGCGCTCGCCGCCTTGACCTTGACCGCCTGCGGTTTCGGCGGCAACGACGAGGCGAGCGGCGACAGCAAGACCCTGTCGCTGCTCGTACCCAGCTACAGCAACGGCACCAAGGCCCTCTGGGAGGGCATCATCGCCGACTTCAAGGCAAAGAACCCGGATATCACCGTCAACCTCGAGATCCAGTCCTGGGACAACATCAACGACGTCATCCGTACCAAGGTGCAGGCGAACGCGGCACCGGACATCCTCAACATCGACGCGTTCTCCGGCTTCGCCTCCGACGACCTGCTCTACCCCGCCGCCGAGGTCGTCTCCCCTGGCACCCTGAGCGACTTCCAGGATTCCTTCGCCAAGAACGCCTCGATCGACGGCACGATGTACGGCCTGCCGATGATCGCCTCGGCCCGTACCCTCTTCTACAACCAGGACCTGCTGACCAAGGCCGGGGTGGCCAACCCTCCGGCGACCTGGCAGGAGCTGGAGGACGCGGCGAAGAAGATCAAGAACCTCAACGCCGGCGTCTACGGCTACGGCATGCCGCTGGGCAGCGAGGAAGCCCAGGCGGAGACCTCGATCTGGATCTTCGGCAACGGCGGCTCGTGGAACGAGGGCGACATGATCACCGCTGACAACCCCCGCAACCTCGAAGCGGTGCAGTTCATGAAGCGGATGATCGACGCCGGGCTGACCCAGCCCGACCCCGGCGCCAGCGACCGCACGCCCATGCTGGACGTGTTCATCCAGGGCAAGATCGCCATGGCGGTCGGGCTGCCCCCCACGGTCGGGCAGATCGCGCAGAAGAACCCCAACCTCAAGTACGGGACCGCGCCGATCCCCACCCGTGACGGACAGTCGATGACCCTCGGGGTGGCCGACCACCTCATGGCGTTCAAGAACGACGGCAGCAAGCAGGAGGCGATCAAGGCCTTCCTGGACTACTTCTTCAGCGCCGAGGTCTACAAGAAGTTCGTCGACACGGAGGGCTTCCTACCCACCACCAAGTCCGGGGCGGAGGCGCTGAAGGACAAGAAGGAGATCGCCAGTTTCCTGCAGGTCCTGCCGGGTGCGAAGTTCTACCCGAGCACCAACCCCCGCTGGGCGGCAACCCAGGGCGCGATCCAGAGCCAGATCGGCCAGATCGGGCAGGGCAAGGACCCCAAGACCGTGCTGGCGGACATCCAGGCCAAGGCCGACGCCTGACGGCGCCCGTACCCATCTCCGCGAGGACACGATGAGCGAGCAGACCAGGCAGGTGCCGGCGCCGACCCGCAGGTCCGCGCGACCGGCGCACCGGGAGTTGGCGACGGCCCTGCCCTGGCTGCTGCCCGCGCTGAGCCTGATCCTCACCATCGTCCTGTTCCCCGCCGCCTACATGGTGTGGACGTCCTCCCGGGACGTTTCTCAGGCCGGAATCGACCGCGGCCCGGCGGGGCTGGACAACTACACCGCACTGCTGAACCTGCCCGCACTGGGCCGGGTGTTCGGCAACACGGTGATCTGGGTCGTCGGCGTGGTCCTGGTGACGCTGCTGATCTCCCTGGCCCTGGCGCAGTTCCTGAACCAGGCCTTCCCCGGCCGGCGCCTGGTCCGGCTGGCGGTGATCGTGCCGTGGGCGGCCAGCGTCGTGATGACCTCGACCGTCTTCTACTACGCGCTCGACCCGTTCTACGGCATCGTCAACCAGTTCTTGGTCGACCTCGGCGTCCTCGACGCCGGGTTCGGCTTCACCCGCCGACCGGTGCCCGCGTTCGTGGTGTCGATGGTGGTGGCCGTGTTCGTGTCGCTTCCGTTCACCACCTACACCATCCTCGCCGGGCTGCAGATGGTGCCCGACGACGTGGTCGAGGCGGCGCGGATGGACGGCGCCGGGTCCGGCCGCATCTACCGCAGCATCGTCCTGCCGATCCTGCGGCCCGCGATCGCCGTCGCGGTCCTCATCAACATCATCAACGTCTTCAATTCCCTGCCCATCCTGCGCACGATGACCGGCAGCATCCCCGGGTACGACGCGGACACCACGACGACGCTGATCTTCAAGTACATCCAGCAGGACCGTCAGGTCGACCTCGCGAGTGCGCTCAGCGTGGTCAACTTCCTGGTCGTCCTCGCGGTGATCGGCATCTACCTGGCGGCGCTGCGGCCGATGAGAGACGAGTAGCCGTGGTGACGACGACCCGCGAGACGACCGGCCGGCAGGTCAGCCCGGGCGCGGCCAAGGGGCGCCGGGGCACGCGCCCCCGGGGCGGCCGGCGCTGGCTGAAGACGGGCGCCGGTGCGGTGGTGGCGCTGGTGTTCCTGGCGCCGTACCTGGTGATGCTCATCGGATCCTTCAAGCGGCACGCGGAGATCCTGCGCATCCCGCCCACCTACCTGCCGACGGAGTGGATCCCGAGCAACTACGGCACCATGTGGTCCACCCCGGAGACGCCGCTGCCGTACAACCTCGTCTCCACCCTGATCATCTCCGTCTGCGGGACCCTGCTGGTGCTCGCGGTCGCCCTGCCCGCCGCCTACTACACGGCCAAGCACCGGTTTCCCGGCCGTGGGGTGTTCCTGCTGCTCGTGCTCGCCACCCAGATGCTCCAGCCGACCGTGCTCGCGCCGGGACTTTTCCGTCAGTTCCTGGCGATCGGCATCGACGACACCTGGCTGGCGATGATCCTCGTCAACGCCGCCTTCAACCTGAGCTTCGCCGTATGGATCATGCACAGCTTCTTCTCCGGCATACCGAAGGAGATCGACGAGGCGGCGATGATGGACGGCGCCGGCAAGCTGCAGACGCTGCGCCGCGTGACGCTGCCGCTGGTGTGGCCCGGCATCGTCACCGCCATCATCTTCACCTTCGTCGCCTGCTGGAACGAGTTCGCGGCGAGCCTGGTCATCCTCACCACGGCGGAGAACCAGCCGCTGTCGGTGGCGATCACGAAGTTCGTCGGCCAGTACGACTCGGCCTGGCACTACGTGTTCGGCGTCTCCATCGTTAGCATCATTCCCGTGGTCATCCTCTTCGCGGCGGTCGAGAAGCGCCTGGTCGCAGGTCTGACGGCCGGAGCCGTCAAGTGACATCCACCGAGACCACCACGGGCGCCGCCGCACCGGGCGGGATGGCCGACCGGGCGAGCCGGCTGCAGGCGTTGCTGGAGATCCTGGCCGCGCGGGGCGGCCGGCTGTCGGTCGTCGAAGCCGCCACCGCCCTGCAGGTCTCCGAGGCGACCGTCCGCCGTGACTTCACGGCCCTGGCCGAGCAGCACCTGGTCACCCGTACCCACGGGGGAATCGTGGCCAGCTCGGTCGCCTACGACCTGCCGGTCCGTTACCGGTATCGCGGCGACGACAGCGCCAAGGAACGCATCGCCGCCACCGCCGCCGAGCTCATCGAACCGGGCAGCGTCGTGGGATTGAACGGGGGCACCACGACATCGGCCACCGCCCGGCACATCGCGGCGCGACCCGACCTGACGCAGGCCACCCACCGACCGGCCCTGACGGTGGTGACCAACGCACTGAACATCGCCACCGAGATGGTGCTGCGGCCGTACCTGCGCACCGTCATCCTCGGCGGGGTCGCCCTGCCCCAGTCCTACGAGCTGACCGGGCCGCTGACCAGCATGGTCATGCAGTCCCTGTGGCTGGACGTCCTCATCCTCGGCGTCGACGGGTTCTCCACTGAGGGGACGTCGTGCCATGACGAGAGCGAGGCGGGCATCGACGCGTTGATGGTCAGCCGGGCCCGCCAGGTGGTCGTCGTGGCCGGCTCGGAGAAGCTCGGCCGCCACTCCTTTGCCAAGATCTGCGACGCGTCCGCCGTGGACACCCTGGTCACCGATGACGCCGCTGACGAGAAGGTCGTGGCGGATCTGCGGGCAGCCGGCCTCACCGTGCTCCTGGCCTGAAGCGCGCACCGCCGCCCCGCGATCGTTTGACCCCACGGAACCGAGGGGGCATGCCCCGTGGACATGCCCCCTCGTTCGTCCGCTCCGAAGCCGTTAGCGCATGTCCGCTCCGATCTCGGCGGCCGCCGCCCATGGACCGCCGTTGATCTCGCTCAGCGCGACCAGGCGAACGTAGCGGGCGTCGCGTTCGGCGAACGGCACCCACTTCTCACCGCTGCCCGGGGCGAAGGTCCCGCTGGCCACCGGGCTCCCCCAGGTGGCGCCGTCGGTGCTGAGGTAGACCTCGAACCGGCTGATCGTGCCGTTGACGCCGTTCTGCCGAGGCAGGTAGCGGACCGCGCAGACGGCGTCGGTACGGCCGAGGTCGACCTGGATCTCGTGCGGGTAGCCGGGCCGGGAGCCGCTGTAGCGGGTGTGCCAGATGGTGTCCGCATCGGCGTCGATGGCGTTGGTGGCCGCGCCGTTCTCGGCCGCGGTCTCCTCGCTGTCGGCGTACACGACGGCCGTCGGCGTGGTGGCGTCGGGGGAGCAGGACAACCGCAATGGTGCCTGGTACCGCACCTCGCCGGTGCTGCCGTCCGGCGCCTGCCAGGTGACGCTGGCCCGCGAGCGGGTTTCCCGAGCCGCCCCGGCATCCGCGAAAGTCACGGCGTACGACACCTGCCGGGTCTCCCCCGCCGGCAGCCGCGGCAGTTTGGCGCTGCCGGGCTCCACGGCGCTGCCGCCTTCGACGGCCAGGTCGACGACGACGTCGGCGAGCATGGCGGTGCTGCGGTTGGTGACAGTCACCGTGACCGTGGCCGTGCCGTCCTCGGCGTAGACGACCTGCTCGTCCGTCGCGACCGTCACCGGGGCGGGCACACCCCAGGCCACTTCCGGAGACCGGTAGAAGTTCACCGACATCGCGTCCCAGCGGGGCCCGTGTGCGCCCAGTCGCAGCCGGTACTCGTCCCACGAGCGTCCCTGGGCGCCGGACCAGCCGCGCTCGGCGACACCGGGGATCCGGGGGAACGCCAGGAACTCGACGTCGTCGATGTCCTCGACCGTCTCGCCCCACAGCGGCGCCTCCACGCCGAGGATTCGCGCGGGATCCAGGCCGGTCGCGAAGCTGCCCGGGTCCCACTCGTAGCCGTCCCGCACGCTGGTGTAGCCGGCCCAGCTCAGCCCGATCGGGGTGCTCGCGTCGTACTTCATGTCCAGGTAGACCTTCTGCGCCGGTGACATCACCACCCCCAGGCCCTTCGCGGCGGCCTGCCGCGCCTCCGCCGCGGTCCACCAGTACTGCGCGGCCGAGGGCGATCCGACGTCGGCGCCGCTGACCTCTTCCCAGCCGATCATCTTCTTGCCGTGCCGGTTGACGATGTCCTCGACCTGGTTGATGAACCGTACGTAGTCGTCGTGCGGGGTGACGTGCGCCTCGTCGCCGCCGATGTGGATGTACTGCCCCGGGGTCATCGCGGCGAGTTCACCGATCACATCGTCGACGAACTCGTACGTGATCGGCTTGTCGATGCAGAGCGAACTGAACCCCACGCTGGTGCCGGTGTACAGCGGCGGGGCCACACCGTCGCAGTTGAGTTCGGCGTACGACGCCAGGGCCGCGTTGGTGTGGCCCGGCATGTCGATCTCGGGTACGACGGTGATGTAGTGCTGCGCGGCGTACGCGACGATGTCGCGGTACTGGTCCTTGGTGTAGTAGCCGCCCGGCCCGCCGCCGACCTCGGTGCTGCCGCCGTAGGTGGCCAGCCGCGGCCAGCTGTCGATCTGGATCCGCCACCCCTGGTCGTCGGCCAGGTGCAGGTGCAGCGTGTTCATCTTGTACAGCGCCAGCAGGTCGATGTAGCGCTTGACCTCGGCGGGCGTCAGGAAGTGCCGGGCCGGGTCGAGCATCGCCGACCGCCAGCCGAAGCGGGGCTGGTCAACCACGTGCACCGCCGGGATGGTCCACGGTCCCGGCTGCTCGCTGCCCGCCTCGATCCCGGCCGGCAGCAGCTGCCGCAGGGTCTGCACCCCGCGGAACAGACCCTCGGCCGTGCCGGCCCGCAGAAGAACACGCCCGGGTGTGACATCGAGCCGGTACCCCTCCCGGCCGAGCTCCGCGTCGTCATCGATGTGTAGGGCGATCGCGCCGGCCTCGGCGGTGGCCCGCTGGTCGGCGACGGGAAGCGGGTAGCCGGTCGACGGCCGCAGCAGACCAGCCAGGTAGTCCCCCACCGCCAGCGCGTCGTCCGGGCCGTGCACGACGACCCGGGTGGACGGCGTCAGCGAGAACGACTGACCGGGCACGGCGGTCAGCGACGTCGGCTCCGGGATCACGGCCGGTACGGTCACCGGGGCCGTGCCGCGGTCCATCGCCGCCACCGCGGTGTGCGGCAAAACGGCGGCTCCGGTGGTCGCCAGCGCCAGCGCGGCCCCGGCGAGCAGTCTCAGGAATCTGTGTGGCATCGGACCTCCTCGTTGGGCAGGCGTTGTTTCACCACGTCGCAGGATGGGCCGGGCGTCGCACCCGGCCGCGCTGACGCCGCCGCGGGCAACCGCCACCGGGAGCGGAACAGTCACCCGGAACGCGGCGGGGTGATGGCGAGAGGGCTCCTGCCCAACCTCGGCCGCCTGCTGAGCGTTTGTGATCGGTCTGCTGCCACGTTAATCGGATTCAATCAGGCGGCGCAATATACAGATGTAACGAAGTATTGCTTTGCCGGGAGGCACCAGCGCCACCGGGCTAGCAACCGGTCCAGCTTGGGGCGCTGCGGCAGCGGCGCCAGCTCGGAAACTGGGCGGTGACTCGCCGATCAGAGTCCAGTCGGCGATGATGCGGAGCCGAGAGCCGCGGCGAGGGCGACGAGCCCGCCAGCGGCCCGGCAGGCAGCCGTTGGGCGACGAACAGACCGCTCACGGACATGGCGGCGACGGTCAGGGCGCGGGCACCGGCGGCGCGCAGGGCTACTGCGGTGGCGAGGGCGATGACCAGCCAGATGGGCTGGGCGATCAGCGCGCGGGCCGACGTTGACACTCTCCTGCCCGTGACTCTCCGGCGACCGAAGAGCAACGGATCGGGCTGCGACCGCAGTTCATGATCCGCGCAGCGAACGACCTGCGGGAACAGTAGTGGTGCGCCTGATTCGGGGTGCCCGCCCCGAGGCCAGGATCGGGGGAGCAGTTTGGGAGCAGCCGGATGTACTGAACGGCCGTCAACTGCACCCAGCGGCGCTGAACAGCGCTCAACGGCACCCCTCCTACCTGCGATCTTACGTCTCCGCAGGTCAAAGCCCGGTGCGGCGTCCTGCTTCACACCGGAGTGCTCCGCAGTTTTAGGCAGCTGTCGATCGCCCTCTATGTCGCCTGGTAGGGGAGTGTGCCCAGGTCAAGGCGGTAAGGAGCTGCTGGATGCCTTGGCCTTGCAAGTGGGAGCAGGTTGGGTGCAGGTTGGCGAAGTGGTCACCGCTCTCGCAGTGCTCACCGAGTTCGGACAGAGCGGAGGGTTCTGACCTGCTGTGATGCAGTCGAGCGGTCTGGCGTGACCTCCCAGAGAACACCGAAGTGGTCAGGGTTTCGTTGCCCCTGCGGTCAACGGTCAGCGCCGTGAGTGGCTACTCGCCCGCTGTCCCAGCTCTCCGTTGCGCTCCCAAGGTCGATTGCACCCCTTCCTCGCACCGGACACCGACAGAACCACCAAACACCAAGGCAACAGCGTCTCCTCGAGTTGCTGTGGTGGTGCGGCATCGGCTTGCTGTGGCGGTGCCGTCTGGAGATCATTTGCGAATGAGGGATGGTGCGGGGTTGAAAGACCGGCAGCGGGACGGCGGGGATTCGCTGGCCACGCCGCCGTTGTTCGCCGCGCTGCGCCAGGCGAGCAGTGTCCTGATCGCCGGGGCAGGCGGTGGGTTCGACGTGTATGCGGGGCTGCCGTTGGCGGTCGCGCTGTGGGACGCCGACGTCAGTGTGCATCTGGCCAACTTGTCCTTCGCCGAGCTGGAGTTGCTTGACCGCGATGTGTGGCTGGCAGAGCACGTCGCCGCGGTGACTGCGGAGACCGCAGGGCTGGATGACTACTTTCCCGAAAGAGCTCTGGCCCGCTGGCTCGCCGCTCGGGACCTGCCAGCGACGGTGTACGCCTTTCCCAAGGTCGGGGTTCAGCCGCTGCGGGCGGCCTACCGTCACCTCGTCGCTCGCCTGAAGGTCGATGCGATCGTGTTGGTTGACGGCGGCACCGACATTCTGCTGCGTGGTGATGAGACCGGTTTGGGCACTCCGGTGGAAGACATGACGAGCCTGGCCGCCGTCGCCGGCCTCGACACCGGCGTCAAGGCGCTGTGCCAGTCGCCGCCGTGGTAACAGCAGCAGCCGCGAGCACCGCGGTACTGTACGCGCTCGGGCGCGGTCGGCCCTGGCTCTGTCAACGGCGACGAAACCTGTCCAACAGCGACCTTTGCCGCGGCGGTGGCGCGAGTGGTCCGCCAAGCGAGACGCTTCCATTGCCTGGCCACTCCTGGAATGCGGCGGTCAAATCCACTGCGTGGTTAAGGGTTTCGTTTGGCATGCCTGGGGTTATGTAAACCAGCTGCGCCACAGAAACGCCAATTGTGAGTGGTCTGGTCTCGGCCGCTTCACGCAACATCAGGTATCTGGTCTCGACCAAGCCGGCGACGTCTGAGCGGCATGCTGGGTCCACCCAAGCCGCTGTGATTAGCGCATAGAGCGCGGCTTCGGTAATCCAGTCCTCGACACCGTAGGCCAGCTCGATCAACATTTGTCGCCTGGTCGATGTCGGCCACGGTTGGTCCGGTCGATGATGCAGCAGGCCCAGGCAGCACCACGCCTGAATGTAGCGCTCCCACAAGCCTGGCAGGCGATCCCATCGGCCTGCCGGCATCTGCGGCGGATGAACCATGCTAGCCAGCAGGTCCTCTGCCTCAATGTCTGCAAGCGGCCGGGCCGCGTCATACATCATCGGCGGCGGCGCCCACGGCAGGCCAGCAAAGTGAGCTGCGATAGCGGCAGAACCAGCGGTGCTCGGAGGGCTCAACGCCGGCGACGCGTTGACACCGTCGAAACGCCACTGCGCAATGCCGGGCTTCAACGGTTTCCGCGGATCAGGCTGCCCGGGATCGCCCATAGCGATGACCGCCTTTGGCCACCAACGGCGGAAGGTGGTCAGGGCACTGGGCACCTCCATCGAGGAGATACCGAGCTCGCAAGGCATTGAGCGGGTCCTCGGGTCAGTCTGGGCGAGGATCTTGATGCACGACTCGGTGGCAGCCGGGACACGGCCGAGCCACGGCAAACCCTCGCAGCTGGTGACCAGCTCGAGACGTTCATGGCTTTGGGCTGGTTTGGCTCGTAGGCGATCAGCCAGAGCGATCAGGCTTTCCGCATTGATGTCTTCAGACATGTCGCCTCCCCGTGAACGCGCAAGGCAACATCTTAGGGCGCGTCTCATTTGGTGAGGCGGCGGTAGCAGATCAGGGTGCTCGCGATGGTGGCAAAGGCTTCGAAGTGG